>JBDTOI010000216.1:0-6690 GCA_039933315.1 Pyrinomonadaceae bacterium
GATCATTGCTGAGTCTTTCCGAATCGCAACGACAAGCTAAAGCATGTCGCACATTAGATAGGATAAACCAGCGGGAATATTCAATCCCGAAAAATACTGAAGCGGCTGCTCTTCAATGAAAAGCAACCGCTTCAAAGTGGCGGAGCCGACGGGACTCGAACCCGCGACCTCCGACGTGACAGGCCGGCGTTCTAACCAACTGAACTACGACTCCGCAGGGAAAACCAATTTGTCAAAGCAGAACACTTTCAATGGTAGGCACGGAGGGACTCGAACCCCCAACCTCTTCCTTGTAAGGGAAGCCGTCTACCATTGACATACGTGCCTGTGCTTTCAAAACAACTATTAAGAAACCCTGGCTCCTGTCCGTTGACGTTCACCGCGGGTTTCTTTTTGCCTTTGGGGGGCGAGGTCATCCTAAGAGAAGCACAAAGGAGTGTCAAGTTTAGTAACAAACTAGTACTGATGCAGTTTGAATTTAACGCTGAAAGCGTTCGCTAATTTCAGCCCGGGGTTTGCTTTGAAACCCTGGGAGTAAGATGCCTGTTGGTTTTGCCGCAACTCTGAAAGTTCGCTTCTTTCCCAGGGTTGCCAAAGCGCAACCCTGGGCTGAAATTAGCCAACGCTTTCAGCGTTAAAGACCGAGGACTAAATGCGCTCTAGTCCTGCCTCGCCCTTTGCCCTGCGGAGTTTTGACGGTATATTTAGGCGTCTCCTCTTCAGCAATTAATCCTATGCAGCATTGCGTTTCACAATCGAAGACTCTGAGTCTCGCTGTCTCGCTGGCTTTTCTGTGCGGGTGCTTTGCTTTTATTTCTGCCCAGTCTCCCAACGCTGACCAGAAACAAAGACCGCGAAGAGTGGGCGATAGCGCGACCACAACTCCGGCTGAGTCGGCCAACAAGGCTCAGACGCCGTCCCACGAAGAAGTTGACGATGGCGATGTCGTCCGAGTGGATACTCAGCTCGTTTCAGTTCCCGCCGTGGTCACAAATAATTCAGGTCGCCCGCTGGCGGGACTGCAGGCCGGCAATTTTGTTTTGTTCGAGAATGGACAGCCGCAGCAGCTGGCCAACTTTGCCACCACCGAAGCGCCCTTTGAGATTGCGTTGCTGCTGGATACTTCCGGATCGACGCGCGCTGATGTGGCCCTGATTCGAAGGGCAGCTAACGCATTCATTGACGAGCTACGCCCCGGCGATCGCGTTGCCATCGTGGCCTTTAACACGGACCAGAAAAGCCCGGCCATTATGGCCACCGTTGAAGTTCTGGCAAAACTGACTGCCGACAGAAAAGTATTGCGCGGGGCCGTTCAGAATCTGGGCAGTAGCAGTGGGACGCCTTTT
Organism: Pyrinomonadaceae bacterium; assembly: GCA_039933315.1. Taxonomy (GTDB): domain Bacteria; phylum Acidobacteriota; class Blastocatellia; order Pyrinomonadales; family Pyrinomonadaceae; genus DASXRU01. The sequence goes on from JBDTOI010000216.1 coordinate 1,347, forward strand.
TACGATTCGCTTGAGCGAATTTCCCGCGAGGTCTTCAGCGCTCCTCCGTCGGATGAGTTTCGTGGCCGGCGCGCTGTAGTTGCTTTGACTGATGGGGTGGACTCCTCGAGCGAATCCGGTTTTGAGAACGCGCGCGCAAAACTTCTGCGCGCGGGCGTCGCCTGCTATTTCATACAGGTGAACACCGAAGATTTCGTCGAAGATCGTTTAATGAAGGACTGCGAAGACGATGGCCGGCTAACTCTTTCGCAGAAACAACTCGAGCGCTACCGCCGGATCTTTGTGCCGGGGGCGCGGCCAGAAGACTACGAAAGTTTCTGCCGCCTTGGCCCGTTCGAAAAGATGCAAATCAGCCGTAATCTTTACAACCTGGCCCGGCGCGAGATGGACGATCTGGCGAAAGCGAGCGGTGGCAGAAACTTTGTGGCGGCCAGCCTGCAGGATGCGCGGGCGGCATTTGCGCAAGTTGCCAATGAAATTGGAACGCAGTATAGCCTCGGTTATTATCCAACTAATAAAGCCCGTGATGGCAAATACCGGGCTATCAAGGTCGAAGTTCGCGGCGTCACGGGCAAGCCAAACGTGCGGGCGCGCGAGGGTTACATGGCGCCAAAACAATGAAGATTGCGCTAGTTAACCGGACTGTTGACTTGATCACCCATTTGGATGATGATCCAGTTCCAGGTCGACACCAGGGATTTGCTGGGATTGAAAGGTAACTTATTAGATGCAAAGCATCAGAAAACAATTTTCGCTGGATTGGTTGTCAGGCTCGGAGAAGAGTAGTCCTGATAACCCTCCTTCGCAGGCGCAGGCTGCGCTTGACGAGGCTCTAATTTTTTACGGCCAGCCGATCATCAGACAACTGGAAGAGGCCCCGAATAGAGAGATGGGTTTGCACGATCTCGCGCACAAACTTAACGCCGACATTAAAAACTTTCAATTCGAGACATTGTGGGAAGTAATCAAATACCTGGGCAGTAAATCCCTTGTCGAGCTGGTTGATACTTCGGATCCAGCCGGAAACTACACCATTAGATTAGGTAGAAACACCACTCCCTAGGTTTCTGGTTTGAACAAACGACAACGGGCTCGTAGCAATGCGAGCATCGCGGGCTTTCCTTTCGCAATACTCACACCGGCGAAGGAGCGCAATCCTCATGTCAGTTCTGGCCCGGTTAGACAGTTATAAATTTTTCTTCTTCCTCGTCCTATTTCTCCTGGTGATCTTTCTGGTGCTGGTACCGGGCATCACCAACAGTCAAACAGACATGGTGCGGGCGCTTATCGCCTCGTTCTTATTTGGAGCGCTGGTGGGCCTGGCCGAAATTGCTTCGCGCTATCGAGACGAGCCTCTGAAAGCCGTGAAGAGCCCCTACGGCATGGTGTATGTATTCCTCAACGGTTACATCTCGCTGCTGGCGTTTCTTCTGATTGTAAAATTTCCAGCCACCTTTGGCTCGTTATCTGGCAACCTGTTTATCGCTGCGCTGGCGGCGGGATTCGGCGCCATGGTAGTGATGCGCGCGCGCATTGCGGTGATCAAGACACCTGATGGCCGGGAGGAATCCATCGGCCCGGATTACGTTCTCAAGATCATACTGCGAACGATAGATCTGAATATCGATCGCTGGCGTGCCGCTCGCCGGCAACAGATCCTGGGCGAGAATATCTCCAAGATTAATGCGCTGGGAAATTTTGAGACGGCGTGGAAATACCTGTTGGCCTCTCTACTGGCTTTTCAAAATCTTGACGATGCACAGCGCAAAGAGCTTAACGATACTTATAACGATTACCAGAACCAGGCCAACCTGCCGGAGGCTATCAAGCAGTTGGCCCTGGGATTCATTTTCCTGACGCTGGTAGGCGAGTTACACTTCAGCACGGTCCTGGACAATGCCAAGAACATGAGCGCGCAGAGTAAAACCCAGGGCGCATCCAAAGGTTCAACTGAAACTGGATCACTTTCCGCTGTGCCTCCCCCGCCTAAGCCGCCGCCCGACCTGATGCGGGTGGAAACTCCACCTCCCGCGCCGACAGAGAAGTCTTCGCCGGAGGTTCCTGGCTCCGCAAAAACTCCAGAGGATAAGTGACTGGCATGTTAAGGTGGCCGGCGGCCGTGAGTGGCGATTTAACGCACGCCCCCAAGCCAGACACTGCCGGGTTGACGCCACCCACGGCGCACATGTGACAATTCAGCGTCAACTCTAAAGCGGCGAGGTCCTTTTTCATGCCGACTCCATTCAGTCGCATAACTCTTATCGTCCTTGATGGCGCCGGCATCGGTGAGATGCCTGATGCGGCAGCGTGGGGTGACGCCGGTTCGGATACCTTCGGGCACATCTGCGAGTCGCGTGCGGTACTGATGTCCAACCTGCACGCCTGGGGCCTCGGCAATATTCGTTCATTGCGGGGAGTCGCGCCGGTTTCGCGCCCGCGGGCATCATTCGGCAAGTGCGCGATGCGCTCGAATGGAAAAGACACGACCACGGGCCATTGGGAGATGGCCGGCATCGTGTTGGAGCGCGCTTTTCCGACCTATCCAAAAGGCTTTCCGCAGACAATCCTCGATCGCTTCATCAGTGAGACCGGCGTGCCCGGCATACTGGGCAACGTCCCGGCATCCGGGACGGAAATCATCAAGGAACTGGGGGCAGAACACGTCCAAACGGGAAAGCCGATCGTTTACACTTCCGGAGACTCTGTTTTTCAGATTGCCGCCCACGAGCAGGTGATTTCGCTGGCACGACTTTATGAGATCTGCGAAACAGCGCGCGGAATACTGCGCGGCGAGCACGAAGTGGGTCGTGTGATCGCACGGCCGTTCCTGGGCGAGCCCGGCGCTTTTTATCGCACAGAAAATCGTCACGACTATGCGGTGGCGCCTCCGCGCCAGAACCTTCTCCCCGCGCTCAGCGAAGCAGGTCTCGACGTAGTTTGCATCGGCAAGATAGCTTCGATTTACGATTCGATGGGTGTGACTCAGGACCTGAGCGCGAAGAACAACGAGCAATCAATCGATCAAACGATTCACGCTTTAGGAGACAAAACGCGCGGCTTGATATTTTCAAATCTGGTGGACTTTGACATGCTCTACGGCCATCGCCGCGACACGGAAGGCTACGCCCGGGCCCTCGAGCATTTCGATTCCCGCCTGCCGGAGATTGAAGCGGCCATGAGTGAAGACGATTTGGTTATCATTACTGCCGACCACGGTAACGATCCGACCTACCCGGGCACTGACCACACGCGCGAGTACGCACCGCTGCTCGCCTTCGGGAAAACTGCCCGCAGCGTGGATCTCGGCACCCGCGCGTCGCTCTCGGACATCGGCCAGACAATTGCGGAGAACTTTGGTTTGCAACTAACAGCCGGGGAAAGTTTCTTGTCTCAGATCACCCAGGCAGAAGCCCGACCGTCAGGGAGGGCTCCCCGTTAGTATGGAGATCGAGCGCTCCCGGACGGTCGGGCTTCTGCCTGGTAGCTAAACGGCCTCTTATGTACAAACGCACACCAACGGCCTTCCTGATCACATTGTTTCTCGTCCTGATCGGACAAAGCTCCACCCGCGCTCAATCCTCACTGATGAGTGTCCCCTCGACCGATGTAGTGGCAACGAAGAAGCTCTATTTGGAAATGGACTACATCACTAACTACGCCTCACAAAGGGAAGACGCATACCACAACTTTCTTCCGCGGGCAGTCGTGGGCGTGGGCCACAACGTCGAAGTTGGCGCCAACGTCTCGTACACGCGAGTTCCCGGCGGCGGCGAGCCGATCGAAGTGCAACCGAATATCAAGTGGCAGTTTCATAACAACGAAGGTAAAGGAACGGCGGGATCGGCGGGATGCATTTTGTACGCGCCGGTTACGCATCGGGCCGGTGCGGATACCTTCGGCCTGTGCTACACGGTGTTCAGCAAGCAGTTGAAAGGCAATTACGGCCCGCGCTTCACCGGCGGGACCTATGCCCTGGTGCATCGTCAGGACGGAGACGGGGCGAAGATCGGGGCGATAGCCGGCTACGAGCAGCCGCTTGCGGAAAGATTCAGTTTCACGGTGGATTGGTTCAGTGGGCGCAATCGCTTTGGCTACATCACTCCCGGCGTCTCTTTGCAGACCACGCATGACAGCGCGTTATCCGCCGGGTACGCCATAGCCAATCACGGTCGCGGCAACAACGCGCTCTTTGTGTACTACGGGAAACAGTTTTAGTTGATCGGTTCAGCGTCGCAGAGGTTGTAGGGGCGGCACTCCGTGGCCGCCCCTTCTTCATCACCAGGGCGTCCTCCGTGAGCGGCCATTTTAAGAAAGGGGCGGCCACGGAGTGCCGCCCCTACAATGTTTGCTTACGGCCGCTTGGCGGAAAGGCTGGTGTAGATCAACTGCAGCCAGCGATCGGTCTTGATGAAGCCGGTGCCCCACGACTTCCATTCCTCCGGCAGCCCTTCCGCTTTAACTTGATCGAGGGTCTTTCCCGCAGCCATGCGTTTGCGCACGATGTCGGTCGTCTGCAACAGCATTCGATGGTAGGCCCTCAGGTCGTCTATCGTTGAAAGCGGGCCATGCCCGGGAATAATCTTCAATCCCGGCACCTTGCTGAGCCTTTCAATCAGGTCGCCTACATTCTTCGTCAAGCCTTCGACGTCGCCACCCGCCTCCAGATCAACCACCGGAAACCTTCCCGCGAAGAAATCGTCGCCCATGTGCACCACCAGCGCACCCGTGAAGAAGATTACGCTGTCGCCGTCGGTATGACCGCGCGGAAAGTGTACGACCTTGATCTCTTCGCCATTGAAAAATACCGAAACGGCCTGTTCGAAAGTAATCACGGGCAAGGCTTCTTTGGGAGCAGGCGGCGTGGTGCGATTGAAAAACTTTGATACCTGCTCGGTGGAAAGGCGTTTTCGCACGTTGGCGTGCGCAATGATGGGGGCCTCGGGACCAAACACCTTGTTGCCGTCGGTATGATCGCCGTGATAGTGCGTATTCAGGATGAATTTTAGTTTGCCGTCGCCCAGGGTTTTCAGCGCGGCTTTAATCTTATCCGCCAACGGCGCGTATTGATCGTCAACAATGAGGATGCCGTCAGGCCCGACGGACACGCCGATGTTCCCGCCGGCACCTTCGAGCATGTAGATGTTGCCGGCGACTTTGGTCGTTTTGATCTCGATCTTTGACCAATCAGTTTGCGCATTGATTGAAACTGCAAATGCGCAATTGAGAACCAGGAAGGCTATGAGCGTAGTTAGGGTTCTGAAAAGAATCTTCATGACGTTCTCCAAAGATCAGACTCAACGAAGTGGCACAGACTTCAGTCTGTGATGAACCTCATCTCAATCAC
>JBDTOI010000217.1:0-6652 GCA_039933315.1 Pyrinomonadaceae bacterium
CCCGCCCCTACAAATCGATTGGGTGCTACTTTTTCCTTGCCCTTACATCTGATTCAAAGCACAATATCGCGCCCGCCCCAGGCAAGCGTTTAGCATTCGTTTACTAATCCCACGTCCCAGGAGAGTGTCGAGATGAGCCCAGAATCTCATTCAGATGCGTTGGAGAACCTGACAGAGGAACAACTGCGCGCACGACTCGCAGAACGCGAAACTACTATCGCGGAAGTTGCCGCGCTGGTCGCACGAGTGCGTCATGAGATCAATAATCCGTTGACGGGAGTACTTGGCCACGCCCAGCTGCTCCTGCGCGAGGACCTCAGTGAGAAAGCTAGAGCGCGGGTGCAGAAGATTGAAGAACTGGCGATGAGGACTACCGAGATAGCAGCCGAGCTCCGCGCCGTGAAAAGGCCGGAATAATTTTGTTCACTTAGAACCGCATGAGATAGGCAGTGACGCTAGTGTCACTACTGACCATCGCCTGAAACCGTTTGCCTGCCGGAATGTAAGCATTCTCGCCTCGCTTTAACCCTCCCAACAGAGCCACCGGAGCTATCGGACCGAGCAGGATTCCCGTAAGGATAATTTGCGTCGCCACTTTCGCTCCTTTGCTATCGCCCACGGTGTGCCCGCTAAACTGGAGCGGCAGCCGCTTGCCGTCCACCGCGGTCACTTCCTTCATCATCCAGGTGATGCGGCCAGCGCGGCCGAAGTGTCCATTGCGTTCAGCTCTGGTGACAATGCCGGTGGCGGTTGCGCCCTGGATGATCAGGACAGCGCCGTCAACAATGACAGGGTTCACTACGCGGAAGCTGATCGCGTCGCCCTTGCGAAACTCCTGAGAATTGATCGCATAGGCTGTCTCAAAATCCACCACCGTGCCGGCCGGAATCTTGATCGTGGCTTTCGACGGCGGGGACGCAGACTCATTCGCCATGGCCGGCCTTTTCCCCGCCACGATCATGGCCATAATAATCTCGCCCGGGACTCCGTCAGCTTGCAGCTTTTTCAAGGTTTCGACTGAGGTGTCGAAATGACAGTCCGACGCTTTTATTTTGGCGACGATCAGGTCCGTGGCCAGCCCGCCCTTCAGCATCTCCAGTACGTCCAGATTGCTTAAAGCAGCGGCAGGAGATTGCGACTCTTGAACAGTTTTTATTGCGGCCGCCTGCGCCCAAACCGGGGTGGTCGTTGAAACCGCAAGTAGCGGAATCAGGATAAATGAGGGGAAAAATCTTCGTCGCACGGGTAGTTCCTCCAGGGAGCTGTGGATTCCATGAAGGCTTTTGGCAATTACGATGCCGCGTTTTCTAAAACAGGCCGGCCGGGTAACTTGAGGTTTCGCGCAAAGGCGCTAAGAAAGGAAAATCAGAAGGCGCAAAGGGTTGAGTCTGGTCTTTGCGCCTTACGTCCTTCCTTTCTTAGCGTCTTTGCGCGAAACCTCAAGCTGCAATACCTCAAACTTCAGAAAACTATCTCCCTGAAGCTGCAACCGTTCGTCGAGGAAAGAAAAATGCGTGACAGCAACACTGTCACGCATTCAGAGTCTCTGAAGTTAATCTCAAATAGGCTAGGTAGGTGGAGGAGACTGGTTCTTATAAAACTTCCGTGCGCGTGCGAAGCTTAGTCCCCCAGACCAGCTCAGTCCCGAGGACGTCGCATAATGGTTACAACTTCATTTCCGCCAAAGAAGGTCGAGCCGGAAGAAAAACCTACGAATTGATAACCCGCGGCTGCCGCTTCCATTATTTCCTTCTGCATCGTCGACGTCTTTTTTGTTGCCAGTAGTTTGTACTCCCAGCCCTTGGGTTTCGCGTCGCTATCGCGCTCAAGGATAACCATCACCTCGGTGCCGAAAGTCTTCTTAAAGACAGATTGGCCGCGGTGCTCAAAACCAGCGTCCCCGGCTTCCTGAAGTTCCTTCTGCATTGTCGACGTCTTGGTGGTCGCAAGTAGCTTGTAATCGTAGCGAGGTTTGTGATTAGCATCCTTGGAACGAATCATCACTACCAGGGCCTCGGAGCCGCCAAAGAATGTGTCACCGCTGATAACCTCAGCGAACTGATAGCCCGCACTAGCTGCCTCGTTCATCTCCTTTTCCATCGTTGAAGTGCGTTTTGTCGCTAGGAGCTTATATTCAAACTCAATCTTCGGCCCCTGCTCTGCTGCCGCCGGGGACTGCTGCGGGGCGGGTTGGGCTGGAGTCTGAGCTCCCGCGTTGATGCAGAAGGCTATTAGCAGTAGGCCGCTTGCCATGATATTGAACATAGTGAGTCTCCTTAAATAGTCGGACTAGTTTCTTAGGGAGTACACGTTGGAAATATCCAACCTCAACCCCATCGGGGTTGTGTCAATTCACCATGGCCGATCCATCCCGCGAATGGCGGCGCGGACACAACCCCTTCAGGGTTGGAAATGTTTGCGTTCATCGTTTCCCAGGGTAGCCGAAGCGGCAACCCTGGGCTGGAGGACACAACCCCGTCGGGGTTGGGCCCTGCACCTTCACTGGCAGCAATCCGCCAATGGAAAGCGGAGGATTTGATAAAGACCGAAGCAAAAAGTAATTAATTATAGGGCTTACTTCGCAAGGTGGCCCTTGGCTATTGACTACTACTTCCTACGGACTCTTCTCCAGGGTTGCATCGATTGTAATACTACTCCCTGCGTTCAGTGTGATTGTGCGATTCCATTCCTTGAAGCCACTCTTTCCAATGCTAACCGTGTGTTCACCGGGCGCTAACTTTAGAGTTGATTCAGTCGTCCCCATAAACTTTCCATCAATTGTAATCTCAGCCCCATTAGGATCTGATCTGACAATGATAGTTGCGACATTTGTCGTCATGGAGTCTGGCGGCTGAGCGGAGGCATTGCTTGGGGCCGCACTTGGGCTCGCAGCCGCAACCGTGTTAAGCGCGGTATTTGCTGCAACATAAGCCGTAATTTCGGTGCCCTTTGGAATGGTAATATTTTTGCCTTTAATGAAAAAGAAGAGCGGCGCGGCTGGAAAGAAGACTATGGCTGTTGCAACTACTGCGCCCGTCATAACTCCGGTTCGACTGCCACCAGTTCCACCCTTTACCGCTCGCAAAGCAACCTTGTCGCCATTACCCAAACGAACGTAATCAATATTCACGTTTAGTTTTCCCGATCGTCCAAAGCTTTTCTTGGTGCGCGCTTCTGTTACTGTGGCGATTGCTGTTCCTCCTTGGGGAACAACAACAATGTTTCCAACCTTTACATCCTCGACCACTTCAAAATCAACTTTGTCATTAACCTTCGATGTGCCAGAAGAGAGCGTTTGCATAAGTCGGAGTTTTATGGGCGTATCCTCCGCCAGAAAGGGTGATGACTTGAGTAACTCAGGCGAAGTTGGCTGCTGCTGAGTTTGTGAAATACCCCGCATGAAATTGGGGTTAACCAGAATGGCTGCTAGCACGCCGAAGGCGATGAGGTTCTTTCGCATGTGATGTCTCCTTAGTGGGAAATAGAGATGCTGCTTCGGAGGGACCGAAGCAAGTCAAAAATCATGCTGTCACTGCTATTACTATTACGGAAGGGGGCCCTTGAGGCGAAGCAACCGAGCTAAGCCGAAACGACTTCTTCCTCGTGCTCGTCCAGCAGATAGGGAGTTACGACCACGGGCTTTTCATCCGCATCTTCGGCGAGGACGGCCTGGATGATCGGCAAACTGAGCGAGTGTTTCTTTGCAATGCCGGGCACGTTGTGGCCAGCGGCGTAAACCGCATGACGGCCATGCTCTTCGTACCACTCGGCGAGGTTCGCGGTCTTGTGCATGTTCTCGATAATCTGGCGCCAGCCGACCCCGGTGTTGTAGGCGCAGAATGAAATCTCGCCTTCCTGCGTCCCGTAGGGAATCACACACATCTCCGTCCGCCGAAAGTCGTAGTTGAAAAGGTCCTGAAACCACATACCTTCGACGCAGAGCACGCGCCAGATGTCGCTCGGGTCTTCCGCAGCGGTCTGCACCTTCATGCGATCGTTGCGGTCCGAGTTGCTGTTGGTCGATGACGGCTTGAACAAGTTGATAATTTGCGAGATCGGGAACCCTTCCGGCGCCCGGGCAGCGTCGAAGTTGCGCATGATCGCCATTCCCAGCTGCGCATAAGATAGTTTCTTCCCGCGAGCCGTGTCGGTAATCACGGCCACGTCCTTCATGAACTGTTCGTAGTTAAAGAAGTCAAACAGCGAGGTAAACTCGTTGGTCTTTTTATTAACCACGATTAGCGTGAAGATGCCGCAGTTCGGGTGACAATTGCATGACGACCAACCCCACGGCGCATCCGCCCCTTGCAGCATGTCCATCACACTGGTGAAGGCTGAGTAAGACGAGAGCGGATACCAGTCGCGCAGCGCCTTCAAACGCCCGCCCAGTTGATCCTGCAGATCGTGGGCCATGCCCGCCAGCGTGTAACGCTGCTTGATGCGCAGATCGTCGGCAATGTCCTCATCGCGGCCGGTGAACGAAACGGGTTGGAACGCGATGGTCTGCACCTTATCGATATTCTGCGCGGCAAACTCAACAATCTGGCCGATGCCGTCGTTGTTGATCGTATTCACGATGGTCGTTACCAGCGTCACTTTGATGCCGACACTCGCAAGGTTCTCAATCGCGCGCAGTTTCACGTCGAACAGATTGCCGACGCCGCGGTGCTTGTTCTTCTCTTCGCTGACGCCGTCAAATTGCAGATAGACACCATGCTGGCCCGCTTCCTTAGCGGCTTTGCAAAACTCGATGTCTTCGGCGAAGCGTATGCCGTTGGTGGCTGCCAGGATGCGGTAGAACCCGATCTTTTTCGCGTACGCCACTGCCTCCAGGTAATAAGGCGAAAGGGTTGGCTCGCCGCCGGAGAAGAGGATAATTATCTGACGCCTGGGTTTGAAGGAGACCGCGCGATCGAGGATCGCTTTTGTGTCTTCAAACGTCGGCTCGTGAACGTAGCCAACCTGGTTCGCATCCATGAAGCAGGGATTGCACATCATGTTGCAACGGTTGGTCAGATCCACAGTCAGAACCGCGCCGCGGCCAAACTTAATATTTGAGGTGCCGTGATGGTGCACGTGCTTGTCTTCGGCGGCGCGAAAGTCGCGACCAAAGAACAGTGATTCAATTCGCTCCAGAAATGCGGGATCAGTGGCCATCACGTCGGTAAACTCGCCGTGTTTCGGGCAAGTCTTGCGCATGATGACGCAACCATCTTCCTCAAGGATCTGGGCCTTGATTTCGCCCGGATGTGCGTTCATCAATGACTCGAGGGTGGTTTCACCCGTGATGACTGCGTCACGAACTTCCTTGACGCAACGCGGGCAAAGGCTGTCGGTCTCGCGTGGGAATCCCAGCGGGGGAGACGTGCGTTCGTAGGACTTCAGGAGCGGTCCGGGCGCCCATTTGGGACGGACACTTTCACCTTCAGGCAGCAGGGTATTGACGGCCTGGAAAGCCTTCCAGGCGACGTTGGAAAGGCCCGAAATCAATTTCGAGCCCTTTACTCCGCTGAGCTTGCCTTCATCTGATTCGCCGCGGCGGAATTGATCACTAAACAATAAATTATTCTCCGGAAAAGGCGCCGATGGGGCGGGCGCACCGTAACAAAATGCGATTATCGTTAAAAAACCTAAGAAAACTACTATAAACAGACCCAATTTGGCAGCCCAGCCATGATAGAGGCCCAGTTACACAAAGGCAAGCAGAAAAGCCTTTGAACCGGAGGTTCAAACGAGGCTCAGATTACCCATTTCAATCGGCTTTTTGCGCGCTAACCATTCTGCTATTCATGATTTCGGGTTTAGGATTTAGGATGCCTTGATGCCGATTCACCCGACTGCCATCATCAGCCCGCTGGCCGAGCTATCTGCCGGCGTCTCAGTGGGCCCCTACGCCGTGATTGAAGACCATACGGTGATCGGCGAGCACTGTGAAATTGCGGCCCAGGCGGTAATCAAAAGGTTTACCACTTTGGGCCGGCGCAACCGGGTGTTCGAGCATGCGGTCCTCGGCGGCGAACCTCAGGATGTAAAGTTCCAGGGCGAGCCGAGCCGCCTGAATATTGGCGACGATAATCTGATCCGCGAGTTTGCTACCTTGCACCGGGCCAGCGGCGAAGGGAAGACTACCAACATCGGCGATCGCAACTTCCTTATGGTCGGAGTGCATGTGGCGCACAATTGCCGGATTGGCGACGACAATATCTTTGCCAATGGCGCGGCGCTGGCCGGCCATATCACGGTCGAAGATCACGTGTTTCTTTCTAACAATGTCGGCGCGCACCAGTTTGTCCGCATGGGTCGCTATGCCATGGTGGGCGGCAAATCCAAAATCGTGCAGGATGTATTGCCTTTCTTTATCACTGATGGAAATCCGCCGCGCGTCAGGGGAGTGAACTCAGTTGGTTTGCGTCGCGCAGGTTTTTCCCCTGAGACAACGCGCGCCTTGAAGGCCGCTTATCAGTTGCTATTCCGATCAAGTATGCCTTTGGATGATGCCCTGCGTGAGATGGAGAAGGTAGAAGATGAAAATGTGGCGCATCTGGTAAGCTTCATCCGTGGATCAGAACGCGGGTTTACGCGAGCCGGTAAGCAGGAAGAGAATCTCGAAGAAACCTTGTAGGGGCGTCCCTCCGTGGGCGCCCCTCCCTGG
>JBDTOI010000218.1:0-6638 GCA_039933315.1 Pyrinomonadaceae bacterium
CGTCTGGTGACATATTGCGTAAGAGAGGGGCGGCCACGGAGTGCCGCCCCTACAATCCGACGGTAGAGACAATGAGCACTGTGTTGATAGTGGAAGATGAGCAGCACCTTGCTGATGGCTTACGCTTCAATTTGGAAGCGGAGGGCTACACCGTAAACACCGTAGGCGACGGCGAGACAGCTTTGGCGCTGCTCGTCCATGAGCAGCAACGCTACGATGCGCTGGTGCTCGACGTAATGTTGCCGGGCAAGGATGGATTCGCAGTAGCTGCCGAACTTCGAGCGGCCGCACATTATGTCCCTATCCTGATGCTGACGGCGCGCGGCCGGCCGGAAGATGTACTGCGGGGTTTCGAAGCCGGAGCCGACGACTATCTGTCAAAGCCGTTTGAGCTGTCGGTATTCCTGGCCAGACTGAATGGCTTACTTCGGCGTCGCGAATGGTTTCACCGAGATCAATCGAACTTAGCTGGCGGAGAGGGCGGGCCGCCCACTGCCGAAACGGAGCCGGAAGAGTTTCGCTTTGATGGCCGTATCATAGACTTTGGGAAACTGGAGCTGCGCACTCCCCAACAAACGATCAGATTGACTTTGATGGAAGCACAATTCCTACGTTACTTGATTAAGCACGCCGGCAATGTGGTCTCGCGAAAGGCGATTTTGGAAGATGTCTGGGGCTTGAGCGAGGACACGGACACGCGCGCGATTGATAACTTTGTCGTAAGACTAAGGAAATATCTTGAAGACGATCCGGCGAAGCCATGTCATCTCCTGACCGTCAGAGGTGTGGGTTATCGATTGGTTGCGCCAGGCGAATAGCCGGTAGTAAGTCCGGCGAAAATTCATCTCTATTCCCCTCCCTTTGGGAGGGGCTAAGGGAGGGACGAAGTTAGCGACGGCACAAAACAACTATTGGCGCGCGGGCTTAAGCCCGCGTGATGTTGCGTCGGGGTGCAGTGCCTAAACCCTCCCCTAACCCCTCCCAAGGGGAGGGGAACAAATTAAACGATCTGAAGAGCTCTGCAAAACGACGGATCTCATTTCTCGGGGAGGTTCTTAGCAGCCGCGGCTTTGCCTATCGCTTCCAGCTCGGCCTGGGCGGCGGCCAGGCGCGCGACCGGAACGCGGTAAGGCGAACAGCTGACATAATCCAACCCGATTTCATTGCAGAAAGCGATCGACTTCGGATCTCCGCCGTGCTCGCCGCAGATCCCGACTTTTAGATTAGGCTTCACGCTGCGGGCGCGCTCGGTGCCCATGCGGACGAGTTCCCCCACGCCTTCACGGTCCAGCACCTGAAACGGATCGTCAGGCAGAATCTTGCGATCGACGTAGGCAGGCAGGAACCGGCCTGAGTCGTCGCGGCTCAAACCAAAAGTTGTTTGCGTCAGATCGTTAGTGCCAAAGGAAAAGAACGCAGCATGTGCGGCAATCTTGTCCGCGGTCAACGCCGCGCGCGGCAGCTCGATCATCGTGCCCACTTCATACTCGATTTTCATCCCATGCTCGCCTGTCACCTGACGCGCCACTTCGTTAATCAGCTTGGCCTGTTGCGCCAACTCCTCGCTGGCTGAGACGAGCGGCACCATGATCTCCAACATCACCTGACTCCGCTCGCCCTTTACCTGGCATGCGGCTTCAAAGATGGCGCGGCACTGCATGCGGGTGACTTCGGGAAACAGCAACCCCAGGCGGCAGCCGCGGAAACCCAGCATCGGATTCGTTTCGCGTATGCGGTTGACGTGATGCAACAATTGGCGCTTCTCGTCAATCTGATCGAGCAGAATGTCCATGTCAGCGAGGGTGCGGGCCTGGCGCAGAGACATCTTCAGCTCCGCTAACTCGCCCAGCAGTTCGTCAACATTAGGCAGGAACTCATGCAGCGGCGGATCCAGCAGGCGAATCGTTACCGGGAAACCAGCCATCTCACGAAAGATGCCGATGAAGTCACCCCGCTGGAGTGGCAGAAGTTTCTCCAGCGCCTTTTCGCGCGCGCCGATGCCGTCGGCCAGAATCATCTCGCGCATACAAGCCAGTCGCTTATCGCCAAAGAACATGTGCTCAGTGCGGCAGAGGCCAATGCCGGCGGCGCCCATGGCACGCGCCACCTTGGCGTCGTGCGGCGTGTCGGCATTCGCTCGCACCTTTAGGCGGCGAAAGCCATCGGCCCACTTCATGAGCTCGTAGAAATCAGGGCCGAGGGAAGGTTGCATCGTGGGTACTTTGCCGAGAAAGACCCGGCCCGTTGAGCCATCAACTGTGATCCACTCTCCCTTGGTAACGATCTCGCCGTTCACACTGAACTGTTGCTGGCTGTAATCGATTAGCAGATCGGAAGCGCCACAGACACATGTCTTACCCATCCCGCGCGCCACTACCGCGGCGTGGCTGGTCATGCCACCTCGCGCCGTGACAATCGCCTGCGCCGCTACCATGCCGTGAAAGTCGTCGGGACTGGTTTCCTGCCGCACCAGCACGACCTGGGCTCCTTCGCGCGCCATCTCTTCCGCTTCGTCCGGACTGAACACGACTTTGCCGTGGGCCGCTCCCGGGCTGGCCGGCAATCCGGTCGCGAGCACGCGGGCCTCAGTCTTGGGATCCACCGTCGGATGCAGCAACTGATCGAGTTGCTCCGGAGTCACCCTTTGTACGGCGGTAGCGCGATCGATCAACTTCTCGCTGGCCATGTCCACGGCGATGCGCACGGCTGCGGCGCCGGTGCGCTTACCGGTGCGGGTCTGCAACATCCAGAGTTTGCCCCGCTCGATCGTGAACTCGAGGTCCTGCATGTCGCGATAATGCTTTTCCAGCAATTGCGTGATGGCGGAAAACTTTTCGTAAACTTTGGGCAGTTCCTTCTTTAGCTGGCTGATGGGATTCGGGGTGCGCGTGCCGGCCACGACGTCTTCGCCCTGCGCGTTAAGAAGGTATTCGCCGTACAACTGCTTCTGGCCGGTTGAAGGGTTGCGCGTAAAGGCGACGCCGGTGCCGCTGTTGGCACCCATGTTACCAAAGACCATTGCCTGCACGTTTACCGCTGTGCCCAGGTCGTCGGGAATCCGATTGATCCGCCGGTAATCCACCGCCCGGCGCCCCATCCATGAATTGAAGACGGCGGCGATGGCGACGCGAAGTTGTTCATAAGGATCGTCAGGAATAGCCTGGTGCTCGGCGAGGATGATTTCTTTTTCGGCAGTAATGATGTCGCGTAGTTCCTCTGGTTTCAGATCCGTGTCGCGACCACCGGCGGTTTGCGCCTTGAAACGATCCATTACCCTTTCGAATTTGTCATGCGTGACACCGATGACTATTTCGCCAAACAACGAGGCGAAACGGCGATAGGCGTCGAGCGCGAAACGCAGATCCCCGGTCTGCTCGGCCAAACCCTGAACCGTTTCTTCGTTGAGTCCGAGGTTCAGCACCGTATCCATCATTCCGGGCATCGAGAACGCAGCTCCCGATCGCACCGACACCAGCAGAGGGTTGTTGGCGTCACCAAAGCCTTTGCCCACTTTCTTCTCGATCTCTTTCAGCGCTGAGGTAACCTGATCCCACATGCCTTCAGGAAACTGTTTGTTGTTAGCGTAGAAGGCATTGCAGGCTTCGGTGGTTACAATCAGGCCGGGAGGAACGGGAAGTCCTGCCTGCGTCATCTCGCAAAGGCCGGCGCCCTTGCCGCCGAAGAGGGATTTGTTATCGCCGCTGCCCTCTTCAAACAGATAGACCCATTTGCGGGCCTGCTCTCGGTTGGCCTCGTCAGCTTCAGTGGGTTCAGTGACTTCGATCAAAGCTTGTCTTACCTCGTCGGGGGGATTCGTGGGCTATAGCGGCCCCATAGTACACCTAGAACGGGGCGGGAATGGAGTCCGGTTCGGACCCGCGGGCCTTTGCACAAAAACGCTTATTTCGTGTCCCTTCGTGTAGCCTGGTGTGAATTCGTGGATTGTATGGCTCCGAATCCTAAGCACACGATCCGCGAAATGACACGAAATCTCGCGAAGCAACACGAACCAATCAGCCGGCTCGCTGAATCAGTTTCAGGGTCTGATCGATCTCTTGCCGAATTTCCACCAAAGCCTTTTGATCCATCCCGTTCTGCGATGCTAGTTCAAGAGATCGTTTCCCCAGGATCGCGTAAGCGGCCAGCGCATCATCCAGATGGTGCGCCCTGATGGCCGCCAGATGCCGCCGCGTCGTATCAGCGTCGCCGCGCGCGAAGGTGCCGGTCAGGGCCCGGGCCGGCATCTGAGACAGAAGATTCAACACGTTGCTTTGCAGTAGCGGCGCCAGCACCGAGCGCGCCCGCAACTTCGAGAGTCCACACTCGATGAGCATTTCCATGGCAATGTCCACCAGCGCCGTCACATGGCCTGACGCCATGACAGCCGCAGCGTGATACAGCGGCTTATCTCGCGAATCCAGGGAAAAGCTTTCCCCGCCCAAACTGCGCACAATCGAACGCGCCATCCTCAGCGCGCCGCCATCTCCCTCCAGACAAAAAAAAGCGTGCTGAAAGGCTCCAGTCTTTGCCTTGCGATCGCTGATGGATACCAGGGGGTGCATCGAGCCGATCGCAAAGCCGGCCCGTCGCATGGGCATCAGCACTTCCGACGACAGGGCGCCGCTGGCATGCAAGACAACCCGGCAGGTTGGCCTGGTTTTCGGGGATTTAGCTGGGGAATTCGGCCTGCGACTCAACTGATCGGCTATCGCGCCGATAACGTCGTCGGGCGTAGTTATCAGAATCAGTTCGCTTTCGGGGAGGCCTTTGAGATCGGAAGCGGCAAAGGGCCGGGTCTTGCCACTAATCAATCTCGCGGCCCTGCCGGCGCTGGCTCGATGAAGGGTGGCGACGGCCTCCACCTGGTAATCGTGTTCAGCTAGCGCGCGCCCCAGAGTGGTGCCCAGACGGCCCCCGCCAATGATCGAAATAGTTGGTTTACTGCGTTTTGTTCGTGGGTGGAGGCCCGGTTTAATAGACTTTTTTTCGGGATCGCGCATCTATTCAGCGAAGGGACGCCGTCGGTCGGTTGTGGCCACGGACTGTAACACGGGTAACACGGCTCCGCAATCTAGTGGGCTTTTAAATGGAGTGAGCCTATAATAACCGCAGCAGTCAGTTTCCCCCTTCGAGCAAAGCAGATTGAAACTTTAGCGAATGGTTGTGTCCGGAAGTCAAAACAGGCGCAACCTTCCGGTATCGCCCAGGCATCAAAGCTGGGTGCCGAAAATGCTGTAGCTCCCTTAAATGCTCGGTTACGCAGGCGCGAGCCACTGATTTGAAAAAGACATCGCTCGCGGCACCGCAAACGCGAACGTACCAAGAGGCAGAATTCCAACCCCGTCTTTTGTCTTACGACCTCGGTCATTATGTTTGGAGGTTTGAAAATGAAGAGTCGCTTCTCCCGCGCAATCACCGCAACGGTCCTGGCCACCGGCCTGTGGACCACGTGTATTGCCGCCAGCGCCGGTCCGCAGCAACCGCAGAAGGACCAGCAGAAGTCGCCGAGCACAGAAACCGGCAAGGCCGCAACCGCTACGCCCAGCCCGGTATCCACCAACACCAAGCCGCTTTCAACCAACGAAGACCCGAGGCTTATCGGCAAGCGAAACATCAATAAAGGCATTATTGCCAAGATGAGCGGTGGGACCGAAAAAGAGGTCAAGTGGGGAAGGCAGCAGGCCGCCGAAATCGATAAGGCCGTAAAGCTCATCGACGACCCAATTATCACCGAGTACGTTAACCGCGTGGGTCAGAACATCGTGCTTCACTCCGATGCCAAGGTTCCTTTTACAATCAAAGTCATCGACTCGGATGAGGTCAACGCTTTCGCGCTGCCGGGCGGGTTCTTCTATGTGAACAAGGGATTGATCCTGGCTGCTGACAACGAAGCTGAGTTGGCCGGAGTGATGGCTCACGAGATTAGCCACGTAGCTGCTCGCCATGCTTCGGAAATGCAAACCAAGGCGACCATCGCACAGTATGCCATTTTGATTCCGGCGATAGTTTTAGGTGGTGGCATTGGTCAGGCCATCTATCAGGGTGGCAATTTCGGCGCCCTGCTCGGCTTTATGAAATTCAGCCGAGGAGCAGAGGAAGAAGCGGACAAGTTGGGAATTCAGTACATGTGGGCTGCCGGCTATGACCCGAATGCGATGGCTACCATGTTTGAAAAGCTGGAAGCCAAGAACAAGAAGAAACCAGGCTTCATTTCAAAACTTTTCGCCTCGCATCCGGCGCCACCGGAACGACGCATGGCCTCGATTGAACTGGCTGCGCGCTTTCCCGAACGCGACGAGTATGTAATCAGCAGTTCTGAGTTCCAGCGCGTGCGTGGCCGCCTGTTGCGGCTCTCGAATGCGCGGGCCTCGTCAGCCGGCACCATCGAAAGCGGCGAGAACGGCGCCCCGGGCCGCCCAACGCTGAAACGACGTCTGCCGACACCGGAAGAAACGACTTCGCCGACCGAGGGTGGTGAGCAGAAGCCGGCCGACAAGCAAGCGCCGCCGCCTCCGGTCTTGAAACGAAACGACGGCACGGCGCCACAGCAAACTCCCAAACCCTAGATGGCAATTTAGGTCATATCGACATAGGTAGGCTGTCGCCAGCTTTCCCTGTCACACCACCGTGCGTACGGG
>JBDTOI010000219.1:0-6437 GCA_039933315.1 Pyrinomonadaceae bacterium
CATGCTGAGCGGCCGGGGTTCCGCATCAGTGAACTCCAGATATCACCGACGCAGCAGGTCCCCTGGCATTGCCACAGCTACATTCAGGACACCTTCTATGTTATTGAGGGGCGCCTGCGATTATCACTGCGGGAGCCGGCGGAAGGGGTGGAACTCGGCCCCGGCGATACGTATTCTGTCCGCCCGCGTCGACCCCATTCCGTCGCCAACAGCGGAGATAGCTCGGCCACTTTTCTCGTTCTACAAGGCGTGGGCGAGTATGATTACGTTCCGCTCGTGTAGAGCCCCACTTAGTTAAAACAGGAAAGGAATGAATGTGAAAAAATTACTTAGGCCAGTCTTACTAATGGTGATGATGGTGCTAACAACCTTATCTGTGTTGGCACAAGGCGGACGAGGCCCTTCAACTCCGGCGGAACGGGACACCGCAGTCAAGGCAGCTCGGTTGTTGGGATCAGAACCTTTCCACAAGGATGCAAAGAAAATGCGTGAGTGGTTCACCATCTGGCTGATTCAGGTTCCTGACATTCAGATAGAATTGTGCAGTGCTTATCTGGGACCGGTCGGCGGCTCAAAAAAGAACTATTCGTCGGAAATTGTGGGCCAGATGATGTTTTCCAGCGCGGCCTTTATCATCGAGCATCCGGAACAGGCTAACGATAGAGTGGCGGTAAATTTAGCGGGCGTGGAAGGAGCGCTCAAAGTTTATGAAGCGATCCTCAAGGCCAAACCCAAGGCTCAATGGGAGTTTCTCGATAGTCTGATCGCGAAACAAGCAAAGGGAGAATTGAATGCTTACGTGCAGGATGTAACTCAGAACAAGTGCACGCGGAAATAGTAGCCCTACCGCAACCCAAAAATGGACGAGCAGCATGTTTTGATCATTGTCGGAGCTGTCGCCATAAGTTACGGCCTGGTTAGTGCGCTCCGCCTTAGAGAATCCAGGCGCTGGCCGTCTGTCGAAGGCCGCATCATCAGGTCAATAAAGCGGATTCAACATACCGATGCGGGCAAGCAATCCGCATTCAGAATTCAGTATTCCGCAATCGATGGGCCCGCCCGCTACCGCAGGCGGTTCTGACAGCCTAAACACTGCTCCATAAAAAAAGACTCTGGTGAAACTGCAAGCGGCTAATAGTTGGCTCGTTCTTGTAGCAGGAGGCCAACCTATGAAATACCGTCTGTTCCTTTTGACCGTTACGATTTTGAGTGTTGTTCCGCTGGCTAATGCGCAAACCCGGCCGGGAATAGCCAACCCCGCGATTGATATGGCCGGTTACCTTCGTGTTTCCGCGGAAGCGGCGAAACATCGCGAGGAACGCCGGCTTTCGGAAAAGGACTTCATGCGGATGAGCAGCGAGCCGGGAACTGTTGTGATGGACGCGCGCAGCAGGCAGAAGTTTGATCAGCTGCACATCAAAGGAGCGATCAACCTGAGTTTTCCGGATATTACAGTTGAGAGTCTCAGCCGTCTGTTTCCCGACAAGGACACGAGGATTCTGATTTATTGCAACAACAACTTCCTTGGCTCGGAGGTGGCGTTTCCCACAAAGCTCCCTACCGCCTCGCTGAATCTCTCCACCTACATCGCCCTCTACAGCTACGGTTACACGAATGTTTATGAGCTGGGGCCACTCCTCGACGTGAAAACTTCCAAACTGGAATTGGTATCAACGTCGCCGGAGAAGTAAGGGCTGGATTTTCTTCTTGGAATTTGAGATCTGAAATTTGAGATCTCAAATGAAAAGACAGGGGGCGGCCACAATGGGACAAAGGAAAAAGACAGGGGGGCCGCCATGGGACAATGGAAAGACAGGGGCGGCCACGGAGTGCCGCCCCTACAAAGTTTGGTTAGTTACCGCAGCTGGCGTTGATGATAGTGTTAGCCTTGCGCACGAATTCGGCGGCCCAGGCTTCCGCCGGCTGGTCGCGTTCATGATTGCGCGAGGCGCGAAACACTCTGGCGATTAATCCGCCACTCTTCTCGGCATCTATCAGTCGCTGCAGACCAGTGGCCAGGAGTTGGCGGCCCGCTTCGCTTATATTTGGCTCACCTACGCTCTTGGCAGTTGTGGTGCAGCGACCGCCGCTCACCTTAATCGGATCGCTAACCTTCCACCGGTCAAGCCTGGCTTTACTCTCGCTGGCGCTGGAATAACCAAACGTCGAACCCATATCGCTGACATAGAACACGGCCTGGCCGGGCTTGCATACCCGTGTGCCGTCAGGATTCTTCTTTGGGTCGAGGCAGGCGAACTTGTGGTTATCTGTTTTGGTGTCGCCGTGATCGATAAAAGCGAGCCAGAGCTTGAACGCATCGATCTCAGCGCGCGGCGATCCTGATCTAAGAAGCGAGTCGAGCGTTTCCTTCAAAGGGCCGGAGTCTTTGCCGTTGCACTTCACGTCAATACCTCGGCCGAGCGAAAGCTCTATTCCCGCCGCCGGCTGAAAAGGCATGAAGCTGGCGCCCTGAAAACCGCTGGTCAGACTTTTCTCGCAATCGAGACAGGTGACATCGGCGACCCATTCGTCGTCGGCAAAGAAACCGAGCGCCTTCGAGAAACGCGAGGAAAGAAATTCACCATAGATTTCGCCGTTGCGCTTATCGCGTGATTGTCCTTTGAAGTGGGGCTTAACCTTATATCTGACCAGGTCACCGTCCTCGTCAACCACTCCAGCGACTGAGCAGTGGAACTTCGGCGTGGTGCCCGCGCCCTTTTTCTTGTCCCTGTTAGCGACGCAGTTGATAGGCGCGGCCAGCCCGTTCGAATCTACCGTGGGCGAGCCCATACGCGGGCGCTTACTCGGGTTATAGCCCAGAACCGGATCGTAGCCAGGATCGGGTTCCTGCCAAACTTTCGCGCTGCGCTCGGCGGAGGCCCGCGCCTCGGCGGTGAAACACGCCGGTTTCTTTTCCTGGGCCGCGACCGGGACCCCGATAATAAGAAGAAGCAGAGGGACGATATAGTTCTGCGGCTTACGAGGCATAGATGTACCCTTTCTCCTGAAGTTTTCTAAAAGTTTATGCCGGGGGGATCGATTTGTCGAACCACGGGGGGAGGTCTAAGATCAGCATCCGGTTCGTGTTGCTTCGTGAGATTTGGTGTAACTTCGTGGATCGTGTGCTTTAGGATTCGGAGTCACACGATCCACGATCGCGAGTACGGATTCAGAGGCTCAAGAATGCCGGAGTCCTGAATTACGCAAGGGCCTGAACTTCGCCCAGCCTGCGATTGAGAAAGCGCCGCTCACTCTCATTAGTCACTAGCGCCAGCGCCCGCTCATAACTTTCAGCCGCCGCCGCCGATCCCATGCGGCGCAGCAGATCAGCACGCGCCGCATGCAACAGATGATACTCATCCAGTTCGCCGGCCGCGGCCAGCTCGTCAATGAGCGTGAGCCCGGCTTGAGGTCCGCTCAACATGGCGATGGCCACGGCGCGATTGAGCGACACGATCGGAGAAGGCTGCCAGCGCTGAAGCAGGTCGTAGAGATCGACAATCCGCTCCCAATCCGTATCCTCGGGCCGCGCAGCCTGACAGTGCTCGGCGGCAATGGCTGCCTGCAGCGCAAAGGGGCCCGGCTCGCCGCGAAACGCCTCGGAGACGAGGGGCAGCGCTTCCGCGATCTGGCGTCCGTCCCAGCGGCTGCGGTCCTGCTCTTCGAGAACGATCAAATCACCCACATCGTCTAGACGGGCGTCGCGCCGGGAGTCGTGCAACAGCATTAGAGCCACCAAGGCAGTTGCTTCCACCGGTGGCCGTGGGGCCATCAGCGTCCGCACCAATCTTCCCAGGCGTATGGCCTCAGAGCATAGATCAGTTCTCATGAGCGCTCCACCCTGCGTGGACGCGTAACCTTCGTTAAAAATCAAATAGATCACCGTCAGTACGGCGTCGAGGCGGGCCGGCATGTCATTGGTATCCGGGACCGAGTAGGGAATGCCGGCATCGCGGATCTTGCGCTTCGCGCGCACGAGCCGCTGGGCCATCGTCGCCGAAGGGACCAAAAATGCGCGCGCTATTTCATCTGTCTGGAGACCGCCGAGGGTGCGCAGAGTCAGGGCAACCTGTGCCTCCGGCGCGAGGGCGGGATGGCAACAAGTAAAGATCAGTCGCAGGCGATCGTCCGGGATTTCCTGTGAGTCATAGTCCGGCTCCGTCACCGTTTGCCTCAAGCCGGAGGTCGCGTACGATTCAACCTTTTCCTTAAACCGCGATTGGCGCCGCAGTCGATCGATGGCCTTGTGGCGGGCCGTCTGTATGATCCAGGCGCTGGGGGAATCAGGAACACCGGAGCCTCGCCACTGGTCCACGGCGGCGGCAAAAGCTTCCTGGGCCGCCTCTTCGGCGACCTCAAAGTCGCCAAACGAACGGATCAGGGTGGCGACAATCCGGCCCCAATCGGAGCCATAGACCGCCTCCACCGCCGCGTTCGAATCAGGGGTCATGCCTCATGTTAAATATTTCCCGGTGGAGTGTCGATCCGGGCGGTTGCCGTTCGACTTACTGTTGGAGGTACACATATGAAATACATGTTGTTGATTTACCAGGATGAACATGCCTGGAACGGGTTCACCGAGGCGGAGCGGCAAAATATCTACCGTGAATACCGCGAGTTGATTCAAGATCTTCAATCGCGCGGCCAGTATCTTGCGGGTGACGAGTTGCAGGTGGCAAAAACCGCCAACAGCGTGCGCGTACGCGAGGGCAAACCGATGGTGACTGACGGGCCCTTTGCGGAAACGCGCGAGCAGATTGGCGGCTTCTTCATGATTGAGGTGGATAGCTTAGATCAGGCAACCAGCATTGCCGGTCGCATCCCATCCGCTCGCATGGGAGCCGTGGAAGTGCGGCCAGTGGTTGAGTCGGCGGCCGCGCCAGTCTAGTTCGCAAACGGATTTCGCCAGCGAACCATTTTTCTGATCTACGCCAGGGATCGCGACGAGGCGATCGTTATCGCTGGCAAGGATTCCCGGAGCGCGGATCTAACGGGTTGGTCCCATAATTAACTCACAGACTGAAGTCTGTGCCACTCCAATCAGGATGGAAAGGACTAGCTATGAAGAGAGTAAAACCTGGGGCCACGCCGCAGACCGTGGACGACTACCTCGCGGCGCTCCCGGAAGAGGCGCGGGCCACGCTGGAGAAGATTCGCAAAGCAATTAAGGCGGCTGCGCCCAGGGCTACGGAAGTGATCAGCTACCAGATGCCTATGTACAAACACCATGGAATGGTGATGGGCTTCGCTGCTTTCAAGGACCACTGCAGCCTCTTCCCTGGCGCAGAACCTATCGCGACATATAAGGATGAGCTGAAGGCTTATAAAACATCGAAGGGGACTATTCGCTTCCCGATCGGCCAGCCACTACCGGCCGCGCTCGTGAAGAAGCTCGTCAAAACACGCATCGCTGAGAACGAGAAGCGCGCGGCGGCAAAGGAGAAGAAGCGATGACGATAATCGATTCACTGATCCGGGAGTTTAAGAACGAAGCGCAGACGACGCGCAAGCATTTTGCACGGCTGCCCAGCGACAAGCTGGATTGGCGGCCACACGAGAAGTCGTTTACAGCCGGTGGGCTGGCATCGCACATCGTCGAATGCATTAGCTGGGCCGATGCGATATTCACAAAGGACGAGTTTGACTTCGATCCGGCTACCTACAAGCCCTACCTGGCCGCGTCGGCGGACGATTTGCTCAAAACTTTCGACGACAAGGTCGCCAGCTGCCAGCAAGTCCTGGAGGGCGTTAATGAGGAGACAATGACGCAGCCGTGGCGGCTGAAAGTGATGGGCCAACTGATGTTTGAGAAGCCCAGGGCGGATGTCTTCCGGGACTTCACCTTGAGCCACGTGATCCATCACCGCGGCCAGTTTTCAGTCTACCTGCGCCTGCTCAACGTCCCCGTCCCCGGTTCCTACGGCCCGAGCGCAGACGAGCAAGCCCAGCAAATAGAGACTAAGCAAGAATAAACAACGACCGGCAACCAGGGAATGGATATGAAAATTCTAACAGGCATCGGCGCCGTCCTGGCGGGAATAGTTTTTATCGTAGTCACACATACTGCAACGGACTTTGTGCTGGAGAAGCTCGGCATCTTCCCGCCGCCGGCACAGGGATTTCACATAACGTGGATGGTTGTGACCGCAACGATTTACCGCAGCATTTATACGATAGCAGGCGGCTACGTCACCGCAGTTTTAGCTCCCGACCCGCCAATGCGATATGTATGGATTCTCGGTTTAATAGGACTGGCGATGGGCACGCTTGCTGCAAGAGCGACAATACCGATGAAACTAGGACCTGCCTGGTATCCGATCGCGCTGGCCGTACTGGCGCTGCCTTGTGTGTGGTTAGGTGGAAGATTGAGAACGAGAGACTAATTTGTCAGAACCGCCTGCGGTAGCGGGCGGGCCCATCGATTGCGGATTATCGAT
>JBDTOI010000220.1:0-6414 GCA_039933315.1 Pyrinomonadaceae bacterium
ATGGCGTTGTCCACCAGGTTCGTCAGCATCTGCTCAAGCCGCCGCGCGTCGGCATAGACGATCGTCTCGCGTTCGACGGCGTTGGTGATCTCAATGCTGCCGGCCGCGGCCTTTCCCGCGAGCAAGGAAATCACATCATTCACGATCGGGCGCAGCTTGACGTGATTTGGCGTTACCGGCACGTTGCCGGCTTCGATAGCGCTTAGCTCGAGGATGTCATCGATGAGTCCATGCATCCGCGCAGCGTTGCGGCGAACAATCGAGAGGAAGCGCAGACTGTTCTCCTTATCCTCGATAGCGCCGGTCTCCAGCGTTTCGACAAAGGCCAGAATGGCGGTCAGCGGCGTGCGCAACTCGTGCGAAACATTGGAAAGAAACTCCTGCCGCACATGCTCCAATCGCTCGATGCGAGTGATATCGATAAATACACCCAGGGCGCCCTGCGGGCCTGCCGCATTACCGTTGAGGCTTCCCAGAGGCACCACGCGAAGATCGAAAACCATCCGCTCGGGCCCATGCGTTTCCACCCTGACCCCGCTGCGCTCGAACCCTTTTAGCGCGTCGAGGAAAGCGCTGTAGATTGCTGGATTGCGTGTAATTTCTGTGAGGCTCTGGGCTTCGAGCTTTCCCTGTGAACGATTGAATAGTCTGTGGGCGGCGGGGTTGGAAGCAACGACGCGCATGTTCCGGTCAACCACCAGCAAGCCCTCGCGCATTCCGCTCATCGTCGCCGCGAACAATTCGCCCAGTGCAAAGGTTTCCCTTGCAGAAATTTCGTCTGTTTCATCCGTGCGCGAAACGATAGCATCACGGGTTTGACCAGGCGTTTTGCCGAGCGCCGTCCTGAGGAGCAAAACTAGCCCGACCGCAGTCAGGAAGGAGGCCACAACGGCTCGGACTGTGAACGAAGGGATCAGTAGAAAGACAGCACTGGAGATGGCCGAGGCGCCGATTAGAACGATGTAACGCTGGGGCATCTAGTTTGCCTACATTGGGCTTTGCACAAAAACTCTTATTTCGTGTTCCTTCGTCAAGCTTAGTGTGATTTCGTGGATCGCATGGCTCCGAATCCCAGGCGCACGATCCACGAAATTACACGAAACCTCACGAAGCAACACGAACCAATGCTAGACCGTTCGGCCGCAACCCACGAAACGGTAGCCCACTCCGACTACAGTTTCAATGCAATCGCCACATTGGTCCAGCTTCTGCCGCAGGCGCCGGATGTGCACGTCGAGCGTGCGGGCATCACCATAGTAGCTGTAGCCCCAGACACTATCCAAAAGCTGCTGCCGCGTGATCACCCGGTCGGTACTCCTCGCCAGGGTCGACAAAAGAGTGAACTCTTTATTGGTGAGCTTCACTTTATTGCCCTTGCAGATCACCCTGATATCGTCGAAATCAATGAGGAGATTATCGTCCTCGTAGGTCTTGCTCGCGTGCTCGTCGGAGCGTCGCATGACGGCGCGCACGCGGGCCAATAACTCACGCACGGAAAAAGGCTTTGTGATGTAATCGTCCGCCCCCAGATCCAGACCGGCAACCCGATCAGATTCAGAAACTTTCGCGGTCAACATAATGATCGGCGTTCGCCGCGTCGCCGGCTCGCGTCTGAGGCGCCGGCATAATTCGGTGCCGCTCATTCCGGGTAACATAAGATCCAGAATGATCAGCGCCGGCGGGTTGCGATCGCTAAGTGCCTCAGTCAGACCTGCCTCGCCGGTGGCGGCGGTCACGACCGACAGTCCTTCACGCTCGAGGTTGTACTTCAGACTCTCGGAGATGTCCGGGTCATCCTCAATGATTAGGACCGGTCGTTGCATAAGTTGTAGGACAGGCAGCCTTGCCTGTCATATCGAATAATAGAGAGGGACAGGCAAGGCTGCCTGTCCTACTCACTTCGTATGTTTTATGAAGGCTGCCTGGGCCATGTAAACGGTCAGCTCGCAGATATCCGTAACGTAGTCGCCAATGCGTTCGATGTGCTTAGCCACCAGCAGCAGCCGTGCGTCGCGGGTGGCAGTGCCGGGTTCGCTGACCATCAGTTCAATGAGGCTGTGAAAGATGTGATTGTAAAGCTCGTTGATTTCACTATCGCGTTTGATAATTTCGCGCGCCGCCAACGGATCGTTGGAGGTGAAAGCATCCAGGGCCGCGCGCAACATCGACCCGGCATGGTCCGCCATCCGCTTCAGATCGAACATTGACTTCAACTCCGGCTCATTGTTCAGATCCAGGGCCGCGCGCGCGATATTGCAGGCGTGGTCGGCAATCCGCTCGAGTACCGGGGCCATCTTGGCTACCGAGATCACGAAACGCAGATCGCGGGCGGCCGGCTGCCGCAGGGCAATAATATCGATGCACTGGCGGTCAATCTCCACTTCCAGTTGATCCACCTTGTCATCGTTCCGGAGTACCTGCTCCGCCACTTCGCTGTCGCGTTGGGTCAGCGCCAATACCGCCTGCTCGAGTGCGGCTTCCGCCTCGCCGCCCAACAGCAAGACCCGGTCGCGCAAGGAGTCTAGTTCATCATCAAGATGTCGATGTTGTTGGCTCATTTGTTTTTGAAACTATTAAGGGCAGTCCACAGATCTCGCAGATCCCACCGATTAACTCTGGATATGGAAATGTTTTCGACCGCTTCGAAGTCGGCTTTTCTTCTGGGGAATCTGCGTAATCGGTGTAATCTGCGGATGCCTCCATCACCCAAATCTGCCCGTGATGTAATCCTCTGTTAACTTCTCATCGGGAGCGGTAAACATCTTCTCAGTGGAGCTGAATTCTATCAACTTGCCCAGGAGAAAGAAGGCCGTCGAATCCGACACTCGCGCAGCCTGCTGCATGTTGTGCGTCACGATTACAATTGTGTAGCGCTTCTTCAGCTCGACGATTAGCTCTTCGATTTTGTGCGTCGCCACCGGGTCCAGCGCCGAGGCCGGCTCGTCCATTAATATCACTTCAGGGCGAATAGCCAACGCCCGCGCAATGCAGAGGCGCTGCTGCTGCCCGCCGGAGAGACTTAAAGCCGAAGACTTTAGACGGTCTTTGACCTCCTCCCAAAGGGCGGCATCCTTCAGGGCTTGCTCGACCCTCTCTGCCAACTCCGCTTTGTTCGAGGTCAGGCGATTGATTCGCAGTCCGTAGGCGACATTGTCAAATATCGATTTCGGAAACGGGTTCGACTTCTGAAAGACCATTCCCACTTTGCGGCGCAACTCGACCACATCCGTGCCCGGCGCGTAAATGTCGTGGCCGTCCATGGACACCTCGCCGGCCACGCGGGTCGCGGGAATCACATCGTTCATGCGATTCATGGTGCGTAGCAGAGTTGACTTGCCACAGCCCGATGGTCCAATGAAGGCCATCACAATCCGTTCGGGAATCTCCAGCGAAACATCGTGGAGTGCCTGCGCCTTGCCATAGAAGAAATCCAGGTGGCGTACAGCGATCTTTGGGGTTGCGCCTCCGGCAGAGGGGCTTTCGCCGGCCCGTTCGGGGACCTCTATCCGGGGAGTTGTTTTCGCCATTGAGGACATCGCTGACACTAGAACCTTTTCCGCGTAAGAAATCGGACCACGATATTGATGGACAGAATCAAAGTCATTAAGACCAGGGTCGCGGCCCAGGCTTGCGCGTGCCAGTCATCGTAGGGCGAGATAGCGTAGTTATAGATTTGCACTGTCAGTGAAGCAATCGGCTGGTCCAGGTAATAACTGAAGAAGCGACTGCCGAAAGCTGTAAACAGCAGCGGCGCGGTCTCTCCCGAAACGCGCGCTATTGCCAGCATCGCGCCCGTAGCGATACCCGAGGCCGCTGCCGGCATGACCACGCCCAGCGTCACTCTCCATTGCGGGGCCCCCAGCGCCAGCGCGCCTTCGCGCAAATTGTGCGGCACCAGCTTGATTATCTCCTCCGTCGTTCGCGCCACAATGGGAATCATGATCAAAGCGAGCGCAACTCCGCCGGCGAGCGCGGAGAAGTGTTTGAAGGGCAGCACCACTATGGTGTAAACGAAAACGCCGGTGACAATCGAAGGAATGCCCGTCAGGGTGTCAACCAGGAAGCGAACCAGGCTGCCGAAGCGCCCGGTACCGAACTCTGCCAGATAGACCCCGACCGCAATACCCAGGGGCAGACCAATCGCTGAGGAAAGCAGCAGCAGGATCAGGGTCCCGAGGATCGCATTACCAATGCCGCCTCCCTCGCCAACCGGCTGCGAACTTTCTACCAGAAAACGCAAATTCAAAGACCCAATGCCCTGCTTGGCTATGTAAGCCAGAATGATCAGCAGGGTGCCAACCGCCACAATCGTGCACAGCGCGGTTAGCGTCGTCATGGTTGCACTTCGGGTGCGGCGCAGCCGGTCTGACTTTCTCATAAAATTACTGTTGCCCACTCCCGCTGGCAGAGGGGCCAGGACAAAGGTGGCGAGGGAGAAAGATCCGCAAACTAAAGTTTGCGTTACATAAAGCTGCATTACGCGCCCACAACACCGCCGGTTTTGCGCGTGACATTCCAGACCAAGACTCTCGCAATGGCGTTTACCACAAATGTAACCAGGAACAGAATCAGTCCCAGTTCAACCAGAGCGCTAAGGTATAGATCCTGTGTTGCTTCGGTGAACTCATTGGCGATAACGGAGGCTATCGTGTAAGACGAATCGAACAGCGACGCGCTGATGTGCGCGCGATTTCCAATCACCATTGTCACGGCCATCGTCTCGCCAATCGCGCGCCCCAGGCCCAAAATTACCGCGCCGGCAATTCCCGGTGCGGCGTTCACTAAAACCACTCTCGTCGTTTCCCACTTCGTCGCGCCAAGGGCGAGGGCCGCCTCGCGCTGGGAACGCGGCACGGCTGTCAGCACATCGCGAACTACCGCCGAAATGATCGGCGTCACCATCACGGCAAGGATGATTCCGCCGGTAAGCAGACCGATCCCCGTAATCGGTCCCTTAAAGAAGGGCAGCCAGCCAAACCATTGTTGCAGCGGCGGCTCAACATGCACGCGCAGGAATGGGGCCAGCACGAAAATTCCCCACAGCCCGTAAACGACGGAAGGAATGGCGGCCAGCAACTCCACCAAAAAGCCGAGCGGCCGCGCCAGGCGCAGGGGGGCTTGCTCAACCAGGAAGATCGCGATGCCCAGCGAAAGCGGCACACTGATCAGAAGCGCAATCAGCGAGGAGACAACGGTGCCGTAAACGAAAGCCAGCGCTCCGAATTCACCCTTAACGGGATTCCATTCGGTGTTCGTAATGAAGGAAAGACCAAACTGGGCGATCGAGAGTTTTGACCTTGAAACGAGGGCAAAGATCATGGCGCCGACAACCAGGACCATTAGCGACGCGGCAGCTAACAGCAGGACGCGAAAGATCGCGTCGCCCGTATTCCCGGTGGGCGAAAGGCGCCGGCGCCAGGCCGGCCAGCGTCGATTTTCCCGGGGATACGTCATCCGATGATGCGTGACCAACAAGCTGAAGATTGTCGGACGGTCGCCACTATCGCAGAGCCTTGCCGCCGGAAGTTATGGAATTAATTTTGCCCTCGGCTCGTTGGACGATTTCCGCCGGCAGCGGCGCGTACTCCAGGGCCTTTGCATATTGTTCACCGTCGTGAATGCCCCACCAAAGAAAATCAACCAGCGCTTTACCTTTGCCGGCGTCCTTCTGATCCTTATAGGCGAGAATGTATGTGTAGCTGGAAATCGGATACGCGTTTTCGCCGGCGGAATTCGTGATCGAAACCCGCAGATCGTCAGGTGTTTGCGCAGAGGCGGCAGCTGCGGCCGCCGTAACGGCGTCGATTGACGGCTCAATAAACTTGCCGCTGGCATTCTTGATTAATGCCACGGGCAGCTTGTTCTGCGAAGCATACGCCAGCTCCACATAACCAATGGTGTTTGGCTGTTGCTTGATCATTCCCGTCACACCCTCGTTGCCTTTGGCTCCCTGGCCGCCCGGCCACTTCGGGGATTTGTCTGCGCCGACCTTCTGCTTCCATTCCGGACTTACTTTGGAAAGATAGTCGGTGAATACGAACGAGGTGCCGCTGCCGTCAGAGCGATGGACGGTCGTTATGTCACCCGCCGGCAGGTTTGCAGCGGAGTTATCCTGCTTGATGCGCGGATCGTTCCACTTCGTGATCTTGCCCAGGAAGATGTCGGCTACCACTTCCGGCGAAAGATGAAGCGGTTGAGTAATCGATGTCACGTTGTAAGTGACCACCACCGCTCCCAAAACTGTCGGAATGTGCAACAGCTCGCCTGGCGCTGCTTTCAAATCTGGGTCGCTCATGGGCGCGTCGGAGGCGCCGAAGTCAATCGTCTGCTTCCGTATCTGCTCGATGCCGCCACCCGATCCGATAGATTGGTAATCAATGCGAACGTTGGGATGAAGTTTTCCGTATTCGCTCA
>JBDTOI010000221.1:0-6377 GCA_039933315.1 Pyrinomonadaceae bacterium
CCCTCTTAACCGCAACTTCCAGCGAGGGGCGGCCACGGAGTGCCGCCCCTACAAACTTATGCCAATCGCTTCCATCAATCCGGCTACCGGTGAAACGTTGAAGGCTTTTGCGCCATTAACTGCTGCGCAACTAGAGGAGAAACTGGCCCACGCTGCGGCAACGTTCCGGACGTATCGCCACACCTCCTTTCCCGAACGCTCGCGCTTCATGATCAAAGCCGCCGAAATCCTGGAATCGGGAAAACAGGAATTCGCCCGGGTAATGACATTAGAGATGGGCAAACCTCTTAAGGCGGCGGTGCAGGAAGTTGAGAAGTGCGCCTGGGTTTGCCGTTACTACGCGGAAACTGCGCCCGACCACCTGGCAGACGAGATCGTTGCCACCAGCGCCAGCAAAAGTTTTGTCCGCTATCAACCGCTGGGTCCGGTGCTGGCAGTGATGCCCTGGAATTTTCCTTTCTGGCAAGTCTTTCGTTTTGCCGCGCCGGCCCTGATGGCGGGAAATGTGGGGCTGCTCAAACATTCTTCGAACGTGCCCCAGTGTGCGCTGGCCATTGAGACAATCTTTCGCAGTGCCGGGTTCCCTCCCGGATCATTTCAGACCCTGCTGATTGGATCTGAAATGGTGCAAGACGTGCTCGAAGATGCACGCGTCGCGGCGGCGACCCTGACCGGCAGCGAGCCAGCCGGGCGCAGTGTGGCGAGCATCGCCGGAAAACAAATCAAGAAGACGGTGCTGGAACTGGGTGGCAGCGATCCCTTCATCGTCATGCCGTCGGCGGGAGGGGCAGCATCAGTTGCGACCGCGGTAAAGGCGCGCACAATTAACAACGGCCAGTCTTGTATCGCCGCCAAGCGTTTCATTGTCCACTCTGACATTTACCAGGACTTCGAACGTGACTTCGTCGCCGGCATGAAGACATTACGCGTGGGCGATCCCATGGATGAGTCGATCGACATTGGGCCGCTGGCGACCGCACAGATACTGGAAGATCTCGAAGCTCAGGTGCAGAAGAGTGTCGCGGCGGGCGCGCGCATATTGACGGGCGGCCGGCGATTCAATGCGGCTGGCGAGCTCGCGCGCGGCCACTACTATGAACCGACGGTGCTGGTGGATGCTGCGAAAGGTTCGCCCGCATATGACGAGGAGATATTCGGCCCGGTGGCTTCTCTGTTTCGCGTCAGTAATATTGATGAGGCGATCGAACTTGCCAACGCAACGCCGTTCGGTCTGGGCGCCGCGGCCTGGACCGACGATCCGGACGAACAAGCGCGCTTTGCCGAAGAGATCGAAGCAGGATCGGTATTCATCAACGGCATGGTTGCTTCCGATCCACGTCTGCCGTTTGGCGGTGTGAAGAATTCCGGCTATGGCCGCGAACTGGGCGCGTTTGGTATACGGGAGTTCGTGAACATCAAAACGGTCTGGATAGCGTGAACCTTTTGGAGTGCCAGTTTGTTCTCTCTACAACTTAGCAGGGTAGGTTGAGGGGTTCACGCAAAGGCGCCAAGAACTGAAAAGCATAAGGCGCAAAGAGTTGAGTCTTTCTCTTTGCGCCTTATGTTTTTACTTTCTTAGCGCCTTTGCGTGAAACCCCAACTTTGAATCCACCCAAGATGGGAAAAACAAATTTGCTTACCGCATGTGGAGTAAGACATCAGTCAGGTGATTTACCACTCCCAGCAAAGTCCGACCAGCCTGATCGAACTGATTGCGCGCTGCCTGTTCTTCGGCCGTCGCTGCGGCCGCGGCGACCCCGACCAGATCAGGATAATAACGTTGCAGCCCTGGCGTGGTGCGAAAATCGAGCTCCAGTTTATCCAGCCCGTCGCGCACGTTCTCCAGACTGGTCTTGACGGTGGCCTTATTGTTCTCCGTTTGTGCGATTACGGCCGGAGATGCTTCGTGGCGACGCGCGGCTTCATCGGCAGCCTCGATGCCTTTCGTCACGCCTCCCAACAAGTAAATGAATCGTGTCAGAATTTTGATCTGGTCGGCCACGCGAGTAGCACCCTCCGTGCGTACCTGATCTGCCGACTTCCTGGTGGTTGTGGCCCGCGGGCGGCGCTTATTTGTGGTGCGCGCGCGTGTCTGTGGGAACGCGATGACCGGAGACATCATGAGCCCGGCAATCGCTAAAGCAATGATTCGTTTCAAGAGAAGCCTCCTGGCGCTGAGTTAACTTTCAAGCTATGACCGAGTCGCGCCTGCCGTCAAACTTTGCGACCAATTATGTCGTGTTTTTGTTCGAATTTCGCCGGCGCTGAATCGTGCTGTTAGAATATCCGGGCATTTGAGATCTCAAATTTCAGATCTCAGATCTGCAACCGCATCACCATGAGCACCAGAACATTGAAGATCCAGCGCCTGGGCCGGCTCGACTACGCGGCCGCGCTGGAAGTGCAAAAAACCACTGAGCGCGCCGTTTTGACGGGTGCCCACCCTGATACGTTGCTTCTGGTCGAGCACCCGCACACGCTAACCATCGGCCGGCGCGCCACCCAGTCCGGAATTGTCGCCCCCGTGGACGTTCTGCAAAGGCGCGGTATAACGGTCTTTGAAACCAATCGCGGTGGCAAGGTAACGTACCATGGCCTGGGCCAGATCGTGGGCTATCCCATCATCAACCTGAGCCCGGACCGCGAAGACGTTCATCGCTATGTGCGCGATCTCGAAGACGTGCTGATACGCGTGGTCGGCGACTTCGGGATTGAGGCCTTCCCCATCCCGGGCTTAACTGGCGTGCACACGAAACAAGGAAAAGTCGCGGCCATCGGCGTACACATTGCCCGCTGGGTCACCACACACGGCTTTGCGCTGAATATCAATACCGATCTCAGTTATTTCAAACTGATAGTAGCCTGCGAAGGCGAGCCGGTGACATCTTTGCAAGAGCTGGTTCGTCATGAGATGGAAATGAACGCAGTGGAAGATCGCATCGTCGAGCGATTCGCCGAAGTGTTTGATATGCGCTATGAAGAAAGTACTTGCCTTGAAGCCGCCGTGAAATGAGCTGAATTGAGTTCGCTTACAAAATTCCCCAACAGCGAGTCTACCCGCATTTGGCTTGGCCCGATCCTCCTGGCCACAGTCCTGGCCACTCTCATAAAACTCTACCTGGCTCTCTTTACGGCCGGCTCCGCCGATGTGGCCGGCTATGTGGATTACGTCGCGAAGATCCACGAGTTTGGCGTTAAGGCCTACTACTACAAGGGCCCGTACAACAATACTTTCAACAACCCGCCCTTCATGATTCATGTCTTGCGAGGGCTTGATTGGCTCGCAACCATTACGAATCTTCCCTTTCCCTTCTGGCTGCGGCTGACTTCAACCCTCGCTGACGTGGGTACTATCGCGGTGATGATCAAGATAGTTCCGAAGTTCACTTCACCGGCGCGGGCGACGCTTCTACTGGTGCTGTTAGCTGCCTGTCCGATCGCGATCATTATTTCGGGGTACCACGGCAGCACTGCTTCCGAGATGGTCTTTCTGGTAGTGCTTTCAATTTACTTGCTGGGCAGCCTCAATCGCGTTTGGCTGGCAGGCGCAGTGTTTGGCCTGGCTCTGAACGTAAAGATTTCGCCCCTGATGTTAGCGCTGGCAATATTTCTTTACCTGCCGGATCTGAAGTCCCGTATGAAGTTCTTCGCCGCCACCGCCGCGGTTTTTTTTGTAGGCTCCCTTCCTTACCTGCTACAGGAGCCAGGGATCATTCTCAAAGATGTCTTCGGCTATAACAGCATCTACGGCAATTGGGGATGGACCAGCCTTATGGTCCGTCTGTACCCGGAGGCGCCGCAGTTCGCTCGCGTTCCCTTCGAAGTCATCGGCATCCATTCCCTATTCGCCACCATCGGAAAATGGATCATGCTGGCGATGATCGTTGTCGCGTCGGTACTGATGAACCGGCAGAAACCCAAGCCGCCGATGTTCCTGCAATGCAGCTTCATCATGACCATCTTTCTGGCGCTGACTCCTGGCTTTGGTTCGCAGTATGTGATGTGGTTGATGCCCTGGGTTGTGATACTGGGTCTCTGGCCCACGATCGTCTATTATGCCGCGGGCAGTCTTTACACCTTAATGATCTACACCTGTTGGGCATGGTCGGCGTCGTCGCTATTCTATTGCGAACCCGGCGTTCTCTTTTATCCAACTTTACTTTGCTGGGCCGCAGTGGTCAGCCTGATCGTCTTTCATCTTCGGACAATGCGAAACCATCCCTATGCTAACGTTTGAATTAATTCAGCAAGCGCACCAGCGAATCAAACCATTGATTCATCGCACGCCGGTAGTAACTTCGCGCGCATTTAACGAAGTCGCCGGCAAACAGGTCTTCTTCAAGTGCGAAAATCTGCAGCGCGCGGGGGCATTCAAAGCTCGCGGCGCCACCAATAAGATTCGTTCGCTCAGTGATGAAGAAAAACGGCGCGGGGTGGCTGCCTTCTCTTCGGGAAACCATGCGCAGGCGGTCGCGTTGGCAGCGCGCGAAGCCGGCATCCGCGCCGTGGTGGCCATGCCAAACGACGCCCCACAGGCAAAGATCGAGGCTACCCGCGGGTATGGCGCTGAGGTTCGTTTCTTTGATCGTCTGCACGACGATCGCGAAGCCTTTGCCCGCATCATTGCCGAAAGCGAAGGCCTGACAATGGTGCCGCCTTACGATGACTATCTGGTGATGGCGGGACAGGGCACCTGCGGGCTGGAGTTTCTCGAAGACGTTCCTGACCTCGATTGCATTCTGACCCCCTGCAGCGGCGGCGGATTGTTCGCCGGCGTCAGCACCGCGGCGAAATCAATCAACCCTGGCATTCGCTGTTTTGCGGTTGAGCCCGAATCGGCGAATGACACGCTGCAATCGTTCCGCAGCGGTCAGCGGGTATCCATCCCGCCGCCACCAACAATCGCTGATGGATTGCGGGTGCAGACACCCGGCACCTTAACTTTTCCCATCCTGCAAGAGATCGCGGAGGATGTGTTAACTGTTTCCGATGAAGAGATAGTCGCAGCGATGCGTTTCATTCTGTTTCGCATGAAGATGCTGGTCGAGCCTTCCGGGGCGGCGGCTGCCGCGGCGGTTCTCGCGCGCAAAGACCCACAAGGTTTTAAAAAGGTCGGCATCGTGCTCTCGGGCGGCAACATCGATGCCCAGGCCCTGGCTCGGCTAATCGTTTGACGCTCCTCTTCTCTATCGCCTAATTGTTTCGTTGACTTGATCGGTAAACAGGCGTAAGAACGGGACGACTTTTCTACCTAACATCACCCAGGAGTCGAACCTTCCTATGCTGAAGGACGCTGCGTTTCTCCCCCAAGCACGGTTAGATGGTCTGATCGTCAACAAAGTGGACGAGGAAACTTTGGTTTACGATCGGAAAAGCAACAGAGCCCATTGCCTGAACCCAACCGCTTCTCTGGTTTGGAGGCGATGCGACGGGCAGACCACAGCGGAGGAAATGGCTGAGCGGCTTCAAGAACAGCTTGGAGTGCCAGTAAATGAAGATGTCGTCTGGTTGGCGGTCAAACAGCTGGATCGCTTTCACCTGCTCGAACCCGGCAGGCAAATGACATTTGCGCCCTCCGTGTCGCGCCGAACCTTGCTGCTCAAATATGCCCCGGCGGCGCTCGCTTTGCCGTTGATAATGTCGATTACAACGCCCACAGCAGCGCAGGGCGGAAGTTGTTTGCCAGTGGATGCTCAATGCGCCATTGACGACCAGTGCTGTAGCTTTAATTGCAACACAGGAACCTGCGGCCCGCCGCTCTAATGAGTCTATGCCTTTTGTTTGATGTGGCACCCGGCCCGCCTCCAGTAGCTGCTAATGGCGGGCTGGCTGTAATGTTGGTAATCGTACTCGTTCTGGCAGCGGCGCTGATCGGAGGATTGATCCTCCTACTACAACGAATAAAACGCCGCCGGGCAAACCCGCTGCGCGATGCTGCACCCTCTTCCCCCACTCATCCACCAGATAGTGCGAACCAATAGTAGGCATTTAGCACTTCCCCCAGAATGAAAGAGGCCAGATTAGCGACAACGATGGTGGCGAAGTCGCGCCACATTGAACGCCCACCCAACTCGTCGCTTCTACCAAAGGCCAGCCAGAACAACGCGCACTCGGCCACCGGGGCGAAAGTCTCAGCTACCACCAGGTAAACCATCCGCGACGTGTGGGCCAACGCGAGCGGTAGGACCAGTGTCACGATGGGATACGTGCAAGCCGTTAGCCAAACGCCGGTGAGAAGTTTTCTTTTGGTTGAATGCCGCGCTGAGAGGCCAACGAACAGGATTGGTGTCTCGATTAGAATCGTAACCAGGTAGCCGAGCGGCAGGAAAAGCCAGAGTTCGGAAGGCGACATAAAGTGAAGCACATTCGTAGGGGCG
>JBDTOI010000222.1:0-6316 GCA_039933315.1 Pyrinomonadaceae bacterium
CAGGTTTGAAATGGCCAATCTCAACCCCAACGGGGTTGTGTCAATTCACAATGAGCGTTGCACCTAAACAGCGTCGGCACAACCCCGTTGGGGTTGGAAACACTTTCCTTGATCGCTTCCCCAGGGTAGCCGCGGCGGCAACCCTGGGCTGGAGGACATAACCCCGTTGGGGTTCGCCTTCCTACTTCGGGTAACGCGGTTTCCATCCTGGTATTGCTCGTCGCAGACGAGCTGGGATGCCTTTGCGTGAAACTGAACTGTACCCCAGCAGCTTGTTTGCGTTCATTGGACCACCGGTGACATAGTTTGGTTAACTTTTTGCGCTCACGTCGGTAGTGTTCTAATTTGCGGTTGCTCATCTTGTTTATTTGGCGTCTTCAGCCCGGAGGGCTGGCAGAAAGTAGCCGGTGGTCGAAGCGAAGCGTAGACCACCGGTATGCGCGTTAAAAACGGTAGGCACCCCAGAGGGGTGCAAGAACGCCCAGGCAACAAAATATCTTGCACCCCTGCAGGGTGCCAATGTCTAAGATTTGATCCGGTGGTCTGCGCTGCGCTGCGACCACCGGCTACTATCTGTCAGCCCTCCGGGCTGAGCCTGAGATGCGGCGATGCGTTGCACTTCCAAGTTGAATCAGCGTTTGCTGAAAGATCTCTTTAATCAACGGAAGCCAAACTTCAGAGATTGAAAAGAATTCCCGACCCTCGTTGCTTGTCAATAAACTGCGCTTCGCCGTTACATGAATAGCCGAAACCAAAACGACGAGTCTTTCGAAGGTGCCTCAACGGCGTCTCTATCGCGGCGCCGATTTGTAAAAGGTGGCCTGGTAATCGCCGGCACACTCGGAATCGGCGGGGTCGAGTTATTGCTAAACGCTGTGCCGGCCGTCGCAACTCGAAACGAGCGCGGCAAACAGTTGCTCGGGTTTAAAGCGATTCCGGTATCGGCAGCCGATGAAGTAATAGTCCCGGAAGGTTATTCAGCCCGCGTGCTTATCGCGTGGGGCGATCCAGTGTCCGACGGGCCGGCCTTCCGTCAGGATGCAAGTAACACGTCAGCGGAGCAGGCGTTGCAATGGGGAATGCACAACGACGGTCTCGTCTATTTTCCCATTCACGGATCCAAGAGAGGCCTGCTCGTGCAAAACAATGAAAACGTTGACGATGTGCTGCTTTTTCCCGACGGAACCGCAAACTGGACAGCGGAGAAGACCAGGAAAGCGCTGGCTGCACTGGGCGTGTCTATCGTTGAAATTCAGCGCAGCTCGCGAGGCGAATGGAAGGTAGTCCGACCTTCCAAATATGCGCGGCGCATCACCGGCTATACTCCCATTAAGATCGAGGGACCGGCTGCCGGAGATCGCCGGTTAAAAACTAAAGGCGATCAAACAGGGCGTTTGGTTTTGGGAACGTTTCAGAATTGCGCTATAGGCGTCACGCCCTGGGGGACATATCTTAGTTGCGAAGAAAACTTTGATGACTACTTCCGCACGCCTTCCGAGCCTGCGCCCGGTTCCCTCGATGCGCGCTATGGACTCTCAACCATGGGCGACGGTTTTCTCATACACACAACCGAAGCGCGTTTTCGTGTCGCCGATGAGCCCAATGAACCAAATCGCTTTGGTTGGGTGGTCGAAATCGATCCCTTCAGGCCGCAGTCGATTCCGGTCAAACGAACTGCACTTGGCAGGATAAAACACGAGGGCGCCAAGGTGCAGGAAACTCGTGAAGGAAAGATCGTGGTCTACACGGGTGATGATGAAACTTTTGAATATATTTACCGCTACGTTTCCAACCTGCCGTGGCGCGAGGCGCGCAAGCAGGGAATCAGCCCATTGGACGATGGCATCCTTTACGTGGCGAAATTCCATTCGGGCGGCGCCGGCGAATGGATTCCTTTGACGCCGGGCAACCCATCGCTGCGAAACTGGACGCTTAGCGATATTCTCATCAACACGCGTGGTGCGGCGGACATCGTTGGTGCAACAAAAATGGATCGGCCGGAATGGATCGATACGTTTCCGGATAGCCTGACGGTGATCGCGACACTGACCAACAACACTCTCCGCGGCAAAGGCACGCACCCGGGACCCGATGCGGCAAATCCGCGATCAGAAAATGCCTACGGCCACATAGTCCGTTGGGCGTATAAAAAGGATTGGACTGACATACATTTTGAGTGGGATATCTTTGCGCTGGCAGGTGATCCGCAAAACGGTCCGAATGGTTCAACCATAGTCGGTGATAAATACGGCTCCCCTGACAGCATCTATGTAGCTCCCAGCGGACGTATGTGGATACAAACTGACGTCAGCGCAACCAGCATCAACCGCGGTCGTTATGCCGGCTTCGGTAATAATCAGATGCTCTGTGCGGATCCGCAAACGCGCGAGACTCGCCGGTTCCTGGTGGGTCCGAATACGTGTGAGATTACCGGTTGTTACGTTACACCTGACGAGACCGCGATGTTCGTTGGTATTCAACATCCGGGCGAAGCGCCGGCTCGTAACGATCCCCTTCAGCCTAAGCGCTACAGTTCCTGGCCGGATGGCCCAACCGGTGGCCGACCACGTTCAGCGTGCATCGTGATCACAAAGGACGATGGCCGAGCGATCGGAAGTTAAATTCTCTTCGGCAACTTAGCAGCCAAACTTTCAGACATAGCCGATTAACACGTTATTCAGTCGAGGCAGGGTTCGTGTTGCTTAGCGAGATTTCGTGTAATTTGGTGGACCGTGTGCCTGGGATTAGGAGGCACACGATCCACCAACTCACACTAAACTGCACTAACGAACACGAAATAAGAGCTTTTGTGCAAGGACGTATCTGTTCCAATCAGGATAAATGTTGGTGGGAATCCCGGATTTTAAACGGACTGCGAAAGACTGCCCGTGGATATCTCCAACTACGATTGTGAGCGCTTCCATTCAACCCTCCGGAAATAATGTGACTTTGAAATGTTATCTATCAAGAATCCGAGAAAAGCGAGACCAGCATAGTGACACGGCTTTGCGCAAGAACTCTATTTCGTGTTGCTTCGTGAGATTTCGTGTAATTTCGTGGATCGTGTGCTTAGGATTCGGAGCCAAACGATCCACGAACCCACACTAAACTCCACGAAAAGACACGAAATAAGAGTTTTGTGCAAAACCTGGTGACACCGAAGAAGGTTAGCGACAATCACCTTAGTGACGATTCTGCAAACAACTTCTCAAGCTCCCTGGATGCCTTTTCAACTGTGAGCTCGGCATTTTCGGTCCCGCTCGCGGCCTCTTCTACTTCAGCTGCAAGGCTGCGCGCGCTTCGGACTGCGTCCTCCGAGGCGGCTTTTGCTTTCTTCAAGTTGTCCTCCGCCTGACGTAGCTGCTTCTCGGCTTTCTTAGCCTCGGCATCAGCCTTTTTCTGAGCTGCCTCCAAACTCTGCGCATGGGATCGGGCCTGGGTCAGTGATCTCTTTGCGTCCTGCAGTGAGACTCTGGCGGCAGCTATCTTCGTCTTACGCGCCTCTTCAGGCTTATGGATGTCGCGACCCGCCGCCACCTTTCCCCGCGCTGTGGTGGTAACACTGCTGGATTTCTGCACGGAGGTGAAGCGTGAAGGTTCTTTCGCCGTCTTCGTCATGCCGGTGCGTGGAACGAATGAGCCGAATGACCCGAATGACTCAAACCCCGGAGGATCGACGTCTTCTGTCAGCCGCCCGGGACGTGGAGCATCAGAACGCGACGCGTAAACGGACATCGCCTCGAGAGTACTCGTGACGCGGCGGATGGTATCCAGCGACGGATTGTGACCTGCATCTCGCAGCAATGAAGTTGCCAAATCCGAAAGATCCGCAAGGGCCCCGCGTCGAGCGTCGAGCGCCGTACGCATATCCGCCATCTTTCCGGACTTCTGTGCTTTGTGGAAGCGCTCACCTGACGCGATCAGCTGGTCGAATGCCTCGCGATGATTCCAGTAAAGTTGGTTCACCGCCCACGCCGAGACCGGAGGCTTTACGAGCCCCTTCATTCGAACCGCTTCATCGCCCCGCCCGATCTTTTTCAGCCGGGCGGCGAGTTCGTTGCGCGCGCCCGTGAACTCAGCCAGCGGCAGCCTGAACAAAGCATCAACATCACCTTCAAGATTCGAAGCACGCACGAGTTTCATCGCTCATCTTTCATCCTTCCGGCTTTTTTCATTTCTGTCTGCTTTCCACCATTTTTTGTTTTCCTGCGATCATTTGGAGCGCGTGGTGGTACTGACTTCATTTCGTGGCAAAGACTCGCCTGCCAGGATTCGGTGCTATGACGCTCGGTTTAAACTAGAATGCAATTAGGCAAACATCTTAATTGGTGACAGTACAGTATTCGAAGGCTGAGCATGGAAAATTTCGACGTCATCATCGTGGGCGCTGGTCTTT
Source organism: Pyrinomonadaceae bacterium (assembly GCA_039933315.1). GTDB lineage: Bacteria > Acidobacteriota > Blastocatellia > Pyrinomonadales > Pyrinomonadaceae > DASXRU01. The sequence goes on from JBDTOI010000222.1 coordinate 4,397, forward strand.
CCGGAGTTGGCGCAGCCTGCCACCTGCGGCAGCGGCACCCGCGCAAGAGTTTCGCCATCCTCGAGGGTCGAAACGCGATGGGCGGCACATGGGACTTGTTCCGCTACCCCGGCGTCCGTTCCGATTCCGATATGTATACGCTCGGATACAGATTCCGTCCCTGGCGCGCCGCCCAGGCCATCGCCGACGCGCCCGCGATCCTCAACTACATACGCGAGACCGCCGCCGAGTTCAAAGTAGACAAAGAGATCCGCTACGGCCACCGGGTGACGCTAGCTTCGTGGTCGACCGCAGACGCGCTCTGGACCGTTGAAGCCGAGACCGTGCTCTCTTCCAAGCAGAAGCCCGACCGTCAGGGAGGGCTCGAAAAAACACCGGAGAAAACGCGGGAGAACACCCCCCAGAAAATATTAGCCCGGTTCACCTGCAACTTCCTCTACCTCTGCACGGGTTACTACGACTACGAGGCTGGCTACACTCCGGACTGGCCTGACGTCAAGAGATTTCGTGGCCAGATTGTGCACCCGCAGAAGTGGCCGGAAGACCTCGCTTACGAAGGCAAGCGCGTGGTCGTAATAGGCAGCGGCGCCACCGCCGTCACGCTTGTTCCTGCGATGTCGGAAAGGGCGGCGCATGTCACCATGCTCCAGCGTTCCCCCACCTACGTTGTCTCGCGCCCCGCCCAGGACAAGCTGGCGAACGGCTTGCGCAGCGTGCTGCCAGCGCGCGCGGCCTACGTGCTCACGCGTTGGAAAAACGTGCTGCTGCAGATGGTCTTCTATAACCTGGCTCGATCGCGGCCCGATCTCTTTAAGCGGATGATGGCGAGGGGAGTGCGGAACCACCTCGGCGAGCAATACGACCTCAAGCACTTCACGCCAAAATACAACCCCTGGGATCAGCGTCTGTGCCTGGTCCCTGACTCGGACCTCTTCAATGCGATACGCGACGGCCGGGCAACGGTTGTCACCGATCAGATTGAAACCTTCACCGAGACTGGTCTACAGCTCAAGTCAGGCGAGCACCTCGACGCTGACATTATCGTGACGGCCACGGGCCTTGTGCTAAAACTCATGAGCGGGCTGCAACTCACGGTGGACGGTGCGCCCGTGGACCTCTCGCAGACGATCACCTACAAGGGGATGATGTACAGCGATGTCCCGAACCTTGTTTCCGCCTTCGGCTACACCAACGCGTCGTGGACATTGAAATGCGACCTCACCGCCGAGTACGTCTGCCGGCTCCTGAAACACATGGACCAGCACGGCTATGCGCAGTGCACCCCACGTGTAAACGATCCCGACTTCACAGCGGAGCCCGCCATCGACTTCACTTCCGGCTACGTGCTGCGAGCGATCCACACGCTGCCGCAACAGGGGTCGAAAACGCCCTGGCGCGTACACCAAAACTACGTGAAGGACCTCGCGATGCTCCGCTTCGGCCGCGTTGAGGACGGCACCATGGAGTTCAATTAAGCAACCCTAACGCTGAAAGCGTTCGCTAATTCGAGCCCAGGGTTGCGCTTTGGCAACCCTGGGACAAAGACCCAAGTTTTGTGACAGATGCAACTCTGAAGGAGTTGCGAAGTCCTTCGACGCAACCCCTTCCAGGGTTGCGTCATTTATTATAGGCACTCGCGATCCCAGGGTTTCAAAAGCAAACCCTGGGCTGGAATTAGCCAACGCTTTCAGCGTTATCCTCTAACCTGCCACTGATTTCACCGTTATCCGCTGAGTCTCCCAATCGCTTTCCCACCTCTTACTTGATCTCTTTCATAAACACGATTCCGCCACTTAACCCCGTCATAAGGGCCGCTCAACGGCTTGCCGCTAGAATCGTCGAGTTCCAACAAACGAAATAGGAGGCCACCTTCATGTCTCAATCGCTCGCACGACTTTGGACCCACCTTATCTTTTCAAC
>JBDTOI010000223.1:0-6287 GCA_039933315.1 Pyrinomonadaceae bacterium
GGCGGCACTCCGTGGCCGCCCCTCTCTTAGCCGTGGGACTTGACCCCGTTAACTGCGGTAGGGGCGGCCACGGAGTGCCGCCCCTACAATGATGCCTATGAAGAGTTTCCTGAACACCGCAAACTTAACCCGCACCGAGCTCGACGAATTGATCGACTCAGCTGTGCGTTTCAAGAGTGAAGAAGATCAAACGAAGCCCCTCGCCGGCAAATCTATTGCGCTGGTCTTTTTCAATCCTTCCCTGCGCACGCGGGCCTCTATGCAGGTGGGAATTTACGAGCTGGGCGGGAATGCCGTAGTGCTGGAACCGGGCGGGACTAGTTGGACTCTGGAACATCGCGACGGCGCAGTGATGGATGGCGACAAGACGGAACACGTCGAGGAGTTTGTGCGAGTGCTGGGTCGCTACTGCGCGGCCATTGGCGTACGCACCTTTGCCGCCCTCAATGACTGGAACGAAGAGCGCACTGATCCGATCCTTAACGCGTTTGCCAAATACTCCGAAGTGCCGTTGATCAACCTGGAGTCAGCCATGCATCATCCCTGCCAGTCGATGGCCGATATGATGACGATTCGCGAAAAGCTCGGCGCCGGGAAGAAACGGGTCGTATTGACCTGGGCCTGGCACCCAAAGCCCCTGCCGATGGCAGTGCCCAACAGTTTTGCCCTCGCTGCCGCACAGATGGGGCATGATCTTACGATTGCACATCCGCCTGGTTATGAGCTGGATAATGATCTGCTGCAGGAAATGATGGGGCAAGCGGAACGAGCAGGTGGGGGACTGAGGATAATCAATAGTGTTGAAGAAGCATTTAATGGGGCCGAGGTGGTTTACGCCAAGAGCTGGGGCGCTAAGCAGTTTTACGGTGAGGCGGCCAGCGACATTGCCGAGCGGGCCCAGTATCGACAGCGGTGGATCGTGGACGAAGAGAAGATGTCGCGCACCAACCAGGCAATCTTCATGCACTGTTTGCCTGTGCGTCGAAACGTGATCGTTACCGACGGCGTGATAGACGATACCGCCTCAGTCGTAATTGATGAAGCAGAGAACCGCTTGCACATGCAGAAGGCAGTACTCTCGAGCTTATTGTCCGGAGAGAATTAGCCGCGGATAAACGCGGATGGCCGCGGATTCAGGAATAGTCAGTTCTAATGCCTTAGGATCTGATCCGCGTTTATCCGCGTAAATCTGCGGCTCAAACAAATTATGAGCGAAGCCACCAACGAAGTCGGTAATCAACTACGGCTCGACCTGCTGCGCGAGGCCCTGCCATACATTCAGCGCTTCCAGGGCCAGACTTTCGTCGTCAAACTCTCAGGGAAGGCCACCGAAGATCCTAACAACTTGAGCTCGCTGGCTGAAGAGCTCGCCTTGCTTCATCAGGTTGGCATACGGCTTTGCGTAGTGCACGGCGGTGGTAAACAACTGAGCGATCTGGCGTTTCGAATGGGGATCGAACAGACAATCATCAATGGCCGGCGCGTCACTGACGACGCCACCCTGGAGATGGCCAAGATGATTTTTGCCGGCACAATCAATACCGACATTCTCGCAGCCTTGCGCAATCGCGGCGTTGAGGCGGTGGGCCTCTCCGGAGTCGACGGCAACATCGTCCACGCCGAACGACGTCCGCCCAAAGAGGTCTTGAATCGTGAGACGGGGACGCGTGAGCACGTTGATTTCGGACATGTCGGAGACATCCTGGAGATCAACGCGCGCTTATTGATGTTGTTGCTGGAGCACGGCTACCTGCCGGTAATCTCTTCGCTGGGGGCCGACGCCGAGGGTACGGTTTTCAACATTAATGCTGACACCGTCGCGGCAGAAATCGCTATTCAGTTGAAGGCCGAGAAACTGATCTTAATGTCGGACGTGGATGGCATTTACCTGCAAGCCGGCCAACCGGAATCGAAGCTCTCCCGGCTGACGGCGAGCGAGGCCGAGGCGCTGATACGGGACGGCAAAGCCACCGGCGGCATGATCCCGAAGTTGCAAAGCATCACCACTCTGCTGTCGCGAGGAGTGCACAGCGCCCACATCCTCAACGGCAGTTTGCGCAACGCATTGCTCTCCGAAGTTTTCACCGACGAGGGCACCGGCACCATGATCGTGGCCTAGTGGCACAGACTTCAGTCTGTGATTCTACGACTGGCACCACAGACTGAAGTCTGTCCACTCTGCTAGAACTTGAACCGCACCGCCAGTTGGATTTGGGGCGCAATAACCGAAAACAGCAGTGCCGGTATGTTTTATTATTTGCTTTTGCCTGCCTGCTGCTCGCTGGAGCCGTTAACCACGCTCGAAACTAACCGTAAGGCGACTTTGGTAGCTTGCTGTCGCGATCAAATTGCGGATCTTCATGTTCCGGGATCGGATCGTCAGGCCAGTCCTCGGCCCACCGTTTGCGCCATTCTGCGTCAGCGTAATACTTCAGATAAATCTGGTTGTCCTCGTCGCTGCCACTGCCGGTAAGATCGATCATGTAGGCATAGCCCGGGTTCTCAGGAAAGAGCGTGGCTTCCTCGCGCAGGGCGTCATCATAAAGATACTGATACAGCTCGCGGTCGCTGAGGTGGTTTGTGTGCAGCAGGTAAGCCCCCAGCGAGGCCATTCGCTGAATGATTTCCATAAGCTTGATATCCAGGCTGGCGTCGTCCAGTGTTTTCGGGGAAGGCACCTGCATTCCTGAGTTTGCCAGCCACTGCGACAGTGTTATTGCTTCCGCGGTTTCATAGGCCAGCACCTGCTTTAGAAACTCTTCCTCCAGGTCGGCGGGCATGTCCTCAATACTGGAGGAAATACCACCAAGTTTTTCCAGCTCGGCCCGCAATGCCTGGATTCGTTTCTCCTGGTTCGGCTCGTTTTCGATGTTCGTAATTGTCACAGCGGATCTCCTCTGGGTGGGAATGTTTCGGGATTTCAACACACGTCTCGATCAAGAGACTGCAGCTCTCATTCTTTTGAAGTCTAACGTATGATGGCTGGGTGAAACAGAGACCGACCCGATCACCTCGCGCACAGAAGATGACAAAGTTTTTGCAGGGGCTGTTGGCCGAATGGCAGCGCTTGGAATTGTCTTTGCAAAATGCGGAAGTGATTGTGGCGGTATCTGGCGGGGTGGATTCAACAGCCCTGTTGCTGGCACTCGCCGGGCTGATTAGGGCGAAGAAGTTGGATGTGAATTTAACTGTGGCCCACCTGGATCACGGGCTGCGAGGAAACCTTAGTAAAGACGATGCCCAGTGGGTAAGAGAACTCGCTGAGAAGCTTGGGTATCAATCCGCAGTGGGCCGCGTCGATGTGAAAAAACGCGCCGGCAAGGCGGGGGATAATCTTGAGCAGGCTGCCCGGCGGGCCCGGTATGACTTTTTATTGAAAGTAGCGCAGAAGAAGGGGGCGCAATTCATCTTAACCGCGCACACAATGGAGGATCAGGCCGAGACAGTGCTGATGAACCTCCTGCGCGGCAGCGGTATCGACGGCCTGGGGGGCATGGAACCGGTGCGTCTCCTCAGTAAGAAGGACAAGATAATGCTGGCGCGTCCCTTGTTGCGCTGGGCACGCCGGGCGGACACGGAAGCGTACTGCCGGGAAAGCGGCGCCGAGTGCAAGACTGACGAGATGAATTTCGATGAGAAGTTTCTTCGTGTGCGGGTGCGCCGTCAGCTGCTGCCCCTGATGGAAGGCTTTAATTCTCGGGTGGTTGAAGCGCTTTCACGCACGGCCCTGCTTCTGCGGGAAGACGCGGTGGCCCTTTCACTCGTTGCCGAAGAGCTGTTGGAGCGCGCCACCGAAAAAACTCAGGCCAAAGACCCTTCGGCCAGGGATGTTAAGAACAAAGTGCCTTCCCTGCGCGTAGAGATTCTGGCAAACGCGCAACCCGCTTTGCGTTTGCGTACATTGCGCCACTGGCTCGCCGCCGGGCGCGGAGATCTGCGACGATTGGAGCTGGTTCATGTTTTGGCCGTAGAGCAGTTGCTAAAAGGGAGCCGAGGCGGCCGGGTGGTGGAGTTGCCGGGTGGGGGGCGCGTTTCCCGCCAGCGAGGATTGCTACAGTTTCATCCTAAATCACCCTGAAAATGCGAGCACGATGAAATTGCGCGTCAGTATTTCAAGCGTTTTGGCATTGCCCGGTTGAGGGCAGCTTCGTGGCAGCGGAATGCATCTTAGATCGGCGCCCAGGAGGCTCGGAGCAGGGAAGACGCTTCGGAAAGCACTTGGGAGAGACAGGCAAGCTGATTTAAGGTATGATTTGGAGTGGAGGCAAGAAGGCTTTGAGTTCTACAGTTAGACAAATACTTTTCTGGCTTTTGATTATTGCCGGTGCTTTGCTGGTTTATAAAGTCGTAAATCCGCAGGGCAAAAATTCACAGGACATCGATCTGACCCAGCTCGACTATAAGATCATGAACGATCAGTTGAAGCAGTTGACGGTAGGGCAGACTGTGACTGTCGCAACCGACCGGAGCGGCCAGGAATACAAGATTCAACTCTCAAACGAGCACACGAAAAATGAAGTGCTGAACAAAGCTCGCGAAGTCGCAAACGGCAAGCCGCGAGTGGATAACGTTAAGGACGACCCGGGCAGCAGTTTCCTTTGGCCAATGCTGACCTACCTGCTGCCGTTCGTGCTCATCTTCGGATTCTGGATCTTCATGTTGCGGCAGATGCAATCAGGCGGCAACAAGGCCCTGAGCTTTGGCAAGTCGCGGGCGAAACTGCTGAACAACCAGCAGAAGCGCGTCACCTTTAAGGACGTCGCCGGCGTGGAAGAAGCCAAAGAAGAGTTGCAGGAGATTATTGAATTCCTGAAGGAGCCGCAGAAGTTCCAGAAGCTGGGTGGGCGAATTCCCAAGGGCGTTTTGATGATGGGCCCCCCGGGAACCGGTAAGACCCTTTTGGCGCGCGCCATTGCGGGCGAAGCCAATGTTCCCTTCTTCTCGATCTCCGGTTCGGATTTCGTGGAAATGTTTGTGGGCGTAGGCGCTTCCCGCGTCCGCGACCTGTTTGAACAGGGCAAGAAGAACGCGCCCTGCATTATCTTTATCGATGAGATTGACGCGGTCGGACGGCATCGTGGCGCCGGACTGGGCGGTGGGCATGACGAGCGCGAGCAGACCTTGAACCAGTTGCTGGTGGAGATGGACGGGTTTGAGTCAAACGACGGGGTCATCCTGATCGCTTCGACGAATCGTCCCGATGTGCTGGATCCTGCGTTGCTGCGGCCAGGCCGGTTCGACCGTCGCGTGGTCGTATCGCGTCCTGACGTGCGCGGCCGTGAAGGCATTTTGAAAGTCCACACGCGCAAGATTCCGCTGGGCGAGGATGTTGATATCAGCGTGCTGGCAAGAGGTACACCGGGCTTCACCGGCGCAGACCTGGCCAACCTTGTGAACGAAGCTGCATTGAATGCGGCGCGTTACAACAAGAAGCTGGTGGCGATGCCCGACTTTGAGACTGCGAAGGACAAAGTCCTGATGGGCGCTGAGCGCAAGAGCATGGTGATTTCGAACGAGGAGAAGCGCGTCACCGCTTATCACGAAGCCGGCCATACACTGGTTGGTCTGAAAGTGCCAAACGCCGATCCGGTTCATAAGGTAACCATCATTCCCCGCGGCATGGCCCTGGGTGTAACCCAGCAACTGCCCGAGGGCGATCGCCACAATTACTCGCAGGAGTATTTGTTGGGCCAGATTGCCATTTTGATGGGCGGCCGTATTGCCGAACAGCTTTTCCTCGGTAGCATCACGACCGGGGCCTCTAACGACATCGAACGGGCGACCGAATTGGCCCGCGCGATGGTGTGCGAGTACGGCATGTCCGAGCTGGGACCGTTGACCTTTGGCAAGAAGGAAGAACAGATTTTCCTGGGCCGCGAAATCGCACAGCATCGGGACTATTCCGAAGACACTTCGATTCGCATCGATCAGGAAGTGAAGAAGATAGTTTCGGCGCAGTACGAAAGGGCGCAGCAGATACTGGAAGACAACCGCGACACGATGGTGCGCCTGGCCGAGGCTTTACTTGAGCGCGAGTCGCTGGACGGCGTGCAAATCAGACGCGTCGTAGCCGGACTGCCGCTCGATGAAGAAGAGCAAACCAGCGTCTCCGGACGCGACGACCGGCCGCAGCTCAAGGAACCGGCCGCCAAGCCGCTGAAGCCGATTCTACCGCCGATAACCGGCGACAATCCCGCCACCGCTTAAACAAGCAGAAGCCCGACCGTCAGGGAGGGCTCAAATAATCTAGTCGAGGGGAACGGGTAATACCTGTTCCCCTTTTTGTG
>JBDTOI010000224.1:0-6274 GCA_039933315.1 Pyrinomonadaceae bacterium
ACCCAGTTTCCACCGCTCACGTTTGCCCCGCCAGTTGCACTTGTCAGTTGTCCCGTCGCATAGCTGAATTCCTCCACCAGCAAGCTCGTGTCAGCTTTAGCGCTGCGGTAGAAGAAGACAGCCGTCACAGCTGCGCATACCACTAGCGCAGCGAGGAAGAAACTAATTCTTCTGTTGTTCTTGAGAACGGCTTTAACCAGGCGAACGAACCCGAAGGACGAGTTGGGGGATGGGGGTTTCATTTATTACTCTCCGAAGGCGATAGGTCACACGCTGGCGCGAGTGTCCTGACATTCCTTAAAGCCGGGTAAGGCTCCAAGTTAAATAACCGTTAAGCTACGCTCGTAGAACGGGCGATGGAGCCTTAACGGTCGTGATGGTGTGACGTTACCTGGTCCGTCTCTAAACACTAACGCAGTTCAATTCCCCTGAATGAGAAAACAGTTATTGGAACTAAAGTATCGAGCTGCCCGGAGGGCTGGTTCACATCCTGTTGTCGAAAGACGGGGGAGACCGTTTCGCAGTTCCTTTTCAGCTGTCTAATGGGACGGGAAGTTAACATGCGCGTTCTGTTTGGTCAATGATTACGCTGATTTCTGGAGCGGTTGGGGCGTGGGCAAGCCCATCATTCTGACAGTGCGGTGACATGAGGTCAGTACCACCGCGCGGTAGCGGGTGGGTCCATCGAGTGCGGAATACGGATTTCGGATTTCGGATTGAAGTGAGCCAATCCTTCTTCAATCAGCATTCCGCAATCTGAAATCCACAATTGATGGCACCCACCCGCTACCGGCGTGGTGGTACTGACTTCATTCCACTGCGTTGACCGCAATGACTCAAGGGGTTGTGAAGTGAAGTAAGTAAACGCCTGCTACGCTGTATATCGTTAAAGGAAATGTTTAATAGTGTGGTAATAGCGCCGGATCGTAACAATTGCCGCGCTCCATAAGTGCATACTCCTGACCTCGGAGAAGCGCCTCCACCGACTCAACTCAGGAAAGGCTTCCCAATGATCTCCATGCCAAACGCCATCACAACCGTCGTACCACAGACCCATAAGGCCGAAGCACAACAGGCGATCGATGAACTCTTAAGCGAACACCTAATCCCTTTCAAGTTGAAGGCGAATAAGGTGGCTTGCGAAGATCCCGCCGAGTACACCGTCTGGTTTTTTGATAGCAGATTGCATTCGGTGATTGTGCCCTGGAACGCGGGCCAGTCATTCAAGGAAAAGGTCCGCGCCGCTGTCCTGGATCGAGTATCAAGATTTCGTCCCCAAAGCGTAGCCGCCTAACCCCAGCAATCCGCAGATTACACAGATTCCGCAGACTAAGAACCAGTGGAAAGAGACAGAAAAGAGAGCTACGTTTTTCCGCTCTAACGCTACTGCGCTCCATTCCGCTTCTTCTTTTCCCTCTCCCGTCTGCGTAATCTGTGGATGCTCTCTCTTGCTCACCTGCCTTCCGCTTGCTATCGTTTGCCGCGGATGACTACCAGCCAAGCTCTGCGCGCGCCCATACAAACTTTGCCCGCTCTCAATCCGCCGCTCAAGTGGGCCGGTGGCAAGCGCTGGCTGCTGCCGCAGATCGATCCAATCTGGCGACCCTTTCAGCAATATCGCTACGTGGAACCGTTTTGCGGCGGGCTGGCAGTTGCCCTCGGACTGCGCCCCGAACGGGCCCTGCTGAATGACGCGAACCCGCACCTGATAAATTTCTATCGCTGGTTGCAGCACGGTCTGGGAATGACTATTGAAATGCGCAATGAAGCGGAGCTTTTCTATGCTCATCGCGACCGCTTCAACCACTTGATTAACGAAGGCAACTCGGAAACGGCAGAGGCGGCGCAGCTCTTCTACTATTTGAATCGCACCTGTTTTAACGGTCTGTGCCGCTTCAACCTCAGCGGCGAATACAACGTGCCGTTCGGGAAGTACAAGACAATTAACTACGCGGCGGACTTTTATGAGTATCGCGAGGGGTTGCGGCCCTGGGCCTTCACAACTGTGGACCTAGAGCTGTTGGCCATTGAGCCGGATGATTTCATTTATGCCGACCCGCCCTACGATGTGGAGTTCACCAGCTACAGCGCCGGCGGTTTTGACTGGGATGATCAGGTGCGTACGGCCGAGTGGCTGGCAAAGCATCCAGGGCCGGTGGTGGTGTCAAATCAGGCGACGCCGCGGATTGTTGAGTTGTACCGGCGACTTGGTTTTGAGTTGAAGTTTCTCGATGCGCCCAGAAGGATCAGCTGTACAGGGGATCGCACCGCGGCGCGGGAGGTTTTGGGCTTAAGAGGTTTCCGAGAGTTGGTAAGCGCGGGCACGTAAGAGCGGGGGCAAGCCCGCCTTCCTGACTGCAAGTAGGTAGTGTTGAGTCAAACTCCGGACCTTGAGTCTCAAATTTAGGTGGGAAGCGTTGAATAAAAGTTCAACCGCGAATACTTGCAGTCAGGAAGGCGGGCTTGCCCCCGCTCCTTCACTGGGAGAAATTCAATAATGCATAAACCGTCATACCGATTTCTTGCCGCACTGGCCGCAACATTGGTTTTGATGAGCGGTCTAGCGTTCGGCCAAACGCGCGCTCCGCAATCGCCGGCCAAACAGCTCCAGGCCCTTTTCGATGCCGAGTGGGAATACGATCTACAGCAGAGTCCCACCCGCGCTTCGTCAATGGGCGATCGACGCTGGAACGATCGCTGGCCTGACCTGAGTCTCGACGCCTTCAGGAAACGCAATGACCACGCTATCGCCGTGGTGAAGCGGCTCGACAAAATCAATCGGGCCCGCTTGTCACCCGCCGATCAGTTGAATTACGACCTGTTTAGGAACGAGTATGGAGCAGACATTTATCAGTACAGTCTGCAATGGCATCTGGCTCCGCTCAATCAGCGTGGAGGAATTCAAACTGAAAACGAACTCGCTGATTCACTGCGGTTTGAGACTGTCAAAGACTATGACGATTGGATCGCGCGGTTGCGTTCCTTTCCCGCCTACATGGACCAGACGATGACTCTGATGCGGGAAGGCATGGCCCGTCGCATCGTACTGCCGAAAGTCATAATGCAGCGCGTGCCGGCCCAGATAGACAAGCAGATTGTGAATAGTCCGCAGGAAAGTCTCTTCTATAAACCTTTCAAACGATTCCCAGCGAACATTCCCATCCCTGAACAAGAACGCCTGATGCGCGAAGCAAGCGCCGCCATCAATACCGGCGTGGTCCCGGCTTACAAGAGATTCAAACGCTTCTTTGTTGAAGAGTACCTGCCCGCAAGTTTCGACCAGGTGGGCGCGTGGCAGCTGCCGCATGGCGAAGATATGTATGCGTTCTTCGTGCGCCGTTTCACAACGACTAATCTGACGCCGAAGGAAATCCATGAACGGGGATTGAGCGAAGTCGCACGCATCCGGGCCGAGATGCTGAAAATAATAGCGCAGGTAGGCTTTCGCGGTTCATTGCCGGAATTCTTCAAGTTTCTGCGCACCGACAAACGCTTCTACTACAAAACTCCCGAGGAACTGTTTGCCGCCTACCAGGCCATGGCCAAGGCCATCGATCCGCATCTGGTTAAGGTTTTCAAGACGCTGCCGCGCACGCCGTACGGCGTCGAGCCCATTCCGATGGCCGTGGCGCCTGACACAACCACAGCGTATTACCGCCAGCCTGCCGCGGACGGTTCCCGGGCCGGCACTTACTTTGTGAATCTTTACAAACCCGAGTCCAGACCGAAGTGGGAGATGATGGCGCTGTCGTTACACGAAGCAGTGCCGGGCCATCATTTGCAGATTGCCCTGGCGCAGGAACAGGGTAACCTGCCGAACTTCCGTCGCTACGGCAGCTACACTGCTTTTGTCGAAGGCTGGGGGTTGTACGCGGAATCGTTGGGCGAGGAGATGGGTCTTTACGACGACCCCTACGCGAAATTTGGCCAGCTGACTTACGAGATGTGGCGCGCGGTGCGCCTGGTCGTTGATACCGGCATGCACCAGATGCATTGGACGCGCCAGCAGGCCATCGACTACTTCATGGAGAACGCGCCGAAGCAGGAGCTGGATATCACCAACGAAATCGATCGCTACATCGCCTGGCCGGGACAGGCGTTGGCTTACAAAGTTGGGCAGATGAAGATCCAGGAGCTGCGCGCGCGCGCCAAAATGGAACTGGGAGCGAAATTCGATCTGCGCGAGTTTCATGATGTCGTCCTGCGCTCCGGGGCCGTTCCGCTGTATGTACTGGAGCGCCAGGTGGATCAATGGATAGCTGAAAAGAAAAAAGCAAAGAGTGAGCCACGGTAACGGCTTTTGATCAGCATGGTTCGTGTTGCTTCGTGAGATTTCGTGTAATTAACTACACGAAGGAACACGAAATAAGGGTTTTTGGGCAAAGCCGCGGTGAATATTGAAGGATCGTAACCAAACAACCTGGCTGCCGGATCTGATTTTTGTTGGAGGTCGCTTTCAGCGGGACCTGGCGGTGGTCTGCGACGACACCGGGCGCATCGCGCGCCTTGCGCCCGCCGCGGGAGTTGAGAATCCTATTCGCCTAAAAAACCGCGCTCTCCTTCCTGGGCTCATCAACGCTCATTCACATGCCTTTCAAAGAGTCCTGCGCGGCCGAACGGAATACCGCACGGCAAACCAGACTGACAGTTTCTGGACCTGGCGCGAGATGATGTATGCGGCGGCTGGCCGTCTGAGCCCGGAAGATATTTATGACGCGAGCCGGATGGCTTTTCTGGAAATGACGCTGGGGGGCATAACTGCGGTAGGCGAGTTTCATTACCTGCATCACTCTCCAGAGGGGATTCCTTACGACGATCCGAACCTGTTGGCAAAGGAAGTTGTGCGGGCCGCGAACGATGTGGGTCTGAGGATTGCGCTGCTGCGAGTGGCGTACGCGCGGTCCGGATTTCAAACCGACGCCAATCCGCGGCAGGCACGATTTATGGAAAAGGATCCGGAGAACTATTTGCGAAACCTGGAGGCGCTAAGCAGCAGTCTGACCCTCAGGGAGAGGTCCAGGCATTCCGTCGGAGCCCTCCCTGACGGTCGGGCTACTGCCTGGGTCGGGATAGCGCCACATAGTGTGCGCGCGGTGCCGCTGAACTATCTGCGCGAGATTGTAGGTTATGCGAATGAGCATGGAGTGCCCGTTCACATGCATGTCGCTGAGCAAATGGCTGAAGTCTCATCATGCATTCAGGAATACGGTCGCAGTCCGGTTGCCCTGCTCGAGACGGAAGGGTTACTCAGCGATCACTTCACTGCCGTGCACGCGATCCATGTGACGAGCAAAGCTATCGCGGCGCTGGGCCGCAGCGGCGCCATCGTTTGCGCTTGTCCGACCACGGAACGAAACCTGGGGGACGGCATCGTGCCCGCCGATCAGTTCTTCGATCAGGGGGTACGCGTTTGCCTCGGTACTGATAGCCATGCGCAGATCGATCTGTTTGAGGACGCACGCGAGTTGGAATATCACTTGAGGTTGCAGCGTATGGAGCGGGCCGTTCTGGACAGGGACCCGACGGTCAGAGAAGGTTCTGTTTCTAATAGTAGCGGAGCCCTCCCTGACGGTCGGGCTTCTGCTTTAGCCGCAAAGCTCTTCGAATGTGCGACTACTAATGGCGCAAGGAGTATTGGCGCGACAGGTGCGACGCTGGCAGATGGACTACCAGCAGACTTTTTCACGTTGGATCTGGATGATCCTTCGATCGCGGGCGCGTCGCCGGATGAACTGATGGCGAGCGTTGTGTTTTCACTTTCGCGAGGTGCTGTTCGCGAAGTGGTGGTCGGTGGGAAGGAGATTGTCTCCGCCGGCCGGCATCCCGATCAGGAGAAGATTGTGGAGCGCTTCAACGCCTTGCAGCAGAAGCTTTGGAGATAACTTCAGAGCGGGCTCTTTGCGCCTTCTGGTTTTCCTTTCTTAGCGCCTTCTTAGGAAACTTTTGCGTAACTTGTTTATTCCAGGTGTTATTTTCATCGGCCTATATACTCGTCGCAGGCCCGGAAACCCCAACGGGGTTATGTCCTCCAGCCCAGGGTTGCCGCTGCGGCTACCCTGGGTACAGGTTTGAAATGGCCAATCTCAACCCCAACGGGGTTGTGTCAATTCGCCATGAGCGTTGCACCCAACGAGCGTCGGCACAACCCCGTTGGGGTTGGAAATACTTGCCTTAATCGCTTCCCCAGGGTAGCCGAGGCGGCAACCCTGGGCTGGAGGACATAACCCCGTTGGGGTTCGACCTTTCACCTTCGCGTAGCGCGGTTTCCATCCTG
>JBDTOI010000225.1:0-6240 GCA_039933315.1 Pyrinomonadaceae bacterium
GGTGCCGCGCAATACCAGCCACGAGTCGAAGGGTGACAGGATCGCGCCGGCGCTATTCTGAACAAAAGCGATCCAGGCAGCGTCTTCTTCATCGTTGAGAACTACCGCGCCGCCGATACCGTCGGAATGCCCATTGAGAAACTTTGTGGTCGAGTGGACGACGATATCCACGCCAAAATCCAGCGGCCGCTGCAGATACGGCGACATGAAAGTATTGTCGCAAACCACACGCGCGCCAAACTTGTGGGCAATGTCGGAAACCGCCTGTAGATCGGTGACCATCATCACCGGGTTCGTCGGGGTTTCGACAAATACCATGCGGGTGTTTTGCTTCATGGCTGCCTCGACATTAGCCACGTCGGAGGTGTCCACGAAAGTGAATTCGATCTTATAGTTCGCCAGAATGCGACTGAATAAACGAAAGGTGCCGCCGTACGTATTATCGGAGACGATCACGTGGTCATCCGATTTCACGAGCCGCAGGGTCGCGTCAATGGCCGCCATTCCCGAGGCGAAGGCATAGCCAAAACGGGCGCCCTCCAGGGCAGCGAGATTGCGTTCCAGGGCTAAACGAGTGGGATTCGAAGTACGCGCGTACTCGAAGCCCTTGTTCTTGCCCAGTCCCTCTTGCGCGTAGGTCGACGTCTGATAAATGGGAACTGTCACCGCGCCGGTGGCCGAGTCAGGTTCCTGTCCGGCGTGAATTGCTATCGTAGCGAAACCCATAGAAGTGCTTAGTGAGATCGGAGTGCTGCGCTGAGTAATAAGATTAAGACAATGGAATACTTAAAAGACCCTATTGATCGACGGACCGTCGTCCTTGTTAAGATTGCGCCTGAATGCTTCAAGGAAAGCGAATGGTAGCCCGCGCCAACTTTACTGTCAAACCGCCATCCTCGCGGCGGCGTACTGTAACTGAACGTAAGATTAGGCATGGCGTACGCTTTTCTATGTCGTCCACAGCGATAACATGCCGGCGCTGCCCTTAAACGCCTTCGACAGTTGGCACATTGCTTGCCCGTCAAGTTCGGGTTTTGAAATTAACGTTGGAGGAAAACCAGTTGAGAAACAAGATTTTGACGGGGATGGCCATGCTGGCGCTCGCCGCATTCGGAATAGCTTGCAATACGACCGATACGGCGAACACTAACGTCAACGCGACAGCTACGCCTACCACGACGACCCAACCGGGTCCGGACAATTCCGAAATCACCACGACTACTGACGCCAATGGTGTCACCACCCAAACACGCGTTTTTAAGAACAATCCGCGCGTTTCCCGGGTAGTCGTGACGACCCGCAACGGGCAACGCACGGCGCGCGTTTATTCCGCGACGGGCGAGGAGCGAGACTTCAAGGGCGACGTCGCGACTGCGCTTAGTGACACCGGCGACGCAATCGCCAGTGGGGCAGGCTGGGTTGCCGACAAGACAGTTGAAGGCGCTAAAGCTGCCGGCGGAGCGGCCAAGACCGTTGGTGAAAAAACCCTCGAGGGAGCCAGGACGGTAGGGGACAAGACCGCCGACGGAGCCAGGACGGTTGGTTCGAAGACCGCCTCGGGAGCCAGGACAGTTGGCGAGAAAACCGTCAGTGGCACCAAGAAGGTCGGCAGCGCTATCAAGAAGGCAGTCACCCCGTAAGGGTAGCTGCGAACAGATAGCATCTCAGTTTCCATTTAGAACGACAGTTTGCGACGAAGGCCGCATAGGATAGTCCTGCGCGGCCTTCGTCATGCTTCTGGTGTTATACTCATTTCCCAACGTTGATAGAGCTTTATAGGGCGGCACCAGGAGGTCACAGTTATGGAAGAGGCACGGCGCTTTACGATCATTTGCCCGGACTGCGAGTCGACTCTGGTGATTGACTCGCAAACCGGTGCGGTCATCGCTCACGAAGAGAAAACGAAACCAATGGCCTCGTTCGAAGACATGGTTAAAGGCCTCGACAAGCAAAAGCAAGTTCGCGAACAGATATTTTCCCAGGAGCTTAGCTCCATGAAGGACCGCGAAAGGCTCCTGGAAGAAAAGTTTCAGGAAGCTATGAAACGTGCCGACAAAGACAAGGGCAAGCCTTACCGAAATCCGATGGACATGGATTAAACGATGCTCCATCTCCTCAACTAACATCTCTCCAGCCGCCCGCCCAAAGCCCTGATGCATTCCAACCTCCGTACTTTTCTTGACCTCCTGCGCCGCGAAAACGATCTGGTCACCATTGACGCTCCTGTCGATCCCTACCTCGAGGTCGCGGAAATTCATCGCCGAGTAGTCGAAGAGGGAGGCCCGGCGCTGCTCTTCACGCAGGTGAAGGAAAGTAAGTTTCCGCTGGTCACTAACCTGTTCGGCACAGCTGCGAGGATCGAGCGCGCTTTTGGGCCGAAGCCGGAAGCTCTGGTTAAGAAATTGGTTCACGTTGCCGAGGCCCTGCTCCCGCCGAAGCCGTCCGCGCTTTGGCGGCATCGTTCGCTGGCCCGCGAGTTTTTAAGGTTGGGGACCAGGAACGTGCGCAGCGGCGCTATCAAGGAGGTGGAGCAGCGGCCCGCACGTCTCAACGAGCTACCGGTGCTGACTACGTGGCAGAAGGATGGCGGCCCCTTCATCACACTGCCGCTGGTTTACACCGAACATCCGGTAACTGGCAAACACAACCTTGGCATCTATCGCCTTCAGGTGTACGACGCGGAAACTACCGGGCTGCACTGGCAGATTCAAAAGGGAGGTGGCTTTCATTACCATGCCGCCGAACAGCTGGGACAGTCATTGCCCGTTACCGCGTTTCTCGGCGGACCCCCGGCGCTGATTGTCGCTGCCATTGCCCCTTTGCCTGAGGATGTGCCGGAATTGATGCTGACCTCGCTGCTGGCTGGCGAAAAGCTTCGGATGACGGAGAACCCCTTAGCGGGGGGCCACCGGCTGGTGGCTGAGGCTGAATTCGCGCTTGTCGGTCATGCCCTGCCGAGCGAACGAAAACTCGAGGGGCCCTTCGGCGACCACTATGGTTATTACTCGCTACGACATTCTTATCCGGTCCTTCATGTAGATGCGGTTTTTCACCGGCGTGATGCAATCTATCCGGCCACGGTAGTGGGCAAGCCGAGACAAGAGGACTTCTTCATTGGCGATTATCTGCAGCAACTCTTGTCGCCCCTGTTTCCCCTGGTGATGCCCGGCGTGCAGAGTCTCTGGACGTATGGCGAGACAGGATTTCATTCACTGTGCGCCGCAGTGGTTCGCGAGCGTTACGCGCGCGAAGCTCTGGTGGCAGGCTTTCGCATACTGGGCGAAGGCCAGCTTTCGTTAACGAAGTTTCTAATTCTGACGGACACGCCGCAGGACCTGGGCGACTTTCCTCGACTGCTCGAGCATGTACTGGCGCGCGTCGTTCCCGAAAGAGACTTGTTCATCTTCGCCAATACTTCGATGGATACCCTTGATTACACCAGCGGCGAAGTCAATAAAGGCAGCAAGGCGATCATGCTGGGTCTGGGAGAAGCGGTGCGGAAATTACCGCGCGAGTTTCGCGGCGAGTTGCCTCAGGGAGTGGCGCGCGTGGCGCCTTTCTGCGCCGGTTGCCTGGTGGTGGAAGGGGTCGAATACTCCGCAGACCCTGAGCAGGCAGCGCGGCTGGCGCGGGAGAAAGTATTTGCCGGCTGGCCTCTGATAGTTCTGCATGACGATGCGAAAGTCGCGCAATCGACGACAGATTTTCTCTGGGCCACCTGGACGCGTTTTGAGCCGGCCGCCGATATTTACGCGGCGGAAACGAAAGTTGTCCGTCATCATCTGGCCTATCGCGGGCCGATTGTAATCGATGCGCGCTTGAAGCCGGGGTTTCCCGACGAGCTGATTGTTCGGGATGACATAAAGAAGTTGGTGGATGGTCGCTGGCGGGAGTATTTTCCCAAAGCCTTGTAGGGGCGGCACTCCGTGGCCGCCCCTCTCATTACCTCTGCTACTTGTTTCGCCGAAAGGAAAGGGGCGGCCACGGAGTGCCTCCCCTACAGTGTGTGCCCGAATCGAGTTCGCCTTTGTTAAGGGCACCGCGCCGCATCGGTATACACCGGATACCGTTTACCATCCTTTTGCAATTCCATCCGCAAGGACGATCCGGCAGCAGGACTATCAGCGTCAGTGAGAGCCACCACCGTGCAATCAAAGCGCCGCCGAGCCACCCCAGGCATCCGCGCAGAGGCCCGAACGACGCCGCTTGGCAGCAGCGGCCCGCTCGATAGACTGGCGGAACTCGCGTTCGCGGGCAAGCGGATCTTCGCCTATGTTTCCCACCTCGCTTCCGGTGGTTGGCGCCCAGAGTCAGTGTTAACGCACGCAGCCATGAGAATGAACTATTTCTTTATCGCTTCTGAGAACTGCGCCGTGTCTGTGTATTGCTGAAACTTCACTACCTTGCCATCACGGAAGGTAAAGAAGTGGGCAAACTGCGCGCGCACATTTGCCCCGTTACTTTTGTAGGTGCCGCTGTAATGGCCCAGTCCGATGGCCGTCTCACCAGCGTCGAGTACCTCGTCGGGCGAAACCGTAAAGCTATCCCACTCGATTGCAAATTTCATGAAGACACCTTCCAGCACCGCCTGCGGTCCGATATAGGGATTGCCATCGGCGTAGATGAAGTGCTCAGCCTCCGACCATTCAACCTTCGGGTCCAAAGCGGCGAGGACTGCGGGGATGTTACCGGTGGCAAATGCGTCGTACAGGCCACGAACCGTATTAACAGTTTCCTGTGACATAAGTCTCCTGAAAGAAGAGAAGATTGGCTGGCAAAATCAGGCGTAAGGTATATGCAACGCCCTATCGAGCGCAATGTTTGGTTTTTTCTAACGGTGCTGAATCGTATCAGGGCCGTAACCTGGACCCCACCCTCGCCGTAGGTGCGTCGTAAAGTCCGGGCGCTATCTTTCTTCTTTGCGCCTTATGTCTTTCCTTTCTTAGCGCCTTTGCGTGAAACCTCAACTCGAAACTCCTCCAATATTGAATTAACGACTCCCCTCCGCCTTCTGACATACCGCGATAATGTTAGCCCCGTATTTGCGAAGCAGCGGCCGGCCGATTAACTCCGCCACCGGCAACAAAGGGCGCCACACGTGAGGGATGAAGGGGATGAACGTTGAAGTGTAACTCTCCCGCACGGGAATGAACTCGGCGAGATGCGATGCGCACTCGGACAACGACCACTGAAAGTAATGCTCGCGGGCGATCTCTTCTTCCCTGCGCTTCAAGTAATCGGTCCGCGATAGCATAGCTTTCCACCACGAGCGGCGATTGTTAAGCGTGAGGACAAAGATGCCCCCTTTCCGCAGCAGCCGGCTAACCTCACCCAAAACCTTGTGGAAATTGGGAACATGGTCCAGAGAGGCGATGGATAGAATTACATCGACCGACTCGTCAGGCAGCGGCATATCTTCTGCCGAGCATTTGAGGCAAAGGTAACGCGGGTCTTTCAGTCTCTCCAGGTCTTCACCAGCCAGCGCATGCCGTCCCGGCTCTATGTTTAGGTAGCTGCGGACGTAGTTCCGCACCTGCTCGAAATAGTCGCCACTGCCGCCGCCAATTTCCAGCACATCTACCGGGCCTTTTGCCGCAGCCCGCGCTACCTGGTCTTTGATGGCCTCGAACAGAGTGGTGGCCACCGTCATCGTATAGCCGGTGGCCAGCGCCTCTTTTATCAAGCGGTTTTCCTGAAACTCGATCAGACCCTTTGCCTGGGCGACGGGGTAGCAAGGTTGACCATACTCGTCGTAGGAAGTGGGTTCTACTTTTAGCTGAGCGGCAAACATTTAGAATTCCAGGTCCTAAAACTTTTATTTCGTGTTCCTTCGTGTAGTCGGTTAGTGTGTTTTCGTGGATCGTGTGGCTCCGCATCTTAAGCACACGATCCACGAAATTACACTAAATCCTCACGAAGCAACACGAACAAATGCCGGTTCGATGCGAATCGACGGGGACTTTTTTGTGCCTGCCGGGGCCCTGGTCAATTACACCTGGCTTAGTACATCTATCACGTGGGGAACATCATTGCTCTCGTTCCATCTTCAAACAGCCCGGCGGCGATGCCTTCTTTGACCCTGAGCGTAACGTTGCGATAAAGAGTGGCAAAGTAGCCCAGCCGATCGCTTTGCTGGCGAGCGCGGTGGATTACCTCGCCGAGTTGAGCGAGAACTTCATCGATGGTCTGTGCGGGCATGGAGGTCAGGTCTCAGCTTCTGTGCTATCTTGCGTGCCGCCC
>JBDTOI010000226.1:0-6201 GCA_039933315.1 Pyrinomonadaceae bacterium
GAGAACATCGAAACGCTGATGGGCAAGTATGGCGAGGAAGGCAACCAGCTCATCTTCAAGATCCTGAAGCGCGGGGTCCACGAAAAGACCGGGGAAGCAGATCTCGCGTTGCGCTACGATCTGACTGTGCCGCTGGCGCGCGTAGTGGCCCAGTATCAGAACGAGCTGCCAAAGTTTTTCAAGCGCTACCAGATCCAGCCTGTCTGGCGCGCCGATCGGCCCGCGCGCGGCCGGTTTCGGGAGTTCTATCAGTGTGACGTTGACGTGCTGGGCTCGCGCTCAATGATTGTGGAGGCCGAGTTGTGTGCCGCCGCGAGTGAGGCGCTTACGAAACTTGGGTTTCATGACTTCACAATCCGGCTAAATCACAGGCAGGTGCTGGCCGGTGTCCTCGATACCGCAGGCGTTCCTGCGGACAAGTACGACGCCGCCCTGGTGGCGATCGACAAGCTGGACAAGATTGGGGTCGAGGGTGTCGCGCAGGAATTGACTGACCGGGGGATTAGCGCCGGTGCGAACGCGGGTTTGCTCAAGTTTTTTGTTGAACTGCGTTCCCTCGAGCATGCCGCCGATATATCCGCCGGGGAAGACTCGGATAAGAAGCAGGGGGCCCTCAACTCTGCCACGATGGGACGTTTGATTGAGTTTGTGCGGCACGACTCCGGCGCGCACGGCATCGAGGAGTTACGCATGATTCTAGAGAATGCTAACGCCTTTGGCGTGGCCTCAAAGATCAAGATCGATCCCAGTCTGGCGCGCGGCTTGTCGTATTACACGGGAGCAATCATCGAAATCAACGTGCGCGATTTGGCGGGCAGTCTCGGTGGCGGCGGCCGTTACGATAATCTGGTGGGGATGTTTCTCGGTAAGGACGTTCCCGCGTGCGGCTTCTCGCTGGGGTTGGAACGCATCATCGTGGTCATGACCGAGCGGGAAATGTTTCCGGCTGCCTTGATCTCAGCGCCGGCTGACGTGATGGTCAGTATTTGGAACGACGAATCGATTCCCGACGCAGTCGCCCTGGCCGGAGAGTTGCGGCGTGCAGGCCTGCGCGTTGATCTTTATCCGGAATCTGACAAGCTGGCTAAACAACTCAAATATGCGTCGGGACGCGGCATTCCTCTGGTTGCATTCGTTGGAGAAGATGAACGTGGCCGCGGTGAGGTCGCAATCAAGGATCTGCGGACGAGTGAGCAGCGTAGCGTGAAGCGCGAGGGAATTATTGAGGCGATACGAGCTACCTTGAACGCTAATGGATAAGCCGGCGGTACCCAAAAGTGAAGCAATACCCCGACATTTCCGAGCTGCTTGAACGCAAAGCGCGTCGTAGGATCTATTTGGCAAGACTGCCTTTCGAAGAGAAAATCGCCATAGTCGAAAAATGGCGCAATCTTTCTCGCCGGCTCAGGCGACTACGAAAAGAGCATCGAGCGTCTTTAACACTGAAAGGGATCGGGAGATCATGAGCGAATCACTCGCCCAGCACTATCTGGAGGATGCCCTTGGTAGTTTCCGCGCCTACAAAAAGCTGGCCGAGAAAGCGCTGGATCAACTCAAGGACGATGAATACTTCGTCACCCTCGATGCCGAGGCAAACAGCATTGCCGTGATTATGAAACACATGGCCGGCAACATGTTTTCGCGCTGGACGGATTTTCTGACTACGGATGGTGAAAAGCCGGATCGAAATCGGGATGGGGAATTTGTGATCGCCCCCGAAACGACCAGGGACGAAGTGCGTGATTACTGGGAACGTGGTTGGGCCTGTCTTTTCCAGGCGCTGGACCCTTTGCAGCCCGAGGATTTCGCGCGCAAGGTTTTCATTCGCGGCGAGGAGCACACCATCCTGCAGGCGATCAACCGGCAGTTGATGCACTACGCTCAGCACATCGGGCAGATAGTCTTTCTGGCAAAGCATTTCCGTTCCAGCGAGTGGCAGTCGCTCAGCATCCCGCGCAATCGCTCGGCCGAGTTCAATGCGCAACTAGAGAGTCAACCCGGGCAACCGGCCAGAACAGAGGAACGCTTCGATCGGGTCTCGGGTTTGGCGTCGAAAGCCGAAGGAGAGAGGAGCTGAGCCTGGCGGTATTTCTCTTCGAGGAGCGGCTGATGTTTCAGGGGTTGCGCACAGTCATCTATCACGTCGATGACATGGAAAAAGCAAAGAGTTGGTACAGCTCAATCCTGGGTATTGAGCCGTATTTTAATGAGCCGTTCTATGTAGGCTTCAATGTCGGTGGCTATGAGCTTGGTTTGCAGCCCGGCGAGAATACGACGGATGATAAGGCCCAGGGCAGTGTGGCGTACTGGGGTGTCAGTAATGCGGAAGTTGCCCTGAACCGGGTGACTAAACTGGGAGCGAGCAAACATGAGGAGGTGCAGGACGTCGGTGGGGGCATTAAAGTGGCAACGGTGAAGGATCCTTTCGGAAACATATTTGGCATCATCGAGAATCCCCACTTCAAATTAGAGCCGCAGAGTTAATGAAGAGATGATTACGCACCTTCATCACGTGAATGTCACTGTGCCGTCCGAGCTCGAAGCGGAGGCCAAGAGATTTTATGGTTCAATCCTCGGCCTGGAGGAATTGCCGAAGCCCGCGGGAACGCGCAAGAGCGGCGCGTGGTATCAGATTGGCGCCGCGCAGCTGCACTTGTCTGTCGAAGCCGAAGCGAACGGGCGTTTGAGTACACGGCACGTTTGCTTCATTGTGTCTGATCTGAACGCAGCAGAGAAACGCCTCCATGACTCGGGTGTAGAAATTATCCCGGACGAACGACCACGCCCCGATTCACCGCGCTTCTATGTGCGCGATCCTGGCGGGAATCAGATTGAGATCGTTTGAGCGACGGCCAAAACATTGAGTAAAGGCTGTCGAAGAATCTTATTTACATGCTGGATAACTTAGGAAACTTACAGCGCACACATTCCTGCGGCGCCCTGCGCGTCGCTGACGTGGGCCAGACTGTGACGCTGATGGGGTGGGTCGCGCGGCGCCGCGATTTTGGTCCCCTGACGTTCATTGATTTGCGCGACCGCGATGGCATCACACAGGTTGTGGCCAACGAGGAGCAGGCGTCCGCGGCCCACGCTAAAGCGAAGGAAGTGCGAGGCGAATATGTGGTCGCGGTGATCGGGAAAGTGGTTTTGCGCGACGAGTCAGCGCGTAACCCCAGGCTCGCTACCGGGGAGATAGAAGTACACGCGCGCGAGGTCCTGGTGCTGAACGACGCGCGCACGCTTCCCTTTCAACTCGAAACCCAAAGTTCCGGGGCGCTGGCCAGCGAAGACCTGCGTTTGAAATATCGCTACCTGGATCTACGCCGGCCACAGTTACAAGCCAACCTGCGCCTCCGGCATCGCGTGCTGGCGGAGATTCGTCGCTACATGGACGAGCAGGGCTTCACCGAAATTGAAACGCCGATCCTCATTAAATCAACGCCCGAAGGGGCGCGCGATTACATCGTGCCGGCGCGCATTCAGCCGGGAAAGTTTTTTGCCCTGCCCCAGTCGCCGCAGCTTTTCAAACAATTGTGCATGATTGCCGGGCTCGATAAGTATTTCCAGATCGCACGCTGTTTTCGCGATGAAGACCTGCGCGCCGATCGCCAGCCGGAGTTTACTCAGCTCGATCTGGAAATGAGTTTTGCCACTGAGGAGCAGATCTATTCGCTGGTTGAAGGACTGTTCGCGGGCGTGTTCCGTCTGATCGACGTGGACCTGCCCGTGCCGTTTCCCCGCTTCAGCTATGCCGAGGCGATGCGGCGCTTTGGATCAGATAAGCCGGATCTGCGCATCGAGGGGATGGAACTGCAGGATCTTTCCGGTGCGTTGGCTGGCACGGACTTCGCACCCTATGCGTCGGTGCTCGCGGCTGATGGCGAAGTGAAGGGAATAGTCTTTCGCGGTGGCGCGGGCCTCTCGCGCAAAGTGCTCGACGATCTGCAGGAGTTTGCCAAACGTTATGGCGCCGGGGGGCTGGCATGGATCAAACTTGGCGATGAGCCGCAGTCTTCATTACTCAAGGCTCTGGGCGCGGATACAGTTGCGGCGCTGGCCCAACGCGCGGGCGCCGAAAAGGGTGACGCGGTTCTGATAGTAGCGGGGAAGACAAAAACCGTGGCAGCGAGTCTGGGCGCTTTGCGTAATGAGGTCGCGCGCCGCGAGAAGCTACTATCGGAAACTGTTTACGCGCCTCTCTGGGTCACTGAGTTTCCCATGTTCGAATATCACGAAGAGGATGGCCGCTACTACTCCATGCATCACCCCTTCACTTCGCCTTTAGACGAAGATCTTTCGCTGCTCGAGCGAGCGGTCGAAGGCGGTGAAACTGAGTTGTTGGGAAAGATTCGCACCAGGGCATACGACCCGGTTATCAATGGCGTCGAGCTGGCGAGCGGATCGATTCGTATCCACCGGCGCGATGTGCAGCGGCTGGTATTCAAGGCCCTGGGCATGACTACGGAGGAAGCGCGATCTCGTTTCGGTTTTTTCCTGGATGCGCTGGAATTCGGCACGCCGCCACACGGCGGGATCGCCCCGGGGATCGAGCGTTTGATGATGGTGTTGGCCGGGACCGAAAATATTCGCGACGTGATGGCTTTCCCCAAGACGGCGTCGGCGGCAGATTTAATGATCGATGCGCCCGGCGAGGTTGATCAAAAGCAGTTAGATGAGCTGAAACTCAAGATCGTCAAGGACTAACTATTTGGAGTGCGCCGGCAGAGCGAAGCGGCGACGGCGCTTCGGATAGTGTTTTATTTCAGATTTCAAATTTCAGATCTCAGATTTCAGAAAAAACACCAGGAGCGGTATCGCGCTGCCACCGGGTCCGCACTCCAAATTTTCTTGTGATAACGCTGCAGGCTTCACACGTTCACCAGCTGTACGCACATGCGAGTAAGGCTGCGCCGGCTGAGTGCTGTGGGCTAATTGGCGGCGACGGCCAGGGGCGGGCGAGAACAATCTACAGTTTGCGGAACGTAGCAGCCGATCCACTGGTTGGCTACGAAGCGGCGCCGGAAGAGTTGTTCGCGGCCCAACGCCGGATGCGCACCGCGGGCGAAGATCTGCTGGCGATTTATCATTCGCATCCCCGCGCGCGTGAACCGGCGCCCTCAGACACCGATGTACGCCTGGCCTACTATCCCGCAGCAACTTATTTCATCATCGGTCTGGGTGGCCCGAAGCCGTTGCTGCGCGCCTTTCGCATACACGAGCGGGAGCAACGTTGGGAAGAAGTTGAGTATGAGATCGTGGGCGAGTAAGATTGGGAACATCCACAGATTACACCGATTACACAGAGACAGAGGCAGAAATCAGGTCAGAGGTCAGAAGGGAGTTCAGACAGACAAAGTTAGCGCCGCTCGTCAGTTTGCTGTTTCAGCCGTTTTTTGATCTGCGTAATCTGTGGATACTCCGGGTTCTTCCACTCAAGTAATGAAAACGAAAAAGAGTAAGTACGATACCAACCCACTCGAGGGCGAGGTGGCCAGGCGCGCCGAAGAAGAACGGGCTGCGCCGGCTTCGGGAGCGCCCACCGAAGAAGTTACAGGCGGCGCTACTCGGGACATTGGTCGTACTGCCAACGAAGCCGCGCGGTTGAATCTCGATGCTGAGGTGCCCACGCGCAGGTTGGATGATTCGCTGGCGGGTTCTTATCCTTCAGTCTTCATTCCTCCAACGCCACAGAACCCGACAATTTACCAACCCCCGGCTACCTATCAGCCTCCCGCCACGTATGAACCAAGGGGTATCTATGTTCCGCCCCCGATCGGACAGAAGCCAGGTGAGCGTACGGTGCAGGGTCTCGGCTTGCCTGAGAAGTGGGCCACCATGGTGCCTTATACGCCTTTTTATATTGGCGCGGTGGTCTCCGTAATTGAGCTGTTTCTGACTCCGCGAACGGAAACGCGGGCGCGCTTTCATGCGGCGCAGGGACTGGCTTTGCACATAGCGCTTATGGCGGTCGGCATGCTCTTCTCCCTCGTGAAGGCGTTAACCGACAGCGGCGTCGGATCGGCCCTCTTCTCCATCGCCGCCATTGTGTTCCTGATTATTTCGATGGTTCGGGTGTGGAAGGGAAAGCCGCACCACATCGCGCCCCTGACAGAACCCGCCAACTGGCTAAACGATCACATCAAGCCCCGCAAGAAGTAGGCAGAAGGCAGGGGTCAGGTCCAACCCCAACGGGGTTGTGTC
>JBDTOI010000227.1:0-6104 GCA_039933315.1 Pyrinomonadaceae bacterium
TGCTGATTGCGCTGCACGGGTATGGCGCCAACAAGCGCCAGATGATGCGTGAAGCGCGGGGTATGGCGCCCGAGGATTTCGCCATAGTTTCGCTGCAGGGATTTCATCAGCATTTGAAAGACCCGAAAGAGCCCGGCGGTCCCTTGCGCTTTGGTTTCGGCTGGCTCACGAATTTTCATCCGGAAGACTCAGTCGCTATTCACCATCGCGCCCTGCTCGGTCTGATCGATTTGCTGGGCGGCGATGGCACGGTGGATCGCGCTCGTGTCTTTCTGCTCGGGTTTTCCCAAACCTGTGCTTTGAATTACCGCTTCGCTTTCACTCATCCTGATCGCCTGCGGGGCGTCATCGGTATCTGCGGCGGTTTGCCGGGAGACTGGGAGACGAGCGACTCCTACCAGGAGACCGCCGCGGCGGTGTTTCACCTGGCTGGTGAACGCGATGAGTACTATCCGCCGGCCCGGGTCAGCGATTATGCAGCGCGCTTAAGCTCGCGGGCCGGGGACGTCGAATTCAGGAGTTACCACGCTGCGCATGAGATCACACCGCCGATGCGCCTCGATGTAGGTGAATGGTTAAGAAAGGTGAGTGGTTCACCCCGGTAAGTTTTTCTGCGCGCCAGAGGAAAGCAAATGCCTTCGTCTCCCACCACAGCGAGGCGCCACGACCGATTGGTACTTTTGATTTGCGGCCTCTTGCTTCTCGCCTTTGGCCTGATATGGTTTCTCAATGCCGGCAAACCATATGAATTGGACTATGACGAGGGCGTCTATCTAACCTCCGCGCAGATGGTCATGCGCGGCCATCAACCCTTCACCGCCGTTTTCTCCTCTCAACCACCAGTATTTCTAAACATACTTGTTGTTGCCTTCCATCTCTTCGGCAGCAGCGTGGCTGTGGGACGGGGCGTATCAATCATCTTCGCTTTACTCAGTCTCGGAAGCGCCGCCGGGATCGGTTGGCGGCTGGCCGGGCCAATCGCCGCTCCGGTGACGATTATTGCTCAGGGCCTGCCGCTGGTTTTTTTCCTCGACGCACAGACCGTGCAGTCAGAGATGCCTGCATTGGCCTTAGCGCTTCTTGCAATCGCGTTATTGCTTTCCGCAAAGCAGCGCCGCCGCTCGCTCTGGATAGCGGCCAGCGGATTCATCTTTGCGCTCGGCCTGCTTTGTAAGCTCTTAGTGGCCCCGATGATCTTGCCTCTGATCTTTGTGCTTGGTCGTTCATTTGAGAAGGGTGAGGAGAACGTGTGGCGCTTTCTTCCCGCCAACTCGTCTTCTGCTCGCGTCTTCATTTTCAGGTTTTTACTCCTGGTCGTTGGCGGAATTGTAGCCTGCGCGATTGTTCTCCTGCCGTACGATCTTACGGCTGTTTATGATCAGGCAATCCGTTTTCACTTAAAGGCCAGGGCGGCTCTTCCGAACAGTTGGCCGCAGAATTTGCGGCTGCTGGGATCAATCTTTCAGCTGGAGCCGGGATTAATAGCATTGGCGTTGGCCGGGTTGATCGTCCTTTTCAGGGAACGCCCGCGGGCCGGAATATGGTTATCGTTTTGGATTGCGGCGACGACGATTTTTCTTATTGACCACTCGCCTCTTTTCACTCACCACTCAGTGATTCTTGTGCCCCCTCTGGCAATTGCGGCGGGGGCGAGTGTGCTCTGGCTACCTTCCGTCTGGGCAACGAAATGGATAAGACCCGTGGCGCTTCTCCTGCTGCTACCTTTAGTTGCTCTGAAACCGCAGTTAGCTTTGGGTGATCCAGCGACGTGGAGGCCGGCGTTTTCGCCGCAGCGGGACCTGGAGCTCTCCGTTGAAGTGGCTTCCGATTCGGAACGCGAGCGGCAGGTGCTGCAACTCATCGAGCAAAATACGCGCCCGGATGACTTTATCGTTAGCGATCGCCAGATGCGGATTTTTCGCACCGGACGAAATGTTCCACCTGCGATGGTTGACACTTCCGGCGTCCGCATCACCAGCGGTTATCTGACAGACGCGCAGGCCATCAGCGCCAGCGAACAGGCTCGCATGATCATCTTCTGGACTGGCCGGCTCGAACGCCTCAAGGAATACCGGCAGTGGGTGCAATCGCGTTATCGTCTCTTAAGAGAGTGGCGTGATCAGGGCCCGGGGTTGAAAGAGGTTTATTTGCTAGAGCCGCCCCGGCCGCCTCAAGTTGAGGTTTCACGCAAAGGCGCCAAGAAAAGAAAGACATAAGGCGCAAAGACTAGCACTCAACCCTTTGCGCCTTCCGCTTTTCCTTGCTTAGCGCCTTTGCGTGAAAAAGCACTGCTCGTGGCTAACAAGTTATGGCCCAACCAACAACAGTTCCGCGCCGATCGATTATCGTCGTGCCTGTCCTTAACGAGGTAACCGGCGTGCGCGATATGCTGGAACAGTTGAAGCGCATCCAGGTTGATCTTCTTTTTGTCGACGACCATTCCACGGATGGAACCTTGGAAATCATAAGTGAAGCCGTCCGGCTGAATCCCGATAAGTACTTCCTGCTCGAGCGGCCTCGTAAGATGGGCTTTGGCACCGCCGTCATCGCCGGTTTCATGTGGGCCCTCGATCGAGATTATGACCGGATACTGGAAATGGATGGGGACTACTCTCACGATCCAGCGGATGTCCCAGCCCTGCTGGCCGCGGCGGAAGAATATGACCTGGTAATTGGTTCCCGATATTCTGGTGGTATTCGAGTTCGCAACTGGCCCTTCACCCGCTTAGCCCTTAGTGTGGGGGCGGGCTATTATGTGCGCGCGGTTACCGGGTTGCCCTTGCGGGATCCGACGAGTGGCTTCAAATGCTTTCGCCGCGAGGTGCTGGCTAGTTTGAACCTCGACGAGATTCATTCGAATGGCTATTCGTTTAATATCGAAATGAACTATCGCACCTGGATGGCGGCCTTTACTGTGGTTGAAGTGCCGATTGTCTTTACCGAACGCACCGGCGGTAAATCCAAAATGTCCGGAGCCATTGTGATCGAGGCCCTGTGGCGGGTCTGGGCGTTTGCGCTGGAAAAGCGGTTTCGCCGGCGGCCGGAAGGTCGCGCTGAGAACAGGATTCGAAATTGAAGATTAATCTACTTACACTCCTGTTAGCTCCATTGTTGTTAGTTGCCTGCCAGCAGCAAGTCGCAAAGTCTCGCCTACCGCCTTCCCCGCCGCCTCCCGAACAAACTGAAACACGCCCACTGCCCGCCGACAGCTCGCCGAAGCTAAAACTGGTGATCCCCGGAATCATCGAGCAAGTGGGGAAAACCACCGGGTATGATCCTTCCTACCAGAGTATTGATTATCCCAACGGCGATGTGCCTATCGAAACCGGGGTCTGCTCTGATGTGATCATCAGGGGCTTCCGCAAGGCGGGTGTGGATCTGCAGAAGGACATTCATGAAGACATGAAGGAAGGCTTTGCGGCCTACCCGAAGAAATGGGGATTGAGTAAACCCGACGCGAACATCGATCATCGTCGCGTGCCGAACCTGATGACCTACTTCAGCCGCAAAGGCAAGTCACTCGCGACGACGACCCGCGCGGAAGACTACCAGCCGGGAGATGTTGTTACGTGGGATCTCGGCAATGGAGTCGATCACATCGGAGTTGTGGTCAACGTCTGGTCCAAACCTGCCCAGCACTATTTTGTAGTGCACAACATCGGCGCGGGGGCGCGCATGGAAGATGTTCTGTTTTCGTGGAGCATCACCGGGCATTACCGGGTTTTTTAGCTGAGGGGAATATAGCTAAGACGATTTCGATTACGGGGGTCCCAAGTGCCAGCAGATCGCGGTTCTCCAGTCCTAAATCGATTATTAGGCGGGCAGTAGCTCGCCTCGAAACGGAGATGGGCATCCGGTGGAGGGAGATGATATGAAAACAATTCTAACTGCAATAATAGTCACGGCCATTGCGTTTACTTGTCTTGATTCCGCCGCCGTAGCGCAGCAGGGTCCAAACAAACAAGACGCGAAAATTGAAATCGCCATTCAGACTGTGCTCAACGAACAGCGAGATGCCTGGAACCGCGGCAGCATCGAAGGCTACATGGACGGCTATGCCCGCTCGCCTGAGACGGTCTTCATTTCCGGCGACAACCTGACCCGCGGCTGGCAGACGGTACTGGATCGCTACAAGAAGAATTACGACTCGCGCGAAAAGATGGGCACGCTTACTTTCTCTGAACTCGAAATTAAAGTGCTAAGCAAAGACGCCGCTGTAGTGTTTGGACGCTGGCATTTGCAGCGGGCCCAGGATCAGCCCCACGGCCGTTTCACGCTGCTGTTTCGTCGCAACAAAGCCGGCTGGAGGATCGTTCACGATCACACTTCGTAGTGGCACAGACTTCAGTCTGTGATTTCAGTGAGAACGGCGATTAAGCTGACGGCCTTGTTTAGAGTTCCAGTTAACTTTAGTGTCCCTAACAACTATCACAGACTGAAGTCTGTGCCACTTAATGCTCGCCGTTATTAATTGCAAACAACTCGTCACGCTTGCCGGGCCAGAGCGACCGCGCGTAGGTGCAGAGCTGCGCGATCTCTCTATTATTGAAGACGGCGCCATGCTGGTGCACGACGATCGAATTGAGCAGGTGGGCACCCGCGCCGAGATCGAACCGCTCATTGGCCCGGGATGTGATGTGATTGACGCCGGGTCGCGCATAGTTCTGCCGGGCTTCGTTGACGCTCATACCCATCCGGTCTTCGCCGGCTCCCGCGCAAACGAGTTTGAAGAGCGCGCAAGTGGCATCACCTACCTGGAGATCGCGGCCCGCGGCGGTGGGATTCAGGCCACCGTTAAAGCCACCCGCGCGGCATCTTTTGACGAACTGGTCGAGCGCGGCAAGCGTTACGCGGAATGGTTCCTGCGCGGTGGCACTACCACAATCGAAGCCAAGTCCGGATACGGGCTATGCCTGGAAGACGAGCTGAAGATTCTTCGGGCAATCAAGGAACTGAATGCGGCCACCCCACTGCGCTACGTGCCTACATTTCTCGGGGCCCACGACATCCCCCCCGAGTTTCGCTCGCGGCGCGACCAGTACGTTTCACTCCTGATTGAAGAAATGTTGCCGCGGGTAACAGAAGAAAAGCTGGCGGAATACTGCGACGTGTTTTGCGAAACGAATGTTTTCACGACGGATGAATCGAAGCGAATCTTATCGGCGGCGCGCGGCCGTGGGCTCGGTCTGCGCATGCATGCAGACCAGTTGTCGCTCTCCGGCGGCGCTAAACTCGCCGCTGAATTGGGAGTCGTCACGGCTGATCACCTGGAGCACACGGATGCGGCAGGAATGGCCGCCTTAAAGTCAGCCGGCGTGCAGCCCGTGCTGCTGCCCGGCTCCGTTTACGCGCTGGGCTCAACGCGCTATCCGCCGGCGCGAGCTATGATCGACGCGGGCCTGGCCGTGGTGCTGGCCACGGATTTCAACCCCGGCTCCTCGCCGACGCCGGCGATGCCCATGGTTCTGTCGCTGGCTTCGACGCACATGAAGATGAGCCCCGCAGAATCAATCACTGCCGCCACTATCAATGCGGCGTACTCGCTGGGACGTGGTGCGGAGATTGGATCGCTCGAAGCAGGTAAGCAAGCCGATTTCGTGGTCCACGATGTGGATGACTATCGCGAGCTCGCTTACTTTTTCGGCGTCGAGCACGCCTGGCAAGTCTTCACCGGCGGAGATCTGGCGGTGGATCGCACTTAGTTGGTGCGGTTACCACCGCGCTTCAATCAGTGAGTATCATTTTTCCTATTGACGCTGCGATCCTTGTAATTTATTATCGCCTCAACACTGGAAAGGAGGTGATCCAACAAGTATGAGTTCTTATCACAGTGAGGTGGCTGAGGCCTGACCTCTGGATAGTTAATCAATTTGTTAGGATTCTCGTCCAGATAGTCTTTGCTCAGAACTTTCTGACGACTTTGCTTGCGTGATCGCAGTTTGGATTGCGGAAACAAATCAGCGCGGAAAGACTACCAAGACAAAAGGGCCAATCCCAACAGTTCACCGGAAAGCCGTCTGTGTGTCGCAGACGGCTTTTCTCTTGCTGTTGCAGTTTGAATTTAACGCTGAAAGCGTTCGCTAATTTCAGCCCAGGGTTGCGCT
>JBDTOI010000228.1:0-6101 GCA_039933315.1 Pyrinomonadaceae bacterium
TGGGTTACCAACGCAGGGGCGGCCACGGAGTGCCGCCCCTACAATCACCCGCTGGATTGGTTTTTGAATCTGTGGATAGCCTTACCCGGCAGATGACACTTCGCCTGAGCCAAACCGTTCCGCCGTGCGGGCGCGCGCCCTGGCGGCCTCAACCTCACGATCGCGCGGCGGCGAATTCGTCACCAGCGATTGCAGCAGCTCATGTGCTGCCTGCGTCACCTGATCTACGCCGCGATTGAAGGCGGCTTCGTTGGCTTTGGAAGGCTTAGTAAAGCCGCTGAGTTTGCGCACGAACTGTAATGCCGAGGCGCGAATCTCTGCGTCCGTCGCCGGCGGTTTGAAGTTGTGCAGGGTCTTAATATTTCGACACATAATAGACACTCACAATCATGCTGAACTTAAGAAGTCTCCACGCGGTGCACAATGATATATCCAACTAAGAAACTTAGCCTACTTCCCAGAGCAACCCGGGTCATGCACAATACCGTATTCTGGAGCCGTCTTAGTTATCCGTGGCCAGGCAGAAGCCCGACCGTGAGGGAGGGCGCCAACTAATACCACTAACCCGAGGTTGTAGAGGGATTCATGAACCACGAATCAAATGACTGGCTTTCAAACTGAAGATCCGGATTTCGAGCGGCGGGTGCGCGAAAACTTTGGGCGCCAGCAGGTCATGCAGTTGATCGGCGCGGAACTCAAGCGTGTGGAACCCGGCGCCGTTGACATCGTGCTGCCCTACCGCCAGGACCTGACGCAGCAGGATGGTTACATTCATGCCGGCATACTGACCACGGTGGCCGACAGCGCCTGCGGCTATGCCGCCTACACACTGATGCCCGCCGGCGCGGAAGTGCTGAGCGTGGAGTTTAAGGTGAACCTCCTGCGACCCGCCGCGGGCGAGATGTTCATGGCGGAAGCAAGAGTCGTGAAAGCGGGAAAGACACTGACCGTGACAAGCTGCGACGTTTACGGTCGCGCGGCCGACGATACTAAGTTGGTGGCGACGATGCTGGCCACGATGATTCGCCGTTAGGAGCCGCTATGCTTATCCTTCGCTGCACCCAAAAACTGCTGAAGCGAAACCCGGGTCCGGCAGGTGCCCAGCAAGATGCGTTGGCGCCCACGCTGGGAAGCTGGCACGCGAACCTTATTCGTCTCGCCCATTCGCCAATAGTTGTGTGTGTGTGAATGACATCTCTCTTCTAGTAGTACTCGTTCCTGGAAGGGACTTTCCCAATCTCGTTTCGGCGTTTCGCGATCGGCTAGTCCGGCGCCTGAGACGACTTGGTCTCTCTGAGGACACGATTTCAATCGAGCGCGCTGCGATGGAGCTAGTCCAAATACAGCCATCCAGCAGCAAAAGCGTTCTCGCTTCGATGAACGACTTTGTACGTCAACTTCGATTCCGGGTCGGAGACCGCTTTTCATTCACTGGGGCCGATGTGTTGGAAGATTCGTTGTCGGAGGCCCCGATGGGAGCATTGCAATATCAATTTCCTGGCGAAGTAGCCGCGGCAGCTTTAAATCTCAAGCAGAAACTCTCAATTACGTCTGCGCCAGCTATTGCAAACCGTTGAAACGGTTCGCAATCTTTGGACGACTCGCTCACGCGGTTGAAACCGGGTGAGAATGAGACAAACTCACTGGGCGATAACGTTGGTCTAACTCTGATTGCTCAATGGGGCCAACAGTACTTGCGTCGTTCGTTGTAGCAGTTCTCAAATTCAACTCGTGAAAATCTTCGGCATCCCCATAAAAGTTGACGCCTCATTTTTTGTGCTGTCGTTTCTGCTCGCCTATGGCCGGGGCGCGAACATCCTTCTCCTTGAGTGGGTGCTGGTGGTGTTTATCTCTGTCCTCCTGCACGAACTCGGGCATGCTCTGGTCGCGCGCAAATTCGGTCTGTCCCCGTCGATCAAATTGTATTCAATGGGAGGACTGACTTCATGGGACTCCGCAATAAGTTTACCCCCGTGGCAGAACTTGCTCATTAGCCTGGCCGGTCCGGCGGCCGGGTTCTTGTTGGGCATCCTTGTCCTTGTCGCCGGTCCCGTGGTCCTGGGCTCCAGCCCCTCGCGCCTGTTAGCCGTGACCTATTTTGATTTGATTTGGGTGAATATTGGTTGGGGAATTTTTAACCTGATGCCAATGCTTCCACTCGATGGCGGTAACGTCCTGCTGACTTTGGAAGAGTGGATCTTAAGAAGAAAGAGCCAGCTCATTTCCTATGTCATCTCGCTAATGGTGGCGCTGGGCATAACCTTTCTGGCCATAGCGCGCGGCTGGACCTGGATCGCAATTCTCGGGGTGTGGTTTGCTTTCACCAACGGCAGCGCCCTGTCGGAGAAGTTCCAGGCTTATCGGGATCGGAAGTTTCGTCCGCTACTGGACCAGGCTCGGGATGCATTTACGAATTCGGAGTTTGAGAAGGCCCTGGATCTGTCCCGGCAGGCGCAGAAGAAAGCTAGCACAGCTTCGATTCGCAGCGAAGCCGTCCAATCGGTGATTTTCATCCTTATCTACCAGCGTAGATTTTCAGAGGCGGAAGAAGAACTCTCAAGGTTTCTTGCCGAGTTCGGGGCCGACCCCTATCTCACAGGCCTGTTCCATTTTCAGAGGGAAGAGATGGCCGAGGCAATCCCGCATTTGAAACTTGCCTTTGAGCGGGCGCCAACGCAGCAGTGGGGAATGTTCCTTTACCAGGCGCTTATCAATGACAAGAGCTACGTCGAAGCGCTCGAGCTATGCGGACAACCCGTGCTGTCTGATGTCAGTGGGGGGCTCTACGCCAATCTGGCGAATGAGGCTTTTGCGAGTGGTGCGTTTAGAATGGCGGCCCAGGCGGGCACAATAGCGTTTGGAAAGCAACCCGATCAGAATGTCGCCTACAACACCGCCTGCGCCCTGGCCCGTGATTCTGAAATCACAGAAGCCTGCAAATGGCTCGAGCGAGCAATAGACTCCGGCTTCAACAACAAAGAGTTGATAGCAACTGATCCTGATTTGAGCTCGCTGCGATCGCATCCGGAGTTTGAAACCATTATGGCGAAGATGCGAAACTGAGAACGTTATCCACAGATTACACAGATTACACGGATGGAAGGCAGGAGGCAGGGGCATTAAGCAGAAGGCAGCGAAACCTTCCTTACCTTCTGAATCTGTGAAATCTGTCTAATCTGTGGATGAACTTCTATGGCAATCAATCGTTCCGAATCGGCTGACGGCGGTATGGCGCGGAGTGCTGCCGCGATTCCATCGCTCGGGCGTTCGCTCGCAACCGGCGGAGTGGGTTTTGGTCTGGTGAGTTTAGCGGTGTTCGCCACCGTCGCCTTCGGCGAAAGGTGGATGTACACCCGGCTCGGTTTGTTTGGCGCTTACCTCGCCTGGACCGCTCTTTTTGTCCTGTTAGGCGGCGGCGTTTTGGGATCCCTCGTAGTGGGCCGGTGGCGGCTGCCGAGATTCTACCTGCTTTTCGGTCTGGCTTTTTTCGCGTACGCCGCGGGTTGGGTCGCCGCATATTTCGCCTTTCGTGGTGCTGCCGGCGAATGGCTTGGTTCGCTCGCGGGATCTGTCCTAATGGGCTCCGTTCTAGCCGCCGGGTTGGGCGCGCTGCGTTCCGCGGTGAAACTGTCTGTGATCCTGTTCGCAGCAAACTCCATCGGATATTTTCTCGGCTCGGCGCTTAACAATGCGATCGGTGGAAGCGCGGGGATGCTGCTGTGGGGAACAGCTTATGGGCTGTTCCTGGGGGCCGGGCTGGGAGCAGCCATCCAACTTGCCCAGCTATCCACAGATTCCGCAGATTCCGCAGATTCAAATTGAACAAGGGGAGTCTCGGACGCTGTTATGCGCTTATAAGAATTATGACTGCTGAAACGGATCTCTGCAATAAGGTTAGTGAGGGTATCCGCAGACTACACAGAATACGCAGATAGAAGGCAGGTGGAAGGCGGCAGATGGCAGACGGCAAGGGCGAACGATGAAGACAAACTCACCCCGTTGCCTTATGCCTACTGCTTTCTGCCTCCTGCCTCCTA
This sequence comes from Pyrinomonadaceae bacterium, assembly GCA_039933315.1. Lineage (GTDB taxonomy): Bacteria > Acidobacteriota > Blastocatellia > Pyrinomonadales > Pyrinomonadaceae > DASXRU01. Next base: position 4,038 of record JBDTOI010000228.1, read on the forward strand.
TCTATGTAATCTGTGGATTCCAAAATACTCATTGACTCTCCTCTCATTCGGTTCTACAACTCTTTCGGTTGCCTTCTCATTACTTCCGCACATTATGTATGAGAAGTTCAAAGAACTGGATGGCACACATCCCTGGCGCGATGTCAGCCCCGACGGTTACGTTGACTATCAAGCGCGCTACCGCCCGGGCGGCCGTGTCCTCTACTTCAATTTCGCCCTCGCCAAAGAGATGTGCCTGATCCCGCTTGACCATCCAACCACGATAAATAAAGAACTCGAGCAGGCGATTCTGGAAACCTTCTCCCTGCGCATAATTAACGAATACGATCTAAGTCACGGAAAGAAATACCCACCAGAGAGGATCAGGCCCCGTCCTTTCATGGCGACGCGTTATCTGCAGACCCAACACAGCAATAAACAGGGCAAAACTTCCGGAGATGGCCGCAGCATCTGGAATGGGTTGCGTACTGCTACCCTAACCTTCGACATCTCCAGTCGCGGTACCGGGGCCACCATCCTGAGCCCCGGCGCGCAGGCAGCAGCCGACGGCGCCGTCCAAACCGGGGACGAAAGCTACGGCTATTCGTCGGGACTGGCAGACCTGGAAGAGATGCTGGGCAGCGCCATGATGTCGGAAATTTTCTACCGTCAGGGTATTCCCACCGAACGTTGTCTGGGTGTGATTGGCTTTCCTGACGGTTCAGCCATTGGCGTCAGAAGCGCGCCCAATCTGATCAGGCCCGCGCACATCTTTCGTTATCTCAAACAGGGGCGCCACGCCGAGCTCAAGGCTTCGGTCGATTACCTAATTGACCGGGAAGTTGCGAATGGGTTCTGGCAGGTGCCCGAAGGAAACGAGCGATACGAGAAAGCCCTGGATTACCTGGCCAGCACTTACGGAAAGATGGCCGCGCTGCTGGAGGAGGAATACATATTTAACTGGCTGGCCTGGGACGGAGACAACATGCTGGCCAGCGGCGCCATTCTTGATTACGGATCCATACGGCAGTTTGCCGCCAAGCACGACAAGTATCGCTTCAAAGATGTGGATCGTTATTCGGCCTCACTGGCAGAGCAGCGCTACTGGGTGCGCCTGATTGTGCAAACCTTTGCCCAGACCATGGCCTTTATTCAATCGGGCACCAAAGACAACCTGCCCGCCTTCAAAGACGCCGAGTGCCTGCGGATCTTTGACCAGGCGTTTGAGACGGAAAGCAATTACCGCATTCTCTGGAGAATCGGTTTCACGCCGGAACAAATAGAACAGCTCATGAAGAGTGCGCAGAAGGAGATCGCGGACTTTCATCGATCGCTGAGTTACTTTGAAGATCTCAAAGTGTCGCGAGGCATTGAAAAACTTCCGGACGGTTTTACCCACAAGCCGGTGTTCCTCGTTCGTAACCTGTTGCGGATGCTGCCGGCCCATTATCTGGCCCAGGCCATAAACCGGGTGGACGACGAAACCGCCTACATGGCGCCCGATGTGCTCTGCAAGATCATGGCCGCCTCCTACGTGGGGAATAGAGATCTGAAATTGACACCCGCCCGCGTTTCGCACGTTAAGAATTTTCAGGAGTGTTACCTGAAACTGGTGGGGGCGCTGGGCGAGCCGTTTGATACAGTGCTGAAGACCGTGCAGGAACGGTCAGCCATCATCAATCACCGCCACCGCATAACCGGCGACGCAGTCACGTTTATTATTGAAGAAGTGATCGCTATGAAGGGCAAGATTAAGATAGACGGTTTACAGGAGGCGTTGGAGGCCTTTATCGATTCCCAGGTGCTGATCCCGGGGAAGTGGCAGCCGTTCGTGCCCGACCAACTCAAATCCAATACCCTCAAGTCCCGCCTGCTGCAAAAGATTCAGGACAACCTGGAGGAGTACAAGGAATCCATCTGAGGGGGAGGAATCCACAGATTACACAGATTACACAGATAGAAGGCAGTAAGCAGTAAGCAGTGAGCAGTGAGCAGTGAGCGTCTGGGGCTAAGCGCCGCCAATGCTTCTACCGTCTGCCTCCTACCGTCTGCCTCCTGCCGTCTGCCTCCTACCGTCTGCCTCCT
>JBDTOI010000229.1:0-6079 GCA_039933315.1 Pyrinomonadaceae bacterium
CCGGCTGAAATACCACCACGCAGATCAACAACTTACGAGTGGGTTTCCTAAGAAGTCGCGAGAAAGGAAAGACATAAGGCGCGAAGAAGAGAAGACAAGACTCCCTCACGCTTCGTGTCTGAACCCACACGATCCAATCCGGCGCAAGACTTTAAACTTACTGTCCGGGCGGCTTTACTGTACAACCGTAACCCACCACAAATATACTAACGGCCTCGATGATCTCTTCCGTTACTGGCGCAGTGCAACTCATTCATAAAGGACAAAACTCATGCGTAATCTCATCATTCGTCTTTTCACGGTGGTTTCTCTAATGGCCGTGATCAGTTTGGTTATTGCGTCCCCGGCGGATCCAAATCCGCTGCTGGCTAAATGGGAAGGACCATACGGCGGAGTGCCTCCTTTTGACCGCGTCCAGGTGCCACTCTTCAAGCCGGCCCTGGAAACTGCGATGGCCGAACAGCTCGTCGAGACTGAACGCGTTGCCACGAATCCGGCAGCGCCTACTTTTGAAAATACTATCGTGGCCCTGGAAAAAACCGGGCGCACACTTGACCGGGTCACGACGCTTTACGGCGTCTGGAGCGCCACCATGAACGGCCCGGAGTTCCAGGTGGTGCAGCGTGAAATGGCGCCAAAGCTAGCGGCCTTCAACGATAAGATTACCCAGAACGAAAAACTCTTCCGCCGTATCGAGGCCGTTTACAACTCGCGAACCAGGTCCCGCATGACGCCGGAACAAAAGCGCCTCGCCTGGCTCTACTACACCAACTTCGTTCGCGCGGGCGCGCGGCTGAACAGCGAAGCTAAACAGCGTCTGTCGCAAATCAATCAGCAACTCGCGGGACTGTACACCCGCTTCAGCCAGAACGTGCTGGCGGAAGAGACCGATCAGTTCCTCACACTCAAGAACGAAACGGACCTCGCCGGTCTGCCGCAATCAGTGCGGGACGCCGCTGCATCCGCAGCCACGACCAGGAAGCAGACAGGCGCGTGGGTGATTATGAACACGCGCTCCGCGGTGGATCCGTTCCTGACATACTCCGACCGGCGCGACCTGCGGGAAAAGGGCTGGCGGATGTTTGTGAATAGAGGGGATAACGGCGACGAACACGACAACAACAAAACCATCACCGAGATCCTGCAACTGCGCGCCGAACGCGCCAAGCTGCTGGGGTTTGCCACGCACGCACATTGGCGGTTGGAAAATGCCATGGCCCGGACGCCGGAGCGCGCGATGGAATTGATGGAAGCAGTATGGAAACCAGCAGTAGCGCGGGTGCATGAGGAAGTGGCCGATATGCAGAAGCTGGCCGACAAAGAGAATGCGGGGTTCAAGATTGCGCCCTGGGACTATCGTTATTACGCCGAGAAGGTACGGAAGGAGCGATACGATCTCGATCAGAATCTAGTGAAACCCTACCTGCAACTGGAGAAGTTACGCGAAGGTATCTTCTGGGTAGCCGGAGAACTCTTTGGTTTCAACTTCACCCCGACGAACAACGTGACGGTGGCCCATCCCGACATTCATGTCTGGGAAGTAACCGACAGAACAACCAAACGACATATCGGGCTGTGGTACTTCGACCCGTATGCCCGGGCCGGAAAACGATCGGGCGCCTGGATGAATGCGTACCGCACACAGGAACGCGTGAATGGCAACATCACGACCATCGTTTCAAATAACGCCAACTTCGCTAAGGGCAAACCGGGCGAGCCGCTGCTCATTTCCTGGGACGACGCGACGACAATGTTTCACGAGTTTGGGCATGCTCTACATGGGCTGAATTCCACCGTCACATATCCTTCGCTATCGGGCACGGCGGTCTCACGCGACTACGTCGAGTTTCCCTCGCAGCTCATGGAGCACTGGCTCTCCACGCCCGAAGTGCTCCAGCGCTTTGCCCTTCATTACCAGACGGGCAAGCCTATTCCGCAGACACTGGTAGAACGCATCGCGCGCTCGGCAACTTTCAATGAAGGCTTTGAGACGGTCGAATACCTGGCCGCCGCCCTGGTTGACATGAAGGTGCATCTCGCGGGTGATCGCACGATTGACGCCGATGCTTTTGAAAAAGAGACGCTCGCAGCGCTAGGCATGCCGGACGAGATCGTGATGCGCCACCGCATGCCGCATTTCCTGCATGTGTTCGCCAGCGACGGATACTCAGCGGGGTACTACAGTTACCTCTGGTCAGATGTTTTGACCGCGGACGCGTTCGGTGCCTTCGTCGAGGGTGGTGGTCCGTATGACAAGCGGGTTGCGGCGCGTTTGCGTAAATACATTTTCTCAGTGGGAAACACGGTCGATCCGGCCGAAGGCTATCGCGCCTTTCGTGGCCGCGACCCGCGGGTGGATGCCCTGATGAAGAAGCGCGGCTTTCCCGTGGCGAAATACTGAAGCCTATTGAAGCCGGCTTGGACCTTTAACTCCGAAGGAGTTCGCAAATTCTAGCCCAGGGTTTCCTACCCTGGGTTAGCGCAAGATGGGCTTGGAAGTTAACTCTGAAGGAGTTAGTGAACTCTTTCAGAGTTGGAATGTTTGCCGGCCCGACCTAAACCCAGGGTAGGAAACCCTGGGCTGAAATTTGCCAACGCCTTCGGCGTACTTCCGCAAGCACTTCTTGTGCACAGCGGTATGAAGCCATTATCTGCGCGTAGCTAGACCGCAAATAGCTGCAGTCAGGAAGGCGGGCTTGCTTCCGCTCTTTCCACTAGAGTTTGAAGTGCTAAGAAAAGCAATCGTTCGGCCTCCGAGCGCTAATTTCGGCGAAGGTCTGACTACTGTTGACCTGGGCTCGCCGGATTATGAGCGCGCGCTTGCGCAACATGAAGCGTACTGCGCAGCGTTGCAGCAAAGCGGCCTGGAGCTATTGCGCCTGGACTCTGAAGCAGCGCATCCCGATTCAACATTCGTCGAAGACACGGCCGTACTGGTTAAAGGGTGCGCTATCCTGACCCGGCCAGGAGCTTCGAGCCGGGTTGAAGAAGTCCTTAGCATCAGGGCAGTACTCGCGCACCACTACTCCGAATTACATACCATTGAAGCGCCAGGGACACTGGACGGTGGCGACGTTTGCGAAGCTGCGGACCATTTCTTTATCGGCGTTTCCGAGCGCACAAATGAACCCGGAGCGCGCCAGTTAGCCACTCTGTTGGCATCGTGCGGTTACAGTTCGGCCCTCGTGGATATTCGAGGAGTGCCCGGCATTCTGCACTTGAAGAGCGGGCTCGCGTACCTGAGTGACAACCGTCTCGCAGTAATTCCGACGCTGGCAGAATATGAACAGTTCCGCGGCTACGACGTCATCATGGTGGCTTCGAGCGAGCAATACGCGGCAAACTGCATTTGCATCAACGATCACATCCTGGTTGCGGCTGGTTATCCGCTCTTCGAAAAACATTTGCGCGAACTGGGATTGGAGACGATAGCGCTCGAGATGTCAGAGTTTCAGAAGATGGATGGCGGGTTAAGCTGTTTGTCTTTGCGCTTCTAAAAACATGTTTGTAGACTCCCACGCTCACATTGACGGGGCGGAGTACGACGCCGATCGTGATGAAGTCATCGCCCGGGCGCGCGAGGCCGGCGTGGTGGCGATTCTTAACGTAGGCACCGGGGATCCTAATGCCGGCGGTTTCGAGCGGGCGATCGAATTAGCCGAACAGCACCAGGACATTTACGCAGCCATCGGCGTCCATCCACATGATGCGCGGCTGTTCGACGACGGGGCCGAAGAAACACTTCGGCGCCTGATCTCCGGAAGTAAACGAGTAGTGGCGTGGGGCGAGATTGGCCTCGACTATCATTACGACAACTCGCCCCGCGACGTGCAAGGTGACGTGTTCCGGCGTCAGTTGCGCGTGGCGCAAGAATTCAGTCTGCCGCTAATCATCCATTCCCGCGAAGCCGATGATGACACCATCAACATCCTGCGTGAGGAGTTGACCGGGTACGATCGTGGTGGAGTGCTCCATTGTTTTGGTGGGACGATGACCATGGCCCAAAGCGCCATCGAACTGGGCTTCTACATCTCGTTCGCCGGAGTCGTGACCTTTAAGAATGCGAAAGACTTGCGCGAAGTCGCCCGGAGATTGCCACTTGATCGCCTGCTGATTGAGACTGACTGTCCCTATCTGACCCCAGTGCCGTTTCGTGGGAAGAGGAATGAGCCCGCGCGGGTAGTCGAGGTGGCGCGATGCCTGGCTGAACTTCACGGCATGGAGATTGAAGAGATGGGCCGGATTACCAGCCAGAACTTCAGCCAACTGTTTCAGGTGCAGGTTTAAGAGCGGGGGCAAGCCCGCTTCTAGTGGCACAGACTTTAGTCTGTGGATCAATAATCACAGACTGAAGTCCGTGCCACTAAGGCGTTAGAGAACACTTTCACATGCTGCCGTTTTGGTGTTATGCTCGCGGCGATCAGCATTTCGCCGGCAAGAGGATTTGTCACCTGAACATGGCCCAACAAAACTCATTTGACGTTGTTTCCCAAGTCGATAACGCCGAAGTCACAAACGCAATTCACCAGACAATGAAAGAAGTGCAACAGCGCTTTGACTTCAAAGGCAGCGCCGCTAATGTGGCCTTGGAAGACAAAGAGCTCGTGCTCTCCGCTGAGGACGAAACCAAGCTGCGCAATATGAACGACATCCTGCAGCAGAAACTGGTGCGTCGCGGCGTGCCGCTGAAGGCCTTCACTTATGGCAAAGCCGAACCGGCCGCCGGCGGCACCGTGCGGCAGAAGGTTGCCATACAGCAGGGAATTCCCCAGGAGAAGGCAAAAGAGATCGTGCGGTTTATCAAAGACTCCAAGGCAAAGGTCCAGGCCGCCATTCAGGGCGATGTGGTACGCATCAGCGGCAAGGATCGCGACACGCTTCAGGACATTATCGCCAAACTTAAGGCCAAAGACTTCGGCATTGATATGCAGTTCACGAATTATCGAAACAACTAGCGGCGTTACAGGTTATGCAGACTCCCAGTATCAGCGCAGAAATCGAGGGTCCGCAGGTCTCGGCCTTGCGCGTCTTTAGCCTGGTCGCTCCGGAGTTGGCGTTAGTGGAAGAGGAGTTTGAGCGCCAGGCCCACTCCAACATCCAGGTGATTGCCTATATCGGAGACTACCTGAGGGCTTCGGGCGGCAAGCGTGTGCGACCGGCGCTGACGATTCTTTCAATTTATGCTGTGGGCGGTGACGGATCGCGGCACAACTCGATACGCATGGCCACCGTGATGGAGTTTCTGCATACAGCAACGCTGGTGCACGACGACATCATTGATAAAGCGGAAACTCGTCGCAATCGTCCCTCGATCAATGCTCAATTTGGTAATCAAACAGCGGTGCTGATGGGCGACTGGCTCTACATGTCGGCGTTTGAGACCAGCCTCGCGGAACGCTCGCTGCAAATACTGGACATCCTCACTGCCGTCACGCGGAAGATGACTGAGGGAGAGTTGTTGCAGTTGACGCTGCTGGGCCAGACAAGCGTCACCGAAGAGCAGTACTTCGAAGTCACTACCCGCAAGACTGCCTACCTGTTCAGCGCCTGCTGCGAGATTGGCGCCATCCTGGGCGGCGCTGGACCCGACGCGCAGCAGCGGATGAGAGACTACGGCATGAGTCTGGGCACAGCCTTTCAACTGGTCGACGACTTGCTTGATTTTACGGAGTCGGAGGAGTCTCTGGGTAAACCGACAGGTGTTGACCTGCTGGAAGGGAAGTTGACTCTGCCTTTGATCTACCTGCTTGAGAACGAGCCCGCAGCGCGCACGGCAGTAGAAACGGCGATGATCGATGGTAGCTATGAGAATGTTTCGCGGGCAGAGTTGCTGGAAGTGCTGGAACGAAGTGGGGCCATCGCCCGCGCCCGCCGCCGGGCCTATGAATACGCCAAGACGGCCAGGGCATTGCTGGAAACCTTGCCCGCGTCAGAATATGCCGACGCCCTCCGGGGCATTCCCACCTACATAATCGAACGAAACCGGTAGCTGTAGGGGTGGCACTCCGTGGCCACCCCTCTCCAATCACGAGACGCTGAGTGAAAAGGGCGGAGGGGTGGCCACGGCGTGCCACCCCTA
>JBDTOI010000230.1:0-6062 GCA_039933315.1 Pyrinomonadaceae bacterium
CTTCGAGCGTCTCCAGCAGAACTCGCACTCGCATGACCCATGCGCTCGTAGCGCTGGTGATGGCAATCGCGCTGGGGACAGTGGGATTCCACTTAATCGAACGCCAATCGCTGCTGGATAGTTTGTACTTGACGGTGCAGACTGTCACGACAGTGGGATATGGTGATGTCCCGCCCAGGACCCCGGCCGGTCGCTTATTCGCCGTGCTTTTCATGCTGGTGAGCGTGAGCACCGTGGCGTACATCCTTTCGACGGCGGCCCAGTCGATCATTGAGTCTCAACTGATTGCTACCTTCGGCGAGCGACGCCGATCCAGAAAAATGAGCAAACTTCACGACCACTTTATTATTTGCGGCGCCGGGCGCGTGGGTTCGCAGCTTATTCGCCAGATGCAACGCGCGGAGGTTAGGTTCGTGGTCATCGAGAAAGACGTGTCTAAGGTGAACGAGCTGAGCGAGCGCGGGGTGATGGTCTTGCCGCGGGATGCCACGCGGGAAGATACCTTGCGCGAGGCAGGCGCCGAATACGCACGTGGTCTGGCGGCCTGCCTGCCGGAAGACGCCGATAACGTTTACGTGGTGCTTACCGCGCGCGATATTAATCCCAAACTGCATATCGTGGCCCGTGCGACCGAGGGAGAGGCCGAGCACAAACTGATGCGCGCCGGCGCTAATCGCGTGGTAGCCCCGACGATCATAGGCGGGCATCGGCTGGCAATGGCGCTCAGAAAACCGGCGGTGGGGGAGTTCATGGATTTTCTCACCGCCGACGAGCTGGGGCCGGAATTCGAGCAGGTTCTGGTGGAGGCGGCGTCGCCGCTCGCTGGTCAGGAGCTCCGCTCCGCTATTAGACGCCCGGAACTGGATATCGTCATCGTCGGCATTAAAAGAAAGGGTGGCGAGCTTATTTTTAATCCGAGCGGCGAGACTGCAATCGCCGGTGATGACGTGCTCATTGTGATCGGCCGCACTGAGTCCCTGGCGAAACTGAATCAGTTAGCGCGGGGCGGGTGACCTATGGGACCGATAGGACTTATAGGACCTATTCGAGATCTCACTTTACGATGCGAGTCTTAGTTACAGGCGGGAGCGGCTATCTGGGGACGCATGTCGTGCGCTACTTTGGCGCGCAGGATTTTTCGCGCCGCGCGCATCTCGACATCCTCAACCCCCACGATGCGGCGCTGGTAGCTGATTACGACGTGGTAATCCACCTGGCAGCCTTTCTCAGCAAGGACCCCACCTCCGCGGAACAGTGTTTTCAGACAAACGCGGAAGGAACGGCAAATCTCCTGCGCCACATGGGTCCCAACTCAGTTTTCATTTACGCTTCGACCAAAGATGTCTATGGATCATTCGCTGATGATTACGCCACGGTTCCCGAAGCATGCAGCACGGCTTACCGTGGCCAGACAGGGCTGGAGTGGTCCAAACTGGCGGGCGAACGTTACGTTGACTACTATGCCGGGCAGCAAGGGTTTCGGGCCTGCGTCTTTAGACTCTCGACCACTTATGCCAGACCATCGGAGGGAAACGAATACGGCTTCGTAACCAGCTACGTTGAAGCCGTAAAACGTGGGTGGCCAATCAGGCTGCCGCTGGACGGCACCCCGGTGCGAGACATTCTGCACGTAAACGATTTTTCCCTTGCCTGCCGCGCCTTTATCGATTCTTCCCGGGTCAGCGGTCTATACAATCTGGGAGGTGGGCCAGGCAACGCGGCTTCCCTGCGCGAAATTATCGAACGTATTGCCGGTATAATTCAGTGCAATCCGGTGATTGATGAAGACGCTGCTTTGCCGGCGCCTGTCCCGCTGAACTACGTTTCAGATCTGACGCGCATTCAGGCTGAGCTTGGTTGGGCGCCCAGCATTAGTATCGACGAGGGCCTGCGGAGTTTGATTTGAGTTCCATGAAAGCAGAAGCCATCAAACGTGTAGTTGTGCGCGGAACGAACTGGGTGGGAGACACCGTCATGACCCTCCCGGCACTACGCGAACTGCGCCGGCTTTTGCCGAACGCTCATATCACGGTGGTGACTCGTGCTGGTACTGCCGGTCTCCTAAGCGATGTCGATTTCATTGACGCGCTAATGCTCGATGAGTCCTCCGGCTTGCTGGCCGTTGGATCACAGATAAGGAAATGGAAACAGGGAAATTTTGATCTGGCGGTCCTTTTTCCTAACTCGTTTCAGGCGGCGCTGATTCCCTTCCTGGCCCGGGTGCCGTCGCGGCTCGGTTATGAAGCAGATCGGCGTGGGTTCCTGCTGACACACCGCCTGCCTCAGCCCGAATGGCGCAACTCTCGTCACGAGACATTCTATTACTTGAATATCGTTTCCGCGTTGGACCAGCTAATCAATGGCGCGTCACAAATCATAGAGCGGGTACCTGACACTTCCATTCAGGTTTCTACTGAACGCCTGGATGCCGCCAGCGATGCCCTGCGAAAGATGGGGATTCGCGATGGTCATCCGATCGTGGCCCTCTGCCCGGGATCAATCAACAGCCGGGCCAAGCGTTGGCCGGCTGAGCGCTACGCCGCCCTCGCCGATCGTTTGATTGAGGAACTGGACGCGGATGTTCTGTTGATTGGCTCCGCTGCTGAGCATGACGTCTCAGTCGAGGTCGCGGCCCGCATGCGCCGGCAACCGATTATTGCAACCGGCGCCACGGACTTGTCCGGCGCAGTTGCTATGCTGAGTCTGGTGGACCTGCTAATTACCAACGACACTGGTCCCGCCCACATCGCTTCGGCGCTGGGCCGACCTACGCTGGTTATCTTTGGCCCCACGAATCCGCTGACGACACGGCCTTTGTCGTCCGCGGGTGAGATCATACGTCATCCACCAGTCTGCGCGCCCTGCATGCTGCGCGACTGCCCGATTGATCATCGATGCATGACGGCGGTTTCCCCGGACGAAGTATTCGCGCGGGCCGCTGGCATGCTGCGCATTGAAACTACAGCCAAAAACGAGGATACGCCGGATGAACAACCAATAGCGCAGGAGCTCATTCATCCTGCCAAACAGACGCCGGACAAACTAAAGTTTGCCGGACATCCCAGATGAATAAAGCGGTCTTCATCGATCGCGATGGCACTATCTCGGAAGAGGTGGGTTATGTGAACCATCCGTCGCGTTTCCGTCTGCTTCCCCGTTCAGCGGAGGCGATCCGCCTGCTGAATGAAAGCGGCTGGCTGGCAATTCTGGTCACAAACCAGGCCGGGGTAGCGCGCGGTTACTTTGATGAGGACATGATCAAACAGGTGCACGACCGTCTGAATGCCGATTTGCAACGGGAGGGGGCGCGGCTTGACGCGATCTACTATTGTGCACATCATCCGTCGGTGGGCGAGGCGCCCTATCGTTCAGACTGTGACTGTCGCAAACCGAAACCAGGCTTAATCCTTCGGGCCGTTACCGAATTTGATATAGATTTGGCGCCCAGCTGGATGATTGGCGATCGTTTCGGAGACGTCCAGCTGGCGCAGAATGCCGGGGTGAATTCTGCTTTCGTCTTGACCGGGTATGGACGCGGCGAGTGGGAACACCAGCGCGCGTCCTGGGCAATTGAACCGGATCTGGTGGCTGAGGACCTGCTGGAGGCCGCGCAGAAGATAGTTCAAGGAGATTTGAGATCTGAAATTTGAGATCTCAGATGAAACAATACAAAGCGCCGTCGCCGCTACCCTCCGGCGCACTCCATAAGGTCTAACGCAAAAAAGGCTCTAAAGTAAACTCGGAAACTCATGGCTTTGGAACAGAGCGAAATAACAAATAGCCTGGCTGACACCGTTCGCGAATTCTCGCGGCGGAAGATCGTCGTAGTAGGCGATGCGATTGCGGATCAGTTTCTCTACGGCGAAATCAGTCGCGTCTCGCGCGAGGCGCCGGTGTTCATCCTGCGCCATGAACACACCGAAACAGCGCCGGGCGGCGCCGCAAATTGCGCCGCCAACCTTACCGCGTTAGGCGCCCAGGTTGCGCTGATTAGTGTGGTCGGAAAGGACGGGGCCGGCGAACGTCTGTTGGAAAAACTGCGTGATGCCGGTGTCGATAGCAGTGGGGTGATAGTCTCGGCTGACCACCGCACGCCAACAAAGGTTCGCGTGCTCGCCGGGCAGATGCATTCCACTCGCCAGCAGGTGATCAGGATTGACTATGAGGCCGAACCCGATCTCGATGAAAACGTGAGGCGGCAATTAGCTGATCAGATAGGCGCCGCAATCGGCAGCGCCGAAGCGCTGATTATTTCGGATTACGGTTACGGTGTGGCTGATCCCACAGCCGCAGAAACCATACGCGGCAGAAATCGTTCCGGCATTCCCATCCTGGTCGATTCGCGATTTCGCCTTTCGGCGTTTTCCCGGTTCACTTCGGCAACGCCTAACGAGGACGAACTGGCGCAGGTCATCGGCCGGGAACCCGCGGACGTCGCCGAGTTGGAGTCAGCCGCCACGGAACTCCGGCAACGCCTGGGCTACCGGGCTCTGCTAATCACCCGCGGCGGTCACGGGATGATGTTGGTCGAGGCTGACAAGGAACCTCTGCACATGGCAGCCGTCGGACCGACTGAACCTCTCGACGTAACGGGCGCCGGCGACACAGTGATCGCTACCTACACACTGGCACTGGCATCCGGAGCCAGCTTCGCTGAAGCCGCCCGACTGGCCAATCTCGCCGGCGGCATCGTGGTCATGAAGAGGGGCACGGCGACAGTGGGTCAGGAAGAACTGATCGCCACTGCAGTCAGCCACGTCACAGCATGATCACCGGAGACAAGTTACAGATTACAGAAGGCCCTCAGTCGTCGGAGCGCATTTTGAGCCGTGAAACCTTAGGACAAGTGATTCAGGCGGCGCGCGATCGCGGACAACGAATTATCTTTGCCAACGGTTGCTTCGATCCTCTCCACGTCGGGCACGTGCGTTACCTGCAAGGCGCAAAGGCCCTGGGTGATCTCCTGATAGTGGGTTTGAATTCAGATGAGCAGGTCCGCCGGTTGAAAGGCGCCGGGCGGCCCCTGGTTCCCGAGGATCAGCGCGCGGAGGTAATCTCTTCGTTGGAGGCCGTTGACTTTGTAATCATCTTCAACGAGCTGACGGTCGAGTCGCTGCTACTCGAGCTGCGCCCTGACGTACACGCCAAAGGCACCGACTACACCGAAGACACAGTCCCCGAACGCGAAGTAGTGCGCTCATACGGCGGCACAGTCGCAATTGTCGGCGACCCCAAAGATCATTCGTCTTCCGAGTTGCTGCGTCAGATCAAAGCGAAGTAACACCGCCGGCAAACTTCAAATAAGCGGGCTTGCCCCGGGGGCTGAACCAGCTGGCATGAGACGACCCATCAACCAAAGCGAAGTCGCAGGGAGCCGCGATCCGGGATACTCGAAAATTATCAGAGACAACCCGATTCTGGATCTCCTCATCGAAAGGGGCACGAAGGCGCTGAGGCGCGGACTAATGTCTGGGGAGACGCTGCGGGCACCGCGCCAGCAGTTACGTTGGTACGTGCCTCGGCCTTCGACTTCCTTCCTGAATTTCCCGCACCCCATAAAGCAGCTCTCAGAACACGAAGTTCTTTCGCCTGACGCATTTAAGTCATGAGGGGCGGACGTCTGCGCCGGCGAATCAGCCCCAGCGAGGGAACAAGGGCGTAGACTCACAAGGCGGATCCGGAAATAAATGGCGAGAACTGGAACATGGATGCAGCGCTGGCGTGTGCCGCTGGGTTTTGTCTCTGCGGCGGTGTTTCTCGTGTTCGCGAAGCCTAGCCCTAAGACGCTGGTCGTAGGCGGGACAATCGCCGTCGCAGGGCTTTTCTTACGGGCCTGGTCCGCCGGCCATATCCGAAAAAATGATGTGCTGGCGGTCACCGGGCCCTACGCCTATACGCGAAACCCGCTCTACCTCGGCAGCTTTGTCATTGGAATGGGTTTCACCATAGCGGCGGCGCGTCCCGCCCTGGCCGTCCTTTTTGCTGTGCTGTTCCTGTGCATCTATCTGCCGGTAATGCGCGTCGAAGCAAAGACCCTGGTGGGGATTTTCGGCGACAGCTAT
>JBDTOI010000231.1:0-6004 GCA_039933315.1 Pyrinomonadaceae bacterium
TTAACGTCGGGTTGGGATAAAGAAGGGGCGGCCACGGAGTGCCGCCCCTACAATTAGCCTCGCCGGCGCACTGTTCTCCGGACCGGTCGCTTCACTGGGGGCTTCACGGCCGGAGTTGCCGTATCTTGTTTCTTCGGCATCATCTGCTGGCGAATCATGTCCACCACCATCTGCTGCGGAAAGTCAGCCTGCAAAACCACTTCGTCTCCCTGCGCCATCAACGACAAACCCTTCAACATGTCCTGGGCCGACTTGTCGGGAATGGCGCTCATTCCATGTTTCAGCAAGCCGGACAGCAAGTTGTTCATGATCTGCGCAGTGGTCGGATTGTCGGCATTCATTGCGCCGCGCAACTTAAAGTTCACCGCATCCATGGTTAACGCCGCATAAAAGTCGCCGAGCTTCGATTCACAACGGGCGGGATGGGCGTTGCCTTCCGTTCCCAGCATGCCAAAGCTTTTCGCAAAAGCCCCCCAGGGGGAACCGGCGATGCTAATCAGCACGTTGGGGTCGCGCATCAGCGAATTCAACGACTCGGCGGCAATGCGTCCCTTACCTTCGCCGGCATCAATCGCCGCTCTGAGGTAACCGGGACTACCAACAGCAATGGTATTGGTATTCAGCGCCACGATGCCCACTTGCGTAAAAGATTTTAGCAACGGCATCGTTTGGGCCTGCTTGGCGATCTCGTCGATGGTAAACAGACTCAACGTTTTCGTCCCATACTTCTCATCCACCAGTTTTCCGCCGGAGGCCATGCGGCCCAGCACTATCAGCGACTCAGCGCTGAAATCTCCACCGGCCACAATCATGAACTCACCGAGCTGAACATTGAGATCGGCGGTGGGCCTTTGAAAACGAGAGGCTATAACGATGTAATCGATCTTCGCCGGATCGACCCCGGCTTGTTGCTTCATCATGGTGAAGGCTTCGCGCATGCCGGCCAGATCTTTTTCCGGCATTACCTTTGGCAAAGCTTCATTGAGGATGCGCTGCGGGTTGATGTAGATCAGCGCCTCCGCCTCGGGCAGATTCGACAGCGAACTGACTTGATTACTCTGCGCCAGGATGCCTGACCCAAATGACAGAAGTACCAGAACAACTAGAGCCAATACTGAGAACATATTTTTCTTCATGTTGAAATTCCTTTCCAGGATGTATCGCAGGTGTTCTTAATGCGGTAATCAGCCGACGACTATCAGAGTCGGCTCATGAGATCGCGCTTCTCAATTCCCTTTGCCATCGCAACCGCCCGCAGAATTGAGTTCAGGGTACCAATCCTCAGTGAATCATGATCAGGGATTGCAATTCGATGATGTGCGGGTTCTTCTGTTTCAAGAATGATATGACTGCCAACCTGATGAACTTGCTGATAGCCATAGTGTTTACAGAGCGCCTTGACGAGGTCAGCGCCGCTGATATCGCGGGGGAGCTTCATGCAAAGGTTACGACTTCATCGCGTACGAGATGAAGCCGAATGCGGTCAGGTTTTGGTTGGTCGAAGAAGTAGGCATTGACGGCTTCCTGAACGTTTGCTCGGAGTTGCCCCCACGTGTCGCCCTGGGTGAAGATATCATGCGAAAGGCACTCTGCTACGAAGCCCTCATCCTCTTCCTGCATAACGCTAAAAACGATTTCCATGTGGCGATTCTTGCACTTTCTGTCTCAAGCGGCAAGCATAGGTTTTTGCCTCTTCCTAAACTCAACACCGCTAAATCTTCTGCAGGTTCTTTACGGTAAACTCGTCTTCAATGTTGCCGGTATTCAGCGTTGAGACAGGTTCAAAGAGCAGCACGTGACATTCTTCATCCGCCACCGGGCGATGCTCAACCCCGCGCGGCACAATCATCATTTCGCCTTCCTCCAGCCAGATAGATCGCTCTTCGACTACCGGTGGCGCCGCAGCCGATCCGCGCAAACTAGCAGTTTGCGTTACATCAGCTTCGCGATACTCCATTCGAAACCTGCCCTTCACCACCAGAAACAGCTCATCTTCGTTCTCGTGATGATGCCAGGTGAAGGGGCCTTTGAACTTTCCGAATTTGACGTACTGCCCGTTCAGCTCCCCCGCGATATGCGGCTGCCAATAATCATCAAACGAAGCCATCTTCTGTCGTATGTTTATCTTTTCCATAAAGTCATAGACTCAATTCATGCGATTAGCATTAACCCGCCCAACTTGCAGTCAGGAAGGCGGGCTTGCCCCCGCTCTAGTTCAGAGCCATTCAATCGGCGGGGGTAAACCACCCTTCCCGACTGCGAGTATTCCATGTTGAGCAAGAGCTGGGAATCCTGGCCCCCAAACTCTAGTCAGTTTCCCCCTCTTATGCAATAATCCGCTCGCTCCAGGACAAGCCGGCAACCAGTTTTCGTTCCTGCAACAAGAGTAGCGATCAGTCCAAGAGGAACGGTCCACCAAATCACACGAACTAAACAAGAAAGTTCTTTTTGTTTCTTTCGTGTAGGTTCGTGGATCGTCCCCTCCTTTGATTAGAACAACCATACGCTCTGCGAGGAAATCATCATGCGTTTAAATCCCCTATTGAAGTTCGCCGCCCTCACACTGGTGCTGGCTGGATCGTTTTCCCTACTCCACGCCCAGCAGCCGGCCAAAGACATCCTCGGCGCGCTCCGCTATCGCAACATCGGCCCCGTAGGCAATCGCGTCACTTCCGTCGTCGGCCTCCCGGGCCAGCCAAATATCTACTACGCCGGCGCCGCTTCCGGCGGCATCTTCAAAACAACCGATGGCGGCGTGCACTGGGATCCAATCTTCGACGACCAGCCGGTGTCCTCGATCGGCTCGCTCGCCATCGCCCCTTCCGATCCAAACATAGTCTGGGCCGGCACCGGCGAATCATGCATCCGCAGTCATATCTCGGTGGGCCAGGGTATCTACAAATCTACCGACGCCGGTAAGACATGGACGCTGATGGGCCTGGAGAAGACCGGACGCATCGGACAGGTCATAATCGACCCAAACAATCCCGATGTCGTTATGGCCTGCGCCCTGGGACATGCCTACGGCCCGCAACCGGACCGCGGCGTCTACCGCACCAGGGACGGCGGCAAAAATTGGGACCGAGTCCTTTTCACCGACGAGGACTGTGGCTGCTCCGATTTGGCCATCGATCCCAAAGAGCCGCGCACACTCTTCGCCGGCATGTGGCCCCTGGAAATTCACACCTGGGGCCGCGAAAGCGGCGGACCGGGCAGCGGTATCTTTAAGTCCACCGATAGCGGGGTTACCTGGAAGCGTATAACCGGTCACGGCTTGCCCACGAAAACTACCGGCAAAGTTTCGCTCGCCATCGCCCCCTCCAACCCGAAACGAATCTATGCGCTGATTGAGACAGGAGACGGCGTGCCTCTGCGCGGGCAGGAAACCGACCGTGGCAAGCTCTGGCGCTCGGACGATGGTGGCGACAACTGGCGCCTGATTAGCTACGACCGCTCTCTCGGCGGCCGCACGCATTACTATTTTCACGTGGCCGTCGCACCCGACAATGAAAACGAAACCTACTACCTGACCGCCGGGTTCTCGGTCTCCCCCGACGGCGGCGCGACACTACGAGCCGGCGGTTTCGGCACCAGCCCGGGCGGCGACAATCACGAAATCTGGATCGATCCAACCAACGCCAACCGCATGGCCGTCGCGAACGATGGCGGCGTTTCAATTTCCGTGACGCGCGGACGGACCTGGGATCGCATTCAACTGCCCATCGCCCAGATTTATCACGTCACCACTGACAATCAGATTCCTTACAACGTCTATGGCAACAAACAGGATGGCCCGTCGTATCGTGGCCCCAGCCGCACCGGCGGCGGTGGCGGTGGCGTTGGTGGCGGGCAGATTCCGCGCAGTGCCTGGCAGGGCGTGGGCGGCGGCGAAAGCGGCTGGGCCACTCCCGACCCGCTCGATCCAAACATCGTCTGGTCCAGTGCCTCGGGTTCCGGCAGCGTCGGCGGCATCGTCGAACGTTTCGACTTGCGCAACGGCCAGGGCCGCAATGTCGAAGTCTGGCCCGATCAAACGAACGGTTCGGCCGCGGGTGATTTGAAATACCGTTTCGTCTGGACCTTTCCTTTAACTATCTCGCCGCACGATCCCAAAAAACTTTATGCCGGCAGCCAGTATGTGCACCAGACCACCGATGCGGGGCAGAGCTGGCGAACTATCAGTCCCGATTTGACTACGAACGACAAGAGCAAGCAGGGCTTCTCCGGTGGTCTCACCGGCGACAACATCGGTGTCGAATACTTTTCCACTCTGTTTGCCATCGCCGAATCGCCGAGAGAGAAGGGCTTGATCTGGACGGGATCGAACGACGGCCTGGTGCAACTAACGCGCGATGGTGGGAAGAGCTGGAACAATGTAACGGGCAACCTCCCCAACCTGCCGAAGTGGGGAACGATCAGCAACATCGAGGCATCGCGCTACGCCCCGGGCACAGCCTACCTGACCGTCGATCTTCATCAGGTAAACAACCGCGACCCGTTCGTTTACAAGACCAACGATTACGGCAAGACCTGGACTGCGATCACCAATGGCATCCCGCGCAGCATGCTCAGCTACGCGCACTGTGTTCGCGAAGATCCAGTGCGGCAAGGGTTGTTATATCTCGGCACCGAGAATGGACTGTACGTTTCTTTTGACGATGGCGGGAACTGGGAGCCTCTGCAATCAAACCTGCCGCACGCGCCGGTTTACTGGATAACGATCCAGGAGCACTTCAATGATCTGGTAATCGCCACCTACGGCCGAGGCTTCTGGATCCTTGATGACCTGACGCCTTTGCAGCAGATGACGAACGAAGTGCGCACCTCAAACGCGTACCTCTTCGCTCCGCGACCGGCGTATCGCTTCCGCGGCACCACGGTTCCTTATTCACAATCTGACGATCCAACTGCAGGCCAGAATCCACCTTACGGCGCCGCCATCAGTTACTACTTAAAATCCGCGCCCACCGACGCCACGATTGTGATCCAAGACGCAAAAGGCCAAACCGTGCGCACAATCACTGGCACCAAAAACGTCGGCATGAACCGCGTAACCTGGGACCTGCGCGGCGAAAACACTTCGCAAGTGAGATTGCGCACCACCCCAGCCTACGCCCCCGAGATCCGTATGGTTGCAAATGGCTGGCTGCCCGCGCCCGGAGTCGGCCGCATGTCTGTGCTGCTGCCGCCGGGAACTTACACAGTAAAGCTTTCCGTCGCCGAGTCGGGCGCATCACAGCCGACCCAAACGCTCACGCAAAAATTAATAGTAAAGAAAGATCCCAACTCCGCCGGCACCGAATCCGACATCCAAACCCAGGTCGCGCTGTTGCAGGACGTGCGCACCGACCTCGAATCCGCCTCCGAGATGGTCAACCAAATCGAATGGCTCCGCAGCCAACTCGCCAAGCTAACTGGGTCAGCACCGGCCATGTCAGAACCGCCTGCGGTAGCGGGCGGGCCCTCAACTCCCAACACCGCCCCGTCAGCATCAACCACCGCGATCAACACAGCGCAGCCTGTATCCGCCGTAGCAGTCAGGTCGCAAGACGCCACAATCATTAGAGCCGCCAAGGACCTCGACCAAAAACTAATCGCCCTCGAAGAAGATCTAATCCAACGCAAACTAACCGGCCAGGGCCAGGACACAGTCCGCTGGCCCCCAAAACTAATAACCAAACTCAACTACCTTGCCAACGGAATCGCCAGCGCCGACTTCCCCCCAACCACCCAACACCGCGAAGTCCAGGCCCTCTTCAAAACCCAGTTATCAACACATCGCAAAACCCTCGATCAGATCCTGAGCAAAGACGTAGAAGCCTTCAACAAACTCCTAAGCGAGCACAGCCTGAAACCCATAACCGCGGCAGTACCACAGTAGTCTCTCGTGCATTCCCCTCTCCCCTTGGGATCAATGTCCGACATGCTTTAGCTTGTCGTCGCGATTCGCAAACACTCAGCAACGATACTACCCGTAACGTCCCACCTTGAGAGTTCCCAAGCT
>JBDTOI010000232.1:0-5971 GCA_039933315.1 Pyrinomonadaceae bacterium
CACTCCGTGGGCGCCCCTCTTTTGATAGAAGAACCTCCCACGAAGGGACGCGCCCTGATCGGATCAAAGAGGGGGCGCCCACGGAGTGACGCCCCTACATTAGAAGTTGCCGGCGCACTCGGGATGGCCGCAGTCGCAGTCCAATTCGATCAACTTCCCAGTGCCTTCACACGAAGCGCTGCAATACTTGCCATCCGGTTGTGGCGGGCAAGAGCAGGGCGCATTCCTGCACTTTTCTTTATCGTCGTCAGCCATGAGACTCCTCCATAAATTTTTCTACGAATAGCGGGGCGCTAGCTTAACACAGCCACAGGTGACCGCGTAGTCAGCAGTGACTTCATAAATAGTTGTAGGGGCGGCACTCCGTGGCCGCCCCTCTTTCCGCAGAGACTACGCAAACAAGGGGTGGCCACGGAGTGCCACCCCCCTAAAAACCCCAACTTGAATCACAAAAACATGGTTTCCCGAATCTTAAAGCGCCATTGCGATTTCTGCTGCTACGCGCGCGTTGTTCTCAAGCAGCGCAATGTTGGCGCGCAGGGTTGCGCCCTCGCTTTGTTGGGCCAGGCGTGACAGTAGAAACGGAGTCAGGTCTCGCCCGCCGATGCCTGAGTGTTCCGCTTCAGCCAGTGCCTCGTCCAGCAGCTTCTGCAAAGCTGCTGCCTCAACCTCTGCCTCCGCGGGAATTGGCACGGTGACGAGCAGAGCGGCCAGCGAGCCGAGCGCGCCTTGCGCCTTAACCAGCGAGACTATGTCGGCAGGCGAATCGCCGCGGATATCTATTGGCAGCCCGCTGCTGCGCGAATAAAACGCCGGCAGCTCGTCGCATTGATAACCAACGACGGTGATCCCATGTGTCTCAAGCCACTCGCGGGTGGCAGCCAAATCCAGGACGATTTTCGCCCCGGAGCAAACAACCACCATGGGCGTGCGCGCCAGCTCCGGCAAGTCAGCGGAGATGTCCGGAAGTAAGCCCCGGTGCACGCCGCCAATTCCACCAGTCGAGAAGACTTTGAGGCCTGCCCGATGGGCAATCCACATCGTCGTGGCCACCGTGGTTGCTCCGTCCCACCTATTGGAAACTGCAATTGCAAGATCGCGAGTGCTGATCTTCTTTATGTCATCGCTTTGCGCGATCTGCTTCAGCTGGTCCTGATCCAATCCAACGCAGAGCTTGCCCTCAAGAATTGCGATCGTTGCCGGCACCGCGCCCTGCTCGCGCACGATCTGTTCAAGCCGCAGCGCGGTTTCCAGGTTTTGCGGCCGCGGCAGCCCATGCGCGATCACGGTTGATTCCAGCACGACCACAGGTTTATCTGTCGCCAGCGCAGATTGCACTTCGTAGCTGATTCGCAGGATGCCCGGATCGATTGTCATATCAGAATGCGGTTTTGCACAGAGAATCTTATTTCGTGTTCGTTCGTGGAGTTTAGTGTGAGTTAGTGGATGCGCCTCCGAATCCTAAGCACACGATCCACCAAATGACACGAAATCTCCCGAAGCAACACAAACCAATGCTGATCCTGGTAGTTCTTCTGTTCGCACCGAACCGGCCAGTACCTTTTTGTGCAAAGCCGGCTCGAAGCTTCAAGTGTGTCCAGAAGGAGCCCTCCCTGACGGTCGGGCTTCTGCTTGGGTCTTATTTAATTTAAACACAGTGCCACCACCATCGCGCCGCGCCCAGGACACCTCCGCATCGATCATGCTGGCGCGCGCCCGTATGTTTGCTACGCCGCGCCCGGGCTTCTTCTTCGTCTCTTTTGGGTCAAAGCCGTGTCCGTCGTCTTCAATCTGCAATTCGAACGTACCCGCGTCGGTTACACCAACGATCATCCTGACGTGACGGGCCCCGGCGTGACGGCAGATGTTGTTCAACGCTTCCTGCGCGATGCGATAGATCTGTATCTGCACGCTGGGCGGCAGCTTTACCATCTCGTCGAACGATTCTTCGCAGATAAACTCATATTCAAACTTGCAGTCAGGCGCCGCATGCTCGACGGCATGGGCCAAGGCAAATTCCAGCGCGGCAGCAAACCCGACATTTTGTAGTACGGACGGACTTAGATCTTCACAGATGCGACGAACTTCTTGCGAGATCGATTCAATTTCGGCGCGCAGTTCGGCGGGAACTGTGGCGGCGGAGCGATCTCCCGGTGCAGGGGCTTGCCGCGTGATTTCTCTTTTGCGGCCATCGCCGGCTGAGTTTCCTCCGTTCGCTGACAGTGGCAGCTGGTCCACTGACAACATCAAATTGCGCAAGTCCGCCAGAGTCTGGTCGTGCAGATCGCGAGCGATCCGACGGCGCTCTGCTTCAGTTTCATTAGCCAGTTGCAGGCGGGCGTCGGCCAACTCGCGATTCGCTCCCGCGAGGGCTGCGCTGGTGCTCACGATGCGCCGGTGTTCGAAGGCTGCCCAGGTCAGCGCAATCAGCGCCAGCAGCAGCAAGACGGCCAGCGCGGTCGTGGTCCAGGGAAAGGGCGCCCCAGCGACAGTGAACTCAAATCTGAGTGGCGTGGCGGGGAGCAAGTCCTTGGTGAACGCCCGGGCCACTACCCGATACTTGCCGGGCTGCAACCCTTCCATCGCAAACTGGGAATCGCGCGAAAGTTTTTCTCTGATTATCTTGCCGGCGCTGTCATAGAGCGCAAAGGCATATTGAAACTGCTCGGGGAAGGTCCGGCTGCTGATGGCTGTGACGTCGAGCAGTAGACTATTCTGCGGATACTCGAGTTGTAAACCGGCACCCAGTTCGGCAGCCTGGTGAATTCGCTGACTAATCACACGGGCCGGCAGCACCGTCGGGGTGATGCGGCCCGGTTCGTAACGGACCACTCCCCGATTCGTACCGGCAATAACACTTTCGCCACCATCCTTGTCCTTCACCGCCAGTACCGCGAAAACCCTCTGCGAGGGCAGGCCCTGCTCCACATCGAGGCGGGAAACAATCGCCCCGAATTGATCGTCCAGTGTCACTCGCAGCAGACCGCCGCCGACCGTAGCGCACCAGACTTGGCCCGGGCTGCCGGCGTTGAGAAAGATGCTGCGGGCGCTGGTGCCGCCGGCGATCTCTTTTAGCTGGTCCGATTGATAAAAGTAGAGTCCGCGGCCAGTCGCGAGCCAGAGGCCCTTGCCATCGGTGACGGTTGACCAGATAGTCTCGTTCTTCAAAGGGTCCAACCCTCTTTCCGTAACCGTCTGTTTGCCATCAAAGAAAAACAGTCCCGCATTGGCCGTCCCGATTAGCAGACGTCCCGCCGCGTCGCCGCTCAAGCTCACGACTTCACGCCGCCGATCATCGGCATCAGGGGCGGGCCAGACCAGCGATCGTTTGGCGCCCTCAAGTTTCTCCACGCCGTAACCGTATGTGGCGATGTAGGTGGTGCCGCCGGTATTCGCTATACCCCGTACGCTGTCACCCTGTGGCAGCCTGTCCCCATTTCCGATTCGCTGGAAACTGAAATCGCTTGCCGTGGCGGGGGACTGTGAACCAAAGAGCCCGCCGGCTGTCGCCACCAGAACGCGTCCGTTGTTGTCCTCGTGGATCGCGTAGATGATTCTGCGTCCGAGCTCAGGAATGCCGCTCCACTTGCTGCTGGTTGCCTGGGAAAAGAACAAGCCGGAGTTTGTCCCGGCCAGCACCTGGTCCCCTGATGTGCGCCACAGGGCGCGAACATAGTTTGTAGCGGCATCGTCGGAAATGTTTTCCGTTCGCGTCGCATGCGGGTCATAGCGGCAGACGCCTTTGTCGGTGGCAAACCACACAACCTCTTCCGCATCCACGAAGACTCCGAAGATATGATCGGAACGAAGCGCGCCCCCCGTTTCCTCGAAAGTGAAATGCTCGGTCAGTTTTCCGTTGAGAAAATGAAACGCCCCACGGTTGTCCGTGGCGATCCAAATATCGTCGTGTGCCCCGCGGGCGATCGCCGTTACTGTGCCTGTGCCGCCGCGGGCTTTGGCAGGTGTGAGTGGCTGGGTGATATCCATTAAGCCACTCTCCTCACCGCGACCGCGCGCGCCCGCCCAAAGGCGCCCTTGTCCGTCGGTCTCCAGTGCGTTGATGAAGAAGTTGCGAGGTTTGCCCGCAACTTCCTTTGCCTCGCCGTTTTCAATTAACAGCAGGCCGCGGCTTTGGGTGCCAACATAAAGCTGATCGCCCACCATAGCCACGCTCGTAATCTTCAAAGGGCCAGGGTGATCGACGTCGGCGGATTGCAGCGGCTGATCGGGAATAACGCGTATGGCAAGGGACCGATCGGGTCTTACCAGGCAATCAAAGATGACGCCGCTTTCGCTGGCCATAATGATTCGACCTGTTTGCGGTCTGACGATCGCGGTAATTACTTTGCCGGCAGTTTCGTTGACCGGCTCAAACTTGCCATTGGCCAGCCGCGCCGCGCCGTTGTCAGTTCCCACCCAGAGCGAGCCATCATCACCTGTTTGCAACGCCAGCACGCGCCCCGCCGGCAGGCCTTCACCGGAGATCGAATTTGTGCGCCGCCCGTCATAGCGCGCCAGTCCGCCGTCGGTGGCAAACCATGTGATACCAAATTCGGTTTGCGCGATAGCATGCGTGCGATCGGAGGGCAGCCCGTGAAACGAAGTTACCGCGCCCCATTGATGCAGATTTGGCGGGGGCGTGGGGGAAGGAGAAGGGGACGGTGATGGCGAAGGGGATGGCGACGGTGTAGCTACAGGGATTTCGTTTTGCGCGAATGAACGAAAAGCAGTAGGCAGTAGGCAGAAGGCAGCAAGCAGAAGGAATGTAACGCAAACTGTTAGTTTGCGTATGTCCGGAGCCGCAGCCTTACCGCAGTGCGCGGCAACCCAGCCGCTAAGCGGTCGGGATTTCGATGATTTAGTATTGAAGCTCACATCGACAAGACAACCCACTCGCTATTGCGAGTGGTACTGACCCAACACCCGACACGCTCGCCTGGCTTTGCACAAAAACTCTTATTTCGTGTTCGTTGATTTAGTTTAGTGTGATTTCGTGGATCGTATGGCTCCGAAACCCAAAGCGAACGATCCACGAAATACACGAAATCTCACGAAGTAACACGAACCAATGCCGATCTTGGACGTTCTCAATCGTCCGCGTCGGAAGCTGCCGGCGACTCTTTGCGCGCAGCCCTAACGCTTCTTTGCTTCCCGTTTCTGCTCTTCGAGATACTTCTTCTGGTCGCGCTCAATCCAGGCGTCCAGCTCCGCCGCCGCCTTTTCCAGTTCATCGTTGTTCAGCAGGCCCCGGCGCAACGCTTCAAAGAAGGCGCGGGTGCGCACGTTGTAGGCCAGCTTGTCGTACGCTTCGTGCGGCGTTCCCTCAGCGGTAGAGACAAAAAGTTTCTCGTAAAGAGTGGCCAGGCGGCTTTCCACTCCACGCAAGCTGAGACTACATTTTCGCGCGATGGCCCAGTTGGAAAGACCCAGCGCCAGATAGTAAAGAGCTTCGGCTTCAAACTCAGTCAACAGCGGGCGCTTGAATGAATCTTTGAATGCGGGATCGATCATGTCCGCTCCATCTTCGAGCACAGCGGCCACGAAACGCAGGAAACGCGATTCGGGATTGTTCTTATGAATAAAACCGTAGGCCGGAGGCGGATCGACCGACTTCACGATCTTGCGAATCTCGTTGATGTAAATCTCGTGCGGAAACTGGGTCCAGAAGATAATGCGGGCCGTGGGAAAGTCGCGCCAGATTGCGCGTGCCGCCTTTACGCCGGAGAGCTTCGGCATCTGTATGTCGAGAATGGAAACGTCAGGTTTGTTTTCCAGCGCCAGCCTGACGGTTTCCTCGCCATCACCGGCCTCGAGCACGGGCATGTGTGCCGGAAACTCGCGCTCCAGCACTTCGCGTAGATATGCCCGTTGGGCCACGTTGTCTTCAGCTATCAGGATGGACATGGACATGAATCTTACCTTTGTTTCACTGAGGGCGGTAGGGCATTACCTGTTCCAGCGCCTCTGCCAC
>JBDTOI010000233.1:0-5971 GCA_039933315.1 Pyrinomonadaceae bacterium
TTTGAGTGATCAAAAGGGCCAGGCGGCTCCAGGTCAGGCGGGTCCGGGGCCGGTTGCTCCCGCGCCTGCCACCTCGACGCCAGCTGCTCCATCAGCGACTTCATCACCGGCTACCGCAGCCGCTGGCGCGCAAAAGCCAGCTAACGGCGCCGGCAACACTAATGGCGCTGCCCCTGCGACGGGCGGACATTTCAAACCGCAACCGGGCGCGAATCGAAATGGCGTGCGGCCATACCTGCAAGCCCGCATGCCAACGTTCAATTTCTCGCCCAATGAATTGCAAACATTGGTGCGGTTCTTCATGGCGGTGTCATCCCAGCAACAACCATACATTCCGGAAGAACTGGAACCGCTCTCTGAACAGGAGCGCCAGATCGCGCGGCAGATGTTTACTTCGGGAACGCCTTGTTTGAAGTGTCACATCACCGGCGACCCTGCACATGACAAGACCGCCATCGCCCCCAACTTCCTTTTGTCCGGCGAGCGCCTGAAGCCCGACTGGACATTTCGCTGGCTGCTGGACCCGGCCCAGATTAGTCCGGGGACGGCAATGCCCAGCTCGCTATTCAGGAAGGAGGGCGACCGCTGGATAGTGAATCTGCCGAATCCGCCTGCCGCGATCAACGACTACCACAAAGATCACGCGCGGCTGCTGGTGCGTTACATGTTAATGCTGACACCGGATGAGCAAAGGCGCTTGCTTTCAACCTCGCCCGCGCCGGTAGCCGGGGCGCCGGCGAAAACAGAATCAGGTGAGCAAAAAGTCGGCCGTAACAGCAATGGCTCGAACGGTCGCCGCGTGCTGGCTTGGGATGTCCGACCGAGGGCGTACACGCTGGCTTCATCTCACGGCCAGGACTATATTAGGCCGTAGAAAATTACACTGAATCGAATTCATTTTAGTTACGGAGGACTACCCATGTTGAAGAAACGCGCAAGCTTCTGGCTTGCAATGTCTGTGGCGGCGGCTTTGCTGTCGTTAATGTTTGCCTGCGGCGGCGCCAAGGATGAGACCACGGCCGGCGGTACGCCTGCGGGTGGCGGTACGGAATATAAATCGAAAGGTGATGAGGGCTCGATTACGGGAAAGATTGCCTTCAATGGCACGGCGCCCGAGCCCAAGAAGGTTGACACCTCGGCTGATCCGGCCTGTGCCAAGGCCAACCCCAACCTGACCACCGAAGACACGGTGGTAGCCGATGGCAAGCTGGCCAACGTTTTTGTGTATATCAAGGATGGGACTACCGCTGATGGAAAGAAGATCGCGGATTTCACATTTGCGGTGCCGAGTACTGCAGCCGTTCTTGACCAGCATGGCTGTCACTACAGGCCGCACGTGCTCGGCGTGATGGCCAACCAGAAGATCAGCATCACGAACAGCGATCCGACGACGCACAATATCCACCCGCAACCTAAGATCAACAAGGAGTGGAACCAGTCGCAGGCCGCCAATGCCGCTCCGATCGAACAGACCTTCAACCGGGCCGAGGTCGTGGTGCCGGTGAAATGCAATCAGCATCCCTGGATGAAGTCGTACGTGGGCGTGCTGAAACACCCATTCTTCGCAGTTAGCGGCACCGATGGTTCGTTTACGATTAAGGGCGTGCCGCCAGGCAAGTACACCGTCGCGGCATGGCAGGAAAAACCAACCCCGAACGGGACTGAGCACAAGATGGAGGTGACCGTCGCCGCGAACGGAGCTGTAACGGCCGATTTCACTTTTGACGCCGGTCCGACGGCAAGCAATTCTCAACCCGGCGCCATCAAGGTCATGCCGGCAGTTGAGTTTC
Source organism: Pyrinomonadaceae bacterium (assembly GCA_039933315.1). Lineage (GTDB taxonomy): Bacteria > Acidobacteriota > Blastocatellia > Pyrinomonadales > Pyrinomonadaceae > DASXRU01. The sequence goes on from JBDTOI010000233.1 coordinate 1,791, forward strand.
CGATGCTGGGGCGGCACTAAAAAGCATTGCCGATTGCCAATTTGTTTTCGATGCTGCGGCATTGCTTGGCGCGAGGCGGCTCTTCGGTGATGCTCGTTTAGTACTTTCTAAGCATCGACCAAATCGGCAATCGGCAATCGGCAATCGGAAATGTCAAAGGGTCTTCACCGCTTTACCTTGCTAGTGACGGGCGCGACCTTCGTCTTGATCGTCGCCGGCGCGCTCGTCACCAGCCATGATGCGGGCTTGGCGGCTCCCGATTGGCCTTTGTCCTTCGGCCAGGTGTTTCCCCGGATGGTGGGGAATCTTTTCTGGGAACATGGCCATCGTTTGATTGCCACCAGTGTTGGCGCGCTGACGATTGCGCTAAATTTCTATTTGTATAAAAGCGAGCCCAGGCGTTGGGTGCGGTGGCTGGGGTTCGTGGCGTTCGTCCTGGTAGTTGCACAGGGACTGCTGGGCGGACTGACAGTAAAGCTTTTGTTGCCGCTCTGGGTTTCGAGCGCGCATGCCACGCTTGCGCAGATCTTTTTTTGCACCATGGTGAGCCTGAGCGTGTTCACGTCTCCTGGTTGGGGCACGCCGCGGACGCGAGTGGAGGAAACCGGAAGGTTTTCGCTGCGCCACCTCTGTACGACTGCAGGCGTCATGATTCTGGGGCAGTTGGTGCTGGGAGCTACGCTGCGTCACTCGGCCACCTGGGACCAGCATCTGCCGACGTCCCTGGTGTTGGCCCATGTGACGGGCGCGGTGTTGGTGACTGCGATCTTAGTCAGCGTCTTCCTGGTTCTTTCACGCCGGCACGCGGATCTGACTTATCTCAGGCGGCCGGCAAACGTGGCGATGCTGCTGCTTGGCTTGCAGCTATTGCTGGGAGTGGCCGCCTATATCACGCGCGAATGGTCACCCAACGATCCCCAGCCGTTGAATCCTATGGTGGCGATCACCGTGGCCCATGTCGCCTGTGGCGCGCTGGTCTTCGCTTCGACAATCGTATTAACGCTACGATCTTTTCAGGTGTTGCGGGCGCCGGATTCGGCCTCTGAGTTTGCCAAGCCCTTCCGGCGCGTAGCGTCGGCATGAATTTAGCCCGGCCTTTCAAGGCCGGGAAAGAATTAGGTTTGGTGTCCCCGTCGCGTAGCGACGCGTGAAACAAAACACTTTGAGGAGATTCAATCGTCGCTACGCGACGAGTACAGACATCACGCTGATCCCCGGCGTTGAAACGCCGGGCTAAAATCATTCCGACGCTACGCGTCGAACGGCAAATATCGAAAGTCCTTTGCTCCATCAGGTAAGTTTGCATCATTTTGGTTTGTATTCATGAAAACTGTAGCCATAGAACTTGATTCGAGCACCATCGGCGAAGTGCGGGCCCAGCCTTTGACGTCCGGCCGGCGTTTCTCCGCCTACCTCGAGCTCACCAAACCACGGATAACCTTCTTAATTGTTCTTACTGCGGCGGCGGGCTTTTGCCTCGGCTCGCCGGGCGGCGTCAACTATCGTTTGCTCTGGGTTTCCATGCTGGGAATTGCGCTGCTGGCCTCTGGTGTTTCCACCTTGAACCAGTACATGGAACGCGATCTCGATGCGCTCATGCGGCGCACCGCGATGCGACCGTTGCCGACGGGAAAACTCGCTCCTTATGAAGCGCTCCTTTTCGGCGGTGCACTGGTAGTTCTGGCTGAAATTTATCTCGCGGTGTTGGTTAATCCTCTGACAGCGTTGCTGGGGCTTTCCGTTATTGCCGGCTATCTGTTCGTTTACACGCCGCTGAAAACCAGAACGTCTCTATCCACCGTGGCCGGTGCTTTCCCGGGCGCGGTGCCGCCTTTGATCGGGTGGGCGGCAGCTCGAGGGGAATTGGATGTCTCAGCCTGGGTGCTGTTCGCCATACTGTTTCTCTGGCAGTTCCCGCATTTTCTCGCCATCGCCTGGATGTATCGCGAAGATTACGGCCGGGCGGGAATACTTATGTTGCCGGTGGTCGAGCCGGACGGCCGCGTCACCGGACAGCAGATAGTTTTGTACACGATTATGCTCTTGCCCGTGAGCTTGTTGCCTACCATGTTGGGCTTATCCGGCCGGGCTTACTTTTACGGAGCGCTGGTGTTGGGGATTCTGTTTCTTGCGAGCAGCGTGCGCGCAGCGCTTTCAAAATCCAACCAGCACGCGCGCCAGCTTTTATTGGCTTCGGTGATTTATCTTCCACTTTTGTTTGGACTCATGGTCCTGGATAGATAACTGGTGGCACAGACTTCAGTCTGTGATGGTTCCTTTGCAGACGGCCACAGACTGAAGTCTGTGCCACTAAAAGGAGACACTCGATGGGACGTGCTCTAGGCGTAGTTATTTGGCTCCTGGCTCTGGCTTCGGTGTATCTGTTCGTCGGCGGCCACTGGTGGTTTCCCAAGGGTATTACCGAACACGCACCGGCCGTCGATCGGCAGTTCTTGATCACTATCATCGTGGTCGGCGTGGCCTTTACCGCCGCGCAGGTCGGCCTCGGCTGGATGGTTTGGAAGTATCGCGAAACAGCTACCGCCGACCGGGCCCTCTACACGCACGGCAACAACCGCCTGGAGGTGGTGTGGACGGTGGTGACCGCGGTCATCTTCATCGGACTCGCCGTGATGGGCCAGCAGGTGTGGGCTTCGCTTCATCTGAACCAGGCACCGGCCGGGTCATTTCAAGTCCGCGTCGTTGCGCAACAGTTTGCCTGGACCTTTCATTACGCCGGCAACGACGGCAAGTTTGGCCGCACCGACTCGTCACTCATCAACGACGACGATCAAAACTTCGTAGGGCTCGATCGGGCCGATGCGGACGCGAAAGATGATTCCCAGATCGCGACCCTGGTCGTACCCGTGGGCCGTCCGGTGGAGTTGCTCCTGCGCTCCAAAGATGTGACCCATAACATCTGGGTGCCGCAACTGCGCTTTAAGCAGGACCTGGTTCCGGGTATGACGATCCCTGTTCACTTCACGGTTACTACGGCAGGGAAATATGAACTGGCGTGCGCCGAGCTTTGTGGCATGAATCACTACAAGATGAAATCCTACATGCTGGCGCTTCCTGACGATGAATTTCGTGCCCTGGTGGCCTTGCCGCAGGACGCGTTTCAGGCCAGGAAAGAGGAGTTGCTCAACAAGTATCAGCTTCCCAAATACTGAGTCTCGCTCACCGGAGCTAAGTCGAGGAGAACGCGATGGCAGAAGTCACACATGAGGCGGTACACCGGCACCCAGCGCCGCAGGGATTCATACGCAAATACATTTTCAGCCTGGACCACAAGGTGATCGGCATCCAGTACATCATGCTGGCGTTGACCGCGGTAGTCGTGGGAATGGCGATGTCGATCCTGATGCGTTTGAATCTTAGCTGGCCGGGAACGAAATGGCCCATCCTGGGCACGCTCTTTCCCACCGGCGCCCCCGGCGGCATCATCAGCCCTGAGTTCTATTTGTCCCTCGTGACCATGCATGGAACGATCATGGTCTTTTTCGTCTTGACTACGGCGCCGCAGGGGGGCTTTGGCAACTACTTTCTGCCGATACAGATTGGCGCAGACGACATGGCGTTTCCGTTCCTCAACATGATGTCGTTCTGGGTCACGTTTGTAGGCTTCATCGTTATCCTCGCGGCCATCTTTGTGGAGGGAAGCACAACTGTCGGCGCCGGGGCCCTGGGCGAGGCGCTCGGTGGCGGAGGCAGCGGGACGGTCGGCCCGATTGGGGGATGGACAGGTTATGCGCCCCTGAGCGCGCTGGGAAAAATCGCGGGGCCCGGACAAGGTGCCGGCATGAACCTCTGGATAGTCAGCATTGCTATTTTCTGCGTCGGTTCGCTGCTGGGGGCCCTGAACTTCATCACCACGCTGCTGAATATGCGCACGCGGGGCATGTCTTTGATGCGCATGCCGCTGACGTGCTGGGCCTGGTTCACCACAGCGGTGCTGGCTTTGCTCTCGTTTCCGGTGTTGTTGGGCGGCGGCATCCTTCTGCTCCTCGATCGCGTGGGGGGCACAAGCTTTTTCATCCCGGCCGGTCTATACGTGAACGGCGTGCTGAATGGCGATCCCCGCTTTCCTCTTCACGCCGGCGGCTCGCCGCTTTTATGGCAGCACCTGTTCTGGTTCTTTGGCCACCCCGAAGTTTACATCGCGATTCTGCCGGGTATGG
>JBDTOI010000234.1:0-5848 GCA_039933315.1 Pyrinomonadaceae bacterium
GCAACGATTTCGGCGCCCGTCCCGCCGTGGAAAGCAGAATCGATGTGCGCAACTGGCGGTAAGCTTCCGCCAGCGGCGATCGGCCATCGATGTTCATTAACAGCTCAGGATTGACACTCCCGTTGCCGTTGCCGTTTCGTTTTTGCAATGCCCTTCCAGTTGAGAGCAGGCGGCGCTTCGCTGTGCCGCCTACCGCCGGAATTACTGCCAGCGCGGGCAGGTGCAACAAACGCTCGACCTCATCAGTCGAGTGCACCGTGTCATCGAGATACTCCAGAAACAGTGCCAACCCGACGCCCATTGCCAGCGACAGGACAAAGGCCAGCATCACCCCACGCATTCGCGCCGGGCCAACCGGATAATCAGGCGCTATAGCATGGTCTACCACCGAGATGTTGTTTGGCCTCCCGGCCAGGACTACATCGTTCTCTTTCGAACGTTGCAAAAGGCTATCGAGCAGTCCCTTGTTGGTTTCAATCTCCTGCTGAATGATGCGGTAGTTGATGGCCGCTTCGTTTTGCGTCAGCGTCTCGGCGCGCTGCTGGTTGTAGGACTTGCGCAAGGCTTCTTCGCGCGCCGCGGATGCGCGGAAGCGTGTCTCCAGGTTGGTCAAAAGAGTGTTCGTGGTTCGGGTGCGCGTGTCGGTCAAGTGCTTGTTCAGCTCGGCGATTTGCTGATCGATCTCTTTCACTTCGGGCGCCAGCTCAGTTGCATCCACCAGTAAGAGCGCGCGTTTTTGTCTCAACTCGGCCAGCTTGGATTCGGTTTCCTCAATTCCCTTGGCATCGTTTTCCGCCAGCGCCCCGGCGGCGCCCGGCATTTTGGCCTTGGTGTATTCAGCTTCGGCCTTGATGCGTTCGACCTCTGCTTCCAGGAGTTGCTTATTCAGGCCGTTCAGTCGCTCGACCACCGTGTTCTGATTGGCGTCGAGGGAAAGAATCTGATTGTTCTTGGCGTAGGCGACCAGACGTTCTTCATCGGTGCGAATCGTCGATTGCAGCTCGGCAATGCGCTTATTCAGAAACTCGCTGGTGGTCGTGTTAGTTTCGCCCTTCTTCTCGAGGTTCGCGCGGACAAAGATGTCGGCCACTGCATTCACAACGCGCGCGGCCACTTGCGGATCACCGTGCGTGTAGGTGAGGTCGATCAGGCGCGTCTCTTTGTAATAGCCGGCGCGATTTTCACGAACGGGATCCACTTTCAGCCCGCCCTGGATTGCGCCCACGAATGGTGACAGGCGTTTTGCCTCGGCCAGGTCCTCGGTGGTAGATGCCGGGGCCATGGTGCTGGTTAGAGGCAACTCCAACGGTTTATTTTTTTGCTCGACACTTTGTTTGCTACCGAAACCCAGCATCGATACTACGCTTTGCCAGGTGGATCGCTGGCGAGTCGATTGCCCCCGCAGAGCGACCGGGTTGTGTTCGAGGTCGAGAGTCTTGGCCACGCGCCGTAAAAGACCGGGGCTGGTCAGGATTTGCAACTGCGTGTTGAAGTAGGCTGGATCGTTTGCCGGGCTGTAGATGTAAGGAGTGTTCTTGCCGGTCGCGTAGGCGGGGTTGTTCTCCTGATCGACCTGCACGCGGGCCTCGGCCTGATAGATGTCAGGCTTGCGCGCCATGTAGATCATCGCCAGCGAGGTGATGAGCGCGGTCACGCCGATCACGAGCCAGAGTCGCTTGCGGACGGCGCGCCAGTAATCGAGCAGGTGGACGTCATGCTCTTCGCTGGCGGCGTAGCCGTAGGAAGCGGGACGCGAAAGGTTGTCGCCGGGCCGGTCCAGGTCATTGGGCCCGGGGACCCTTTTGGCGAGATCTTGAATTTCGTTCATGTTGTCACCGTTCGATTGCGGATTTCGGATTGATGATTGTGGATTTCGGATTTAGGGTTGCGGAATCACAAATAAAGAGATGGCCGGACTGGCGCTAACGGTCGGCTCGGTGTTAGGAGCGTTCGACTGTGTCATCGATTTCTAAACCGCGTGCAATAATCCTGGACACGTTTGGCCACTGCAAGGAGTTGCGGCGCAAACTCTACGCAGGCCGCGAAAGTTTCCGGCAATTTCTCTCCCACGTAATCGTGCGCGGTATTCCGTAGATTCTTCATCTCTCTAAGTCGCTCTGATGAATCTACCAGGGCCCGCGCCTCGGCCCGGTTAAGAACGTCCAGCAATGAACCTGAGGGTTCGAGCTCTACCAGGTCAAGGGCACGTAGAACTTTGTTGGCCAGCAGATCGATTGTGCGAGCAAACCGGCTGGTAAAGGCCTCGACCGCTTCCGCATGTTCGGCACTGTGGACCTGGCCGGCATCAATCAAGCGACAGCGGTTGTAGGATTCTTCCAGCCATGCCGACATCCTGGTCAGGTCCGCAAGGTTGCTTATCAGAATCGGCAAAGGATCGTCCGCCTTCACAAGTAAACTCCTGTTCCCGCCACGAATTTGGCAAAGGGACTGCTCTCAACATCGCTTACGATCGTCAAATCGATTTTTTGCAGGCCGAGAATATCTTCCAGTTTGCTTTGCAGCCGCAGTTGCGCTCGCAGATTGATCCGCCGGGATACAATCAACAAGTCGATGTCACCGCCCCGGCGCGCATCATCGGCGCGCGAACCAAAGAGCAACACCTGCGCTTCGGAATCGAATCGTTGCACGCATTGGCGTATTGCCGCCGCTTGATCAGCGCTCAATCGCATGGGTCTGGGTCGAACTTTGAATGGCGAACATTAAGAGCACCATTTCAATTGCGGATTGCGGATTGCGGATTTCGGATTGCGAATTCCAAGAAATAATTGTTCTTACGAATCCGGACTCGATTTACATCAAGAAGGGCGTGTTTCTGATACCGCGAAGCGGTTATGTCGCAGAGCCCAGGGTTGCCGCGCTGCGCGGCTACCCTGGGAACGACAAGACAAAAGATTCCAACCCCAACGGGGTTGTGTCCTCCAGCCCAGGGTTGCCGCCCTCGGCTACCCTGGGTCAACGTTTCAAATGATCAATTTCAACCCCAACCGGGGTTGTGTCGCGTTTCATACCAAACGAACCGTGAGCCAAGATGGACACAACCCCGTTGGGGTTGGAAATCTTTGCGTTCCTCGTTTCTCTTTCATTGTTTTCGCCGTGAGCGTTTTAGAAATTCGGGAACTAACTTGTGTCTGCCTGCTGGAATCTTGCAAAGCTGGCACAACCCCGTTGGGGTTGGAGCATTTAGTCTGTTCGGTCCCCAGGGTAGCCACGAAGCGCGGCAACCCTGGGCTCTGTGACATAACCGCTTCGCGGTAGGAAACATTCAAATCCGCAATCCGCAATCCGAATTCTGAAATTCTCTACGGGATTACTCTGACCGGGAGCTGCGCGATTGAGGGGGCCACTGATCCCAAAAGGCTGCGCAGCAAACTCTTGCCGGTGGAAGTCGGCACTTCAATGATGTCGTTGGGCAGCAGGGCCAGATCGTCGGCGCGCTTTTTCGCGATGGCCCCCAGGTCAACATAGATCTCTGTCTTGGCGCCCGTACCGAGTTCCTGACGCAGTACCTTAATGCGGCTGGTTTTCGAATCCTGTAGCGGGCCTCCCGCCATGGCGATTGCTCGCGAGACGGTCATCGGTTCCTTCAACGGCAAAGTCTTGGGCGTGTAAACGTTGCCGATAACATAAACCTGGTCCGCTTCCGGAATCGTGATGATGTCACCCGCGCGCACGTAAGGGTTCGCTCGCTCCACCCCGCTCATCGTGTCACTCAATCTCAAAGTTACCAGCGCGTCTGAGATGTCCTCCGGGGCCGTCGATTCATTTTCGCAAAGCGCCAGTTTTGGACCACGAACGATATTGATGGTCTGGCCGGCTTTGTCCGACGGGCCTCGCGCGTATGTCAACAGATCCAGCAGGCGATAACGCTGCTTCATCTCAAAGCGCGCCGGCTCGATCACAGCTCCGATAATCGCCACTTGCCTGGAGTGGTATTCCTTTATGAAAACATCGACCTGAGGATTGCGATAGAACTTCAGATAGCCCTGAGCAATGGCTTTTCCCAGTTCGCCTTCCGTGCGGCAGGCAGCCTGGAGCTCGTTTTCAATGAGCGGCATGCGGATCATGCCGTTGCCTTCGACGCGCACGGCTTCGCGCGACAGATGCGGTCGATTGAGTATGCGTATGTCCAGTATGTCGCCGGGACCGATGCGGTAACGGTCATCCGGTTTGGTGGTTACGCCCTGATTGGCCAGCGCCGGTGTTGCCGGCGCCGGTTGTTGAGCGCTCGCCAGCTGGCAAGTCGCAATTATTAATGCAGCCATCAAAGTGAATTGTTTGAACTTCATAACTTTTTACTTTCCCGATATACCAAGGCGGCGCGAAAGCAGGGCTTCACGCATATGATTTGGATGGGCCAGGTTTAGCACCGTATTGCTCACCAGCACCATCAACTCTTCGTGCTCACGACTGAAGGAACCCGTTAGCGGCTTGTCGTCGGTCTTGACGACGATGCCTTCCCTCACCCACTGCCAGAACTGGGCCTGTGTGGTCCAGAACTCTTTCCGATCGCGACAGATCACCAGCGCGGTCTTCTTCTTCTTTTTCTTGTCTTTTTTCGTACTCACCGGGTGCTCACGATTGCAAAACACACTTCCGCCTCAGACACGCTCTTCAGATTTGCGAAACCTTGAAGACATGCCGCGACCCCGAAGGGAAACCTCTAAGCGAGGCGGCTCCTGATTTTCAACCCACAACCCGCGTTCGGCTCTTTGCGCTTTTGCCAGCGGAAATCCGAAATCCGAAATCCGAAATTCTGTAATCTACCCGCCGTGCATTGCGCCCGCTTTCTCTTTCACCGCTTCGGTGCTGCCCTGCATAAGTAAGCGGGAAACCAGTTCGGTCCGGCGCTTGACGCCGAACTTGGAAAAGATATTTCGCAGGTGAAACTTCACCGTCTGCTCGCTGACACTCAATTTCGTACCAATCTGCGCATTCGTGAGACCGTCGGCGCAGCACAAGGCGACCTGGGCCTCGCGGCGGCTCAGATTGTTGACTTCGACAACGCGTTGGATTGCCCGGCCAAAGGGGATGCTGCCCTCGTTATCCCGAACCTCATGCGGGTAGGCGGGGAGGCCGGCACTGCGGCGGCGGGCCATGATTTCTTCGGGACTAAAAATAAGATAGACGGTCGCCAGATGAGGGGTGCCGTTGTCGCCTGCGACTTTCTGACGTTCGATGCTGAGCTTGTTCAGCAGGCCCAGCAGGCCGCGGCGAATGGTGCTGTAACCGTTGATGCCGGTCAGCTTCATCAAACGCCGTGTACTAAACGACCCCACGCGCGTTCCGACCGCCAGCATTTCCGCGAGCATGGCCGAATACAGACGGTGCTCAACCACTGTGTGGCTGAGGGCGAGCAGGGCCATCGTTTGTTGGTGGGACACGCGTTCGGGATTCTCACCTAAAGAGTAGGTATCAGAAAGGGCGACTCCCGGAATCTGTTTATTAAGCGGAAGCATTAGTTGGTTTAGAGCTGGAAATCGCGGAAGGCGGTGCGAGTTAAGTCACACCTTTCGGAATAAAGCCGCGAGTCAAAACATCGTAACCGACAAGCTAAACCTAAACGATTCAGAATTCTATTTGGTCGTAGAACGGCAAAGCAAACACACGGATTTGGACGCTCTGGGAGCTCGAGCAAAGAAGTTGCGTTTTCGAGCAGAGAGACTAGTTCTTTAACCCAAACCTGTCAAGCAAATGGGCTTGTAAGCATATGGGTTGTGAACCCCAACGGGGTTGTGAACCCCAACGGGGTTGTGAACCCCAACGGGGTTGTGTCCTCCAGCCCAGGGTTGCCGCCTCGGCTACCCTGGGAAACGATGCGCGCGAGATT
>JBDTOI010000235.1:0-5843 GCA_039933315.1 Pyrinomonadaceae bacterium
ATCGAGGGGCCCGCCCGCTACCGCAGGCGGTTCTGACAAACACCTACTGCTTTCTTGTGCGTCTAAGACCCAATCTCTCAGCTGATGCCGCTCTGGTCCTCACTACGCTTATCTGGGGATCTACTTTTGTCATCGCCAAGGACATTCTTTCGCACTGGCCGCCGATCGCCTACATCACAGTTCGCTTCGCAGTGGCCGCGCTCGTTCTAATCGCAGTCTTCCCTAAACAACTTCTGGCCGCCCGCCGGGCCGAATGGCAGGCGGGTGTGACGCTGGGTCTCTTGATGGGAAGCGGCTTTGCGATCCAGGCGGTGGGTCAGGTTTATACCACTCCGGCAAACTCGGCCTTCATCACCAGTCTCACTACGCCTCTGGTTCCGTTCGTCGCTCTGATCATTCTCCGGGTGCGGCCAAATCTCGAGAACCTGATCGGAGTGATACTGGCTTCGCTCGGGGGCCTGCTGATCCTGGCTCCGCGGGGAGCAATCGTCGCTAACCAGGGAGATCTCTACACCCTCGTCGCGACTTTCTTCTTTGCCAGTCACATGACTTTTCTGAGTGTGTACGCGCGCCGGATGAACGCGAAGCAGTTGACCGTCCTGCAGATTTCGGTCGCGGCCGCAATGTTTGTGTTGGGTTGGCTGCTGTTGCGGGTAATCGGAACGATGTCTTCATCGCCCTCGCTGCCGGCGATTATCAGGCTTGAATCTGGTTGGCCGGTTTGGTCCACCACAGTGGCCTGGCAGCTGGTCTATCTTGCGGTGGTTGCCACAGTAGTTACCTTTCTCCTCTGGACCTGGGGCCAGGCCCGTATGTCAGCTACTCACGCGGCCATCATTTTCAGCCTGGAACCCATCTTCGCCACAGCTTTCGCCATTGCCTGGTGGGGGTCGGGACAGTGGCTGGGTGGCTGGGCTACAGTGGGCGCGGCCGCGGTTATTGCTGGCGTTATCGTCTCCGAACTGCAGTTGAGTCAACGGCGGGGCAAAGGGGGATCGCGCGCTAATACAGATGACGCAGACATCAGCCTTGAGTGAGAAGTCGCCCACTCCCGCATTCCGCGATCAAAAAGTGCGACTATTCTTTGCCGCCCGCAATTTGTTTCGTTATACTTGACTCCTTCTAACTTGCGTTCGGCTTGGAAGCGCACCAGAGGTGGCGAGAATGTAGAGCGCGCAACGTAGGTTCTTTGTTACAAAGGCGGTGGATCAATGTTCGAGCTGATCAATGAACAAACAAGTGATGCTGAGCGCACCATGCTGCGGAAGTTGCGAGTGTGGATTGCGGCGCTGGCAGTCGCTTGCCTGGTGACCGGGGTCGGTGTTGGCGCTATGCTCGCCGGACGCCCCGCGGTCGCGCAAAACGAGAATCAGATTGCGCGCGCGCCAGAGGCTTTGTCCGCTTCCTTTGCCGAAATTGCCAGACGGGTGGAACCCGCCGTAGTAAATATTGACACCCTGACCGCGGCCAGCGATGTGGCCGAGAAGGACAACGAGGACAAAGAAGATCAGTCGTCAGGCAATCCGCTCTTCGACATGTTTCGTCGCCAGGCGCGACGCCCGGCGCGCGGCGTGGGCAGCGGCTTCATAGTCGATCCGAAAGGATACATTCTTACCAACGAGCATGTGGTAGAGGGCGCGACGCGCATCACCATCGGATTACAGTCCGGCGAAAAATTGCGCGGACAGGTGATCGGTATCGACCACGAAACAGATCTCGCGGTTATAAAGGTAGAGACAACCCGGGACCTGCCCACAGTCAAGCTCGGTGACTCAAATGGCGCCCAGGTAGGCGACTGGGTCCTGGCTATTGGTTCGCCTTTTGGTCTGGAACAGACAGTCACTGCCGGAATCATTTCCAAGAAGGAACGCGAGTCGCAATTCTTTCAAACATTCCAACGTTTTCTGCAAACTGATGCGGCCATCAATCGGGGAAATAGTGGTGGCCCACTGGTGAACATGCGCGGCGAAGTTATTGGAGTGAATTCACAGATCGCCACTTCGACGGGAGATTACAACGGCATCGGTTTCGCCCTGCCCGCGAATGAAGCCGGCTTCGTTTATCGCCAACTTGTCGCCGGGGGCAAGGTCAAACGCGGCTACCTCGGGATTACACTTGAATCAGTCCGCGCTGAGTTTGCTCGCGTCTATGGTTTAGCTGAGACGAAGGGCGCGATCGTAATGGACGTGCAGCGCGAGCTCGATGGCCAGCAGACCCCGGCGGGTAGAGCCGGCTTGCAGGCGAACGATGTCATTGTGGAATTCGACGGCCAGTCGATTCAATCTGCCCAGGATTTGATTGCCAGAGTGGCCGCTACGCCGGTCGGACAGAGCGCGTCGATGACGCTACTGCGCGACATCGATGGGAAGCTCGAAAAACGCACAGTGAGTGTGGTGCTGGGTGAGCGCCCGGCGTCACTGGCGCCAAACGCCCTGGCTACATCGCAGCCGCCGAAAGAGAAAGAGCCGGCGCCAAAAGGGAATACCTTGCGGCTGGGCATCACGCTGGGCGAGCTGACCCCGCAATTGATCACCGATAAGCACCTGGCTGGCGTAAAGGGACTCTATATTAAGGAAGTCGATCCTAACGGTATCGCTGCCGACGCTCGTCCCAACCCCGTACGGGAGCGTGAAGTGGTTACGCGTATCAATCGGGTTGCAGTCACAACCCTGGCTGATTTTCAGCGCGTTCTCAACGGGCTCAAGCCCGGTGACGCCATCGTCCTTAACCTAACGCGCTACGATGAGGAATCGGATCGGCTGCGACAACGAATCGTCCAGTTTAGTTACCAGTAAAAAGAGCTTGGGTTTCGAGTTTCGAGTTTCGGGTTTCGAGTTCGGTGACGGAAGCCCGGTGTTGGGGATGTTGAGCCTTTGGTCTGCTTGCTGGTTAGCCGCGCCTTCTTAACTCGAGGTGCGAAGCCGAACCACAACCAAAATTACAGAACTCAAAACTCGAGACCGACACCCAATTATGGCCCAGGCTAAGAAGGCGCTCGCGAAAACAACCGCCCGACGTAAGGTTAAGCGCACCTCGCGCACGACGGCGCAAACTTATCAAAACTACATTGGTGGCAAATGGCTGCCGAGCGCGTCCGGAGAAACATTTGAAAATGTTAATCCGGCCGACGTGCGCGAAGTCATAGGCCGCTTTCCTATTTCCACCAGAGAAGACGTTGACAACGCCGTAGCGGCCGCGCTGGAAGCCTTCACTCCCTGGCGGCGCACGCCTGCGCCCCGTCGCGCGGAAATACTTTTCCGCCTCGGCGAGATTCTCATTCGCGATAAAGAGCGCTACACCGCCGACATGACGCGCGAGATGGGCAAGGTCTTGAAAGAAGCGGGAGGAGACGTTCAGGAGGCGATCGACTGCACTTACTACACTGCCGGCGAAGGTCGTCGCCTTCATGGCTTCACGACGCCGGCAGAAATGCCAAACAAGCTTGCCATGTGCGTTCGCCAGCCGGTCGGTTTGTGCGGCCTGATTACGCCATGGAACTTCCCTATGGCGATCCCTTCATGGAAATTAATCCCGGCGTTGGTTTGCGGTAACACGGTTGTGATCAAGCCGGCCGAAGACACTCCGCTGTCCACCTACAACCTGGTGGCTGCTTGCGCAGAGGCAGGAGTGCCCCCGGGCGTAGTCAATCTCGTGACGGGGTATGGTGAAACTGCGGGAGCCGCCATCACCGAGCATCCTTCGCTGCGGCTGATTTCATTCACCGGTTCGACAGAGACCGGACGCACCGTCGCTATCGCTTGCGCGGAACGAAATGCGATCTGCTCCCTTGAGATGGGCGGCAAGAACGCGATCATCGTCATGGAAGATGCCGACATCGACCTGGCGGTGGAGGGTGCGGTCTGGGGGGCCTTTGGGACTTCCGGCCAACGTTGCACCGCTTCGTCACGGCTAATAGTTCACAAAAAAGTGTACAGGCAATTTGCGCGGAAACTCGTTGCGCGAGCCCAGGGCTTGAGGGTAGGGAACGGCGCTCAATCCAACATCGACATGGGACCCGTCATTAACGAGGAGGCAGTGCGCAAGATTCTCGGATACATAGAAATAGGACAGCGCGAAGACCGGGCCAAATTAGCCTGCGGCGGCAATCGCCTGACGAAAGGCGAATACGCAAATGGCTTCTTCATTGAGCCTACCGTTTTCACCGATGTGGCGCCGGACATGAGAATTGCTCAGGAAGAGATCTTCGGACCCGTTACGGCGGTAATTCCCACCCGTTCATTGGAAGAGGCGATCGAGATCGCCAATGGCGTTCGTTATGGATTGTCGGCGGCCATTTATACGCAGGATGTGAATCGGGCCCTGCATGCGATGAACGAAACTTACACGGGTATCTTCTACGTCAACTCCTCGACCATTGGCGCGGAAGTTCACCTTCCCTTTGGCGGTACCAAGGGTACCGGCAACGGGCATCGGGAAGCGGGAACGCAGGTCCTCGATATTTTCTCGGAGTGGAAATCAGTCTATGTCGATTACAGCGGTAAGCTGCAGCGAGCCCAGATCGACGTGGAAGAACCCCAGTAGTTTTCAAATATCAGGTCGGCTTAACAACTAGCCCCGGTTGGAGCGAAAGAATGATTGTCGGACTGCCCAAAGAGATCAAAGACAACGAGTATCGAGTCGGCTTGACGCCCGCCGGAGTGCGCGCGTTGACCGACTCCGGACATAAGGTGGTGGTTGAACGCAACGCCGGCGACGGCTCGGGGTTCACAGACAGCCTTTACCAGCGCGCCGGCGCCACCATCCTGCAAACAGCTGACGAGGTCTGGGCGCAGGGTGAAATGAACGTAAAAGTAAAAGAGCCCATCGCGCCCGAGTATCCGCGCATGCGCGAGGGCCAGTTGCTTTTCACTTACCTGCACCTTGCTCCTGACTACGAACTGACGGAGCAATTGCTCAAACGAAAAGTCACCGGCATCGCCTACGAGACAATCACAGATCGGCGCGGAGCTTTACCGCTGCTGACTCCCATGTCGGAAGTCGCGGGTCGCATGGCCATCCAGGTAGGCGCGCATTACCTGGAGAAAATGAGTGGCGGCGGCGGGGTTTTGCTGGGCGGTGTTCCCGGCGTGCCTGCTGCGCGGGTGGTGATCATCGGCGGCGGTGTAGTAGGCACAAACGCGGCCAAGATTGCTGTAGGGATGGGCGCGCATGTCACCATCATCGACAACAACCTGGATCGCCTGCGCGAGCTGGACGACATTTTCCTGTCCAAGATTTCCACCCTGGCGTCGAATGCGTACATGATTCAGGATGCTATCTCGACCGCAGACTTGATCGTCGGCGCGGTCCTGGTTCCTGGCGGAGCGGCTCCCAAACTGGTAACACGCGGCATGTTGAAAGACGTGCCCCGCGGTGCGGTGATCGTGGACGTTGCGGTCGATCAGGGCGGCTGCATTGAGACCACGCATCCCACGACACATTCCAATCCCACCTACTATGTCGAAGACGTACTGCACTACTGCGTGGCGAACATGCCGGGCGCAGTGCCACGCACTTCGACCTTCGCTCTAACTAACGCAACCCTGCCTTACGCACTGAGACTTGCCAACAAGGGCTTCATCAACGCCATCGCTAGTGACGAGGGCTTGAGGGCAGGCGTTAATACCTATGCCGGAAAATTGACGTATGAGGCTGTGGCCGTGGCTCAACAGCGGGAGTACACGCCTTTGAGCGAGATGCTTGGCGCAACGGCGGTGGCCTAGCCCAACGGATACAACAACACTTGCATCGTACCAACTTCGGCCGTCTGATAAGAGACTTGCCGGTGACTTGTCTTGCGCCTAAGATAGTTTCAGATGGGCGAATCCGAAATGACTACGAAA
>JBDTOI010000236.1:0-5790 GCA_039933315.1 Pyrinomonadaceae bacterium
GATTTGAGATTTCAAATTATTGCAAATCTGAGATCTCAGATGCTTAGAGAATCCAAAGCGGTGTCGCGCTGCGCTTGCCACCGCACTCCAAATAGTTGGCGCTTACCAACTTGAACTCATCTTCAAACCCTGCAAGCAACCACATCGAATCGTCATCTCGCTGGCGGGCCCTGACCCTGCTTGCCATTGCTGAACTACTGGGCATGTCCCTGTGGTTTAGTGGATCGGCGGTCGTGCCGGCCCTTCGCATTGAATGGCAACTGAGTGAGGCTGCCGCCAACTGGCTGACCCTCGCGGTGCAGATTGGGTTTGTGTGCGGCACGCTGCTCAGCGCGATCTTTAACCTGCCTGACATTCTCCGCTCACGTTACCTCTTCGCCCTTACCGCGCTGGCCGGCGCGCTGGCGAACGGAATTTTCGGAATGTATGCCGCCGGTCCGAAGCCGGCCATCGCCCTGAGATTTCTAACCGGAATGTTTCTCGCGGGCGTCTATCCACCGGCCATGAAGATCATGGCGACATGGTTTCGGCGCGGCCGGGGAATGGCCCTGGGCATACTGGTCGGCGCCCTCACCCTGGGTAAGGCCGCTCCTTACCTGATCAATGCCATCGGTAGTTCGAACTGGCGATACAACGTGGTGGGAGCGTCGCTGCTGGCGGTGCTGGGTGGACTAATAGTTCTCTTGTTTCTCCGCGACGGTCCTTATGCGCTGCCCGCGGCCAGGTTTGACTGGAAGCAAGTGGGCCGGGTTTTCAGCAATCGCGGCGTGCGGCTGGCCAGCTTCGGTTATTTCGGGCACATGTGGGAACTCTATGCGATGTGGACCTGGATCCCGGTGATGATTCGCGCCAGCCTCTCGTTGCGGGGCAGCGATCCCACCTGGGCGGAAGTCGGTTCATTTTTGGTAATCGGTAGTGGAGCAGCCGGCTGCGTCATTGCCGGCCTGCTGGCGGATCGTCTGGGCCGTACTTTGGTGACTTCGTGGGCCATGGGTATTAGCGGCAGTTGCTGTTTGATCGTAGGCCTGTTCTTTGGCGCGCATCCATTGTTGCTTTTGATCGTGGCAGCGATCTGGGGTGCCAGCGTGGTGGCCGACTCGGCGCAGTTTTCTACCTGCGTGACCGAACTCGGCAACCCGCAATACATGGGCACGGCGTTAACGCTTCAGACCAGCCTTGGCTTTCTGCTGACCACGATTTCGATTCAGCTGATTCCTTCTCTGGAAAGGGCCGTGGGCTGGCGCTATGCATTCATGGCCCTGGCGCCCGGTCCCGCGCTGGGAATCCTGGCGATGTTGCGCCTGCGTAAGTTGCCGGAAGCGTTAAAGATCGCTGAGGGCCGGAGATGAGCGAGAACGCACGAGGAAGTTTCGCGCAAAGGCGGTAAGAAATGAAAAGCAGAAGGCGCAAAGGCGCTGAGTTTTCTTCTTTGCGCCTTCTGTCCTTCCTTTCTTAGCGCCTTTGCGTGAAACCTCAACTTGAAACCGACTGCGTCCGAAGTCTAAGCGATAGTCTTTCATCGATCACGTTTGTTAGGATGCTGCCGTGCCTAGGAAGCTTTCCCTCGAAGAACTAAAACAGAAGACGCGAAAGATTATTCGTCTGCTCAAGCGCGAGTATCCTAACGCCGAGTGCAGCCTGGTTCATTCCAACCCGTTCGAGTTACTAATTGCCACGATCCTCTCCGCCCAGTGCACGGACGAAAGAGTAAACATTGTGACCGCGGATCTGTTTCGCAAATACCGCAAGCCGGAAGATTATTTGCAGGTGGCGGACACCGAGTTACAGGAAGACGTGCGCTCCACCGGCTTCTTTCGCAATAAATCAAAATCAATCCAGGGTGCGTCGCGGATGCTGATAGACAAATACAAGGGCCGCGTGCCGCAAACCATGGAGGAATTGCTGGAGTTGCCGGGCGTCGCGCGCAAGACCGCGAACGTAGTATTGGGCAATGCTTATGGGATTTCCGCGGGCGTGGTCGTTGATACGCATGTCAGCCGCTTATCTCAGAGACTAGGCCTCACCCGAAATACTCAGCCGGAAAAAATTGAGCTGGATCTAATCGCGCTGGTGCCGCGCAAAGACTGGATTCAGTTTCCTCATTTAATGATCGCGCATGGCCGCAAGGTTTGTAAGGCGCGCCGGCCACTCTGCGAGCTTTGTGTAGTGGAAGAACTCTGCCCGTCTTCCTTACTCAAGCCGGGGAACGCGCCGGCAGGGGCTGGAACAGTCAAGTGACAACGATGGTCACTTGAAGAGTATCTTTGCCGCCATCCGACGCAATTCCTTGCGACCTGGAAGTTTCTTGTGCCTGGCCTCTCGTTCGTCCCCTGGATTTGGCCGCTTTCATTGCCGGAAGTACAAAACGGAAGTCTTGCCGAAAGCTCCCGGATGGTAATCGACTCCACGGCAGGGTATGGTCGACGTTCCGGCTCATGTTCACTCCGAATGAGATTGCGCGTCTCGGGATGGCAATGGTCCATCGTCAGAATATTTAGGGTTGAGGAATGGCGGCGGAAATACAAACAACGAGCGAGGGCAAGTTGTCTCGTTCAATTCCTGGAAAATTGGATGCGGAAAGGCAATGAATGACAAATACGAAGCTGGTTTTATCGATCCTCATGCTTATGGCAGTGTCGTTATCGTGTAAGTTGCTCAATCGAACAACTTCTAAAAATGCGAGCAACGGGCCGGCGATTGATTTTGTGACCCCCGGAAAGGGGCTCAACGTCACCGTACAGCTTGATAAAAAGCAGACCGCGGGCACGATGGTCGCGCGCACGGGCGGTAGCGTTTCACTTACGGCGGCGGATGGGAGCAAATTCACGCTCGACGTCCCGGCCGACGCGCTTGAGGCGGACACGACAATAACAATGACGGCGGTTAAAAGCCTCGCCGGTGCACCGCTGGACAATAACACTCCGACCGCGGTTCAGCTCGAGCCTTCCGGTTTGTTCTTCAAGGAAATGGCAACGCTGACGATCGTGCCGGCCAAAGACATTCCAATCAAGCAGCAAATCATCTTCGGCTACGAAGGCGACGGACAGGATTATCATTTGGCAGTGGTCGATCCGAAGAGCAAAGAGATCAAGATCAAGTTGATGCAATTCAGCGGAGCAGGCGTTGGCAGCGGATCGGATTCAGCCTGGGCAGCAAATTCAACGATCCAGGCAAGCAAAGGGAGTACCAGGATATGGCAAAAACTCGGAGAACATACGCAGGCTGAGCGCCAGAGACAATTGCTCGGTGATGAGTCTGGGAGCAGCGAGCGGGTCGAGAAAGGGAAATCAACGCTGGATCAATTCGAAGATCAGGTTGTCTCAAAGGAAATAGCCGCTGCCGAATTGGATTGTAAGCATGCAACGCAGGCCATGAAGGACCTGCTTTTCCTGGAAAGAATGAGACAGCTTCTCGGCTTCGAAGCCACACCGAAATTCGAGGAAAATGTTGCAAAACTCGACAAAATCATTAAAGAGTGCAAGCAGGCTTACGGCGTCTCGGTACCTTACCGCGTCTCGGGAGTAAGCAATGGTGTTTCCTTCACCGGCCAAATCTGCAGCCTTGATAAGCCGTTCGTGATTGACGCTACATTTCCTGGCGGTGGTTCTGCGAAAACCACATTCACGCCGAGGAGTGCCAATGGTGGAACAACATCGGTCTCCGGTGGTGGAGCCGGGTGTGTTCAATCGGGTAGTGGCAACTATACGGTTACCATCAGCCAGGATTCAGGATCGCTAACCTGGACCAGCACCAGCACGCTCACCTGCCCTGGGGTTAGTAATAGCAGAACCGCTACTTTTACACTTCCGCTTCAACCCGGCCCCGAAATCTCCTGTCCCTGAGGGTCATGAAGGGCTGGCGGAGAATAGTAATTCCTAATTTCGAGAGTGAGGTGAAAGATGAAAACCAGAACTTACAAACAGCTGGCAGCCTTAACATTTGTTTCCGCTTTCTTGAGTGTCGGCATTACAAATGCACAGACCCAGAATACGTATGGTGGCGGATACAGCACAGGTTACGGCACGGTGTACGGATCGTTTGGCCAGGCCATGGCGACGCAGAACATCTACAACACGATGCAGATGCAAATGCAAAAGACGATGATGCGCAACACCATGATCAAAAAGTGGGGTCGTGCCGCAGTTGAGAAAGCCGAGCGTGAAGCGGGATCCGGCTCGTCGTCTCGCACCAGGACATCAGGCTCACCTGCATCTTCCGGTTCAAAGATCGTTGTGCCGCCTCCTCGGGTGGTGCGAAACCACGGTGTGTTTCGCCCCGATGCGACCGTCGATACCGGCAAGGCACTGGCCGATGCCCTTGCTGAAACGCCGGCGGAAAAGGCGCTGATAAGGCAAATATACGCAGCTACTAAGGCTGCCTACGAAAAGGAAGCCGCTTTAAAAGGCTGGAAGAACAATATCGCCGCCGGGCTGACATTCTTTACAATCGCGGCTATGTCGGTTTACCGCGATGCCGAAGCACCCGGCGATGATGCTGTGAACAACTATTTTAATGTCGTGAACAGTGCTCTGGACGAAATACCGGAATTTGCAACTGTCGCGAACAAAGACAAACAGAGCTACAACAATATGCTGATCGGTTTCGGCGGGATGTTGCTGGCAGGCAATTTGGAAGGAAAACAAAGAAACGATGCCGCGACGATTGCAACTTTTCAAAAACTCGCCGGAAGGTTGATTCAAATGGTGCTAAAGACAAATCCTGACAATCTCCGAATCGAAAACGGGCAGATCGTCATGAAGTAGTTTCGCGCTTCCAAGATCTCATGTCCCTGATTGTCATCAAAGGCTTGCTAATGATAAACGGCGGCTGCGGAATGTCGCGGCCTTCCACTTGTGGCCTTCCTGGGAAAGGCTGATGCGAAAAGGCAACAAATGACAAATAGGAAGTCTCAGGACACACCTTAACGGCCCGATGGCGGGTTCTGGGTGGATTCGTATCAGGCGCTCGTGAAGCTGCAACGTTAAAGTTACAGAGTACCTGCACGCCGCGCGGTTTTCACAAGCTAAGCGCGAGCCTACAGCTTACGCAGGTAGGCCAGCAGCGCGGCTCGTTCGTCCGCCGTGACAAACCCGCGATTGATCACGAGGCCGTTCGACGAAAGGAATGGCGGCAAGTTGGGTGGTGGATTCAGCCGAGCCACTCGCCTGAAGAACGCATCGTAGTGGTCCAGCATCTCCTCGAGCGTAGCCGCGGAGTTGTTGTGAAAATACGGAGCGGTTTTGCTGATTCCGCGCAATTGGGTGACGTCCATCACGCCGAGGTCCGCAGGTTGGCCCGTAAGAAGCAGTCGTCCCGGGTCCGAAGTGGTGACGAATTGAAACGTGCCGTTCGCCAGCGTAATGCGATACCTGCGCGCGTTACGCGCCAGACGATCGGGACAGGGCTGGTAGCCATCCGTGGCCGGGCGCGGACAAGGAGTCTGGATGTTGTGATAACGCGCGAGGGGGCGGACGAACGCGGTCTCAGGCGTTGACCCGCTCGGATGCAGTGTACCGCCATGACATTGGGCGCAAGCGCGATTGAAAACTACCTTGCCCTGCTGCTCAACTTCGTTCAGTTCCGGGTCAGGGTCTGGGAATACTGTCGAGCCGGAGAGGATCGCGTCGGCCAGCAATTCCACCCCGGGCGATGAAAACAGAGTCCGCTGGAAGGCCGCCAGGTCGTCGAGCATACGAGCCGATGGTTCTTCAGACACTTGAGCGTGCGCGAAGAGGGCGCCGCGGGCTTGTTCCTGAAGCGTGCCGAAGCGGGCATCGTGCTGGTAGCCGC
>JBDTOI010000237.1:0-5786 GCA_039933315.1 Pyrinomonadaceae bacterium
GGGTTTCAAAGCAAACCCTGGGCTGGAATTAGCCAACGCCTTCGGCGTTAAGTTCGAACTGCACCAGTATCCAAATTTTCAACCCTCGCAAATTCAACCTTCAGTTGTGATATTCTCCGCGGCAAACAATTGGCGACGATTCACGGGGAAAGTCTCCTGGCCCATCGGGGCATGGAATACGCAAGGCCGGCCCAAAGAAGTAATTCGGATCGCGGATGGCGGATTCGGAGTGAGAAGTCGAGTGAAGTCCCCTGGTTTCTCATTCCGCATTCCACATTCCGCATTCCGCAATCGCCAAGTCCGAATTCCGAAATCAAGATGCGCCTCTGGCTCTCAAAGAGCAGTGCAGTTCCACTACGCGAGCAGTTGGCGCGGCAAGTAAAACTCGGCATTGCCAGCGGCGATTTGCCGGCCGGAAAACGCCTTCCCAGCACGCGCGAACTTGCGCGTCGTTTCCAGATTCATTCAAACACCGTAAGCGCAGCTTATCGCGAACTTGCCAGCCGCGGGTGGGTAGAGTTTCGCAAAGGCAGTGGTGTGTACGTCAGTCAGTTGGCAGCGGAACCGGCACTGGAAGGTTTACTGGAACTGGACCACCTGGCGTCGGCCTTCTTGAAGACTGCGCTGGGCAAAGGTTTTGCGATAGAGGAAATCCGTTCGCGCCTGGAACACTTGCTCGAGGTGCAACCGCCGAATCGCATACTTGTCATTGAGCCCGATCCTGAGCTGCGCCAGATTATGGTGGCGGAGATCGCAGAAGTGACCGGCCTTCCCGTCTGCGGGGCCGGTCTCGATGAATGCGAGGATCAGAAACTTTTAGACGGGGCGCAGGTGGTGGCCATGTACTCGCAGGCTCGCGCTGTTCGGGAAGTCCTGCCGCCGGGAGTCGATCCGGTACTACTGCACTCTACTTCTCTGCCTGAATCATTACAGGGCCAGAAGCCTCCTCCAGCTGATGCGCTGGTTGCAGTTGTCTCGCGCTGGCCTGAATTCCTGAAATGGTCGCGCGCGGTTCTAGTTGCGGCGGGGTTGGATGCGGACGCGCTGGACTTTCGCGATGCGCGCGAGCGCGGCTGGCAAAGAGGGCTGCGTTCGTGCGCGTTTGTGATTACCGATGCGGTAACCGTCAAGGCTTTGCCGGCGGAGTGCGATGCCCGCGTGTTCCGCGCCATCTCGGCTGAGTCGATGGCGGAACTATCGCAACTGTTTGGACTGTGACGGTGCTAGGTTTGGCGACTTGGCCGATCCAACCCCAACGGGGTTGTGCCCTCCAGCCCAGGGTTGCCGCCTCGGCTACCCTGGGAAAGGATGAACGCTAACGTTTCCAACCCCAACGGGGTTGTGTCGACGTTCGTTGGATGGAATGTTAATTTATGAATTGACACAACCCCGTTGGGGTTGAGATTGGGCATCTCAAACGTGTACCCAGGGTAGCCGAAGCGGCAACCCTGGGCTGGAGGACAGAACCGCTTTGCGGTTCCCGGGAAAACATCTCACCTTATTGAGGCAGCTGGCGGATGCGCTCAATCTCGCCGTCAATCTTTCCAGTAATCATCAAGCCGATCATCTTGTAGTCGCCGATAAACGACCAGAGCGGATGGGTGAAAGTTGCAGGCCGGTTTTTTTCAACAAGGAAATGGGCAATCCAGGCCGCACCATACCCGGGTAAGAGAACCAGGGGCAACCACCACCAATGCCCCAGCGTTATCAATGCCCCTAATGAAATCAGGGCGATGGTTGTCCCCACTGCGTGTATTGCGCGCGTGGCGGGTTTGCTGTGTTCGGCCAGGTAATGAGGCCAGAAGTCAGCAAAGGATTTGAACTTTTGCTTACTCATTTTATAAGCCACTTCTGCCCGCTTGTTCTTCCTTTATCCCTCAAACAATTTATTGAAGTCTTCGGGCAGTGTCGGGTCCACGCGGACCAGTTGGAGGTTCTCTTCCACGTGTGCGCGCTGGCTCATACCAACCAGGGCGGTAGTGATCCCTGGGGCCGACCGCACAAACTGAATTCCGGTCTGCGCATCGGTCGCCAGTGAACCCAATGGCTCCCTGATCCTTTCCGGTAACCCACTGGCGACCCGGCCCTGTAGGATTGAAGCACTTGCCATGACTGTAACCCCGAGGGCTTCTGCGGCCTCCAAAACGGAAACATGGTTGCCGTGTAATTCCTGATTTTGCAGCAACAGAGCTTCGGGCATTGCCAGGTTTAACGGCAGTTGAATAAAACGAAAGTTATGCGCTTCGCCCCCTGCTTTGCGCGCCGCGTCCACGATCTGTGGCAGCGAATGATAGTCGCGCGACTCCGAATCCACACGGAAACCGTTCCAGGTTGCCACGCCATAAGACTTGATTTTTCCGGCGGCAACGTTCTTTTCCAGCAACTCAAACGCGGCGCCTAGTCGCTTGTAGAATTCTTCCGTTGAAACCGATCCCAGTTGTGACTCCGGGTTGTGCACATAGTAGACGTCAACGCACGAGAGGTTCATGTTAGCCAGCGACTGATCCAGTTGGTTCTGCAAATAGGCCGGCGTCAGGCAATGGCTGCCGCCAACAATATCAGCAAAGCTCGCGATCCCCGGGCGCACGAAAGTCTCTTCAACGTAGCTTCGCACATCGACGGGTGGAGCGCCGTCAAAGGGAAGGTAGCCGCCTTTGGTGCAAATCACGATCTCTTCGCGCACCTGAGGATTGTCTTCGGCCAGTTGCTTCAACGCGGCGCCGATGGCTCGTTCACCGCGCTGGAAACGGTAATTGGCTGCGGTGTCAATAACGTTGGCGCCCAACTCGAAACTGCGTATGACCGTTTCAGTGTATCTCCGGTCTGTCGCCTCGTCAGCTTCGCCCAGGTAAGTTCCAATACCAATCGATGACAACCACAGTCCCTGTTCCAGACGAAAATGGTTCACGGCGGATTTCGCCTTGAAGCGTTCCCGGTAACGCGCGGTCCCTTCCAATGAAGCGCTGCCCTTTAATTTCATATGATTTACCTGTTACGCAAAAGAGTCCGCCAATATACGCGTGCCGGACGTTGCTGGCAAGATGGCCCCTGACTGTTATGATTGGGGGTCGACGTTAGTAACGGGTAGCGAATCTTGAGGTTTTCCCTGTGACTGATCGGACTTCACTGGATCTCGACCCGGAGGCGATGCGCGAGCTCTCAGAAAAAGCGTTGGCTCTGGTGACGAATTACTTTAACGGGATCGCCGATCTTCCTGTCTTCCCCAATACAACTGCGGAGGAACTGAGTGCCCGGTTTGATTCTACGCTGCCGCTAGAGGGGGAATCCCTGGAATCCTTATTCCGCGCTTGCGAGAAAATCATAGAGGGCAGCCGGCAAAACGGGCATCCGCGTTTTTTTGGTTATGTGGCTTCGCCGGCTACGCCGGTGGGCGCCTTCGGCGACCTCATAGCTTCCGCCCTCAACGCAAATGTTACTTCGTGGCGATCTGGTCCGGCCGCAACTGAAATCGAAAGAACAGTGGTGCGGTGGTTGGGAATGCTGGTTGGTTTTGCCGGCGCAGCTCATGGTCTGTTGACCAGCGGCGGATCGATGGCCAACCTGGCGGCGTTGTTAATGGCGCACCGCGCCAGGTCGGAAGTGGACACGGCGGCGGCCGGCCTTTGGAGCGCGGGCGCGCCGATGACAATCTACGCTTCCGATCAAATTCACTTATCAATCAAAAAGGCGGCCGACATTCTTGGCCTTGGTCGCGACCAGGTCCGCACGGTGCAATCGGATTCGCGACTCCGTTTTGATATTCGCCGCCTGCGCGAACGCATCGAAAGTGATAAGCGAAATGGTTTGCGACCTTTTTGTGTCGTGGCCAGTGCCGGTACTGTCAGCACCGGCGCCATCGATCCGCTGGCCGAAGTAGCGGACGTCGCCGAGGAACATGGCCTCTGGTTTCATGTTGACGGGGCTTATGGCGCTTTCGGCGCGATGGTTGATCGCAAGCGTGAACTTTTCACCGGCATTGAGCGCGCTGACTCGTTATCGCTGGATCCCCATAAGTGGCTCTACACGCCTATCGATTGCGGCTGTGTGCTCTTTCGTGATCAGGACAAGGCGCGTGCGGCCTTTTCCACGGAGGCTGACTACATCAAGGTCCAGGAACAAACTGAGACGGAGTCGTTCGCTTTCTGGGATTACGGTCCGGAGCTCTCGCGGCGTTTTCGCGCTCTAAAACTCTGGATGACGCTCAAACACTACGGGACGCGGCGCCTGGCTGAAGCAATTGAGCATGATATTTTGATGGCCGAGTACATGGCCGAACTAGTTGCGGCAGACGAGGAATTTGAATTGATGGCGCCGGCGGATTTAAGTATCTGCTGCTTTCGCTACGTGCCTGGCGCGCTGCGAAAGCGGCTGGCCGATGCAGATGAAAAAGAGCGAGCGCAGGTGAATTCAGAGCTTGATGAACTGAATGCGCGAATGATGCACGCGGTGCAACGCGGGGGCCTGGCGTATCTTTCGAATGCCAGCATCGGTGATAGATTCGCGCTGCGCGCTTGCATTACAAACTTCCGCACCACTCGTGCTGACATTGATGCCACGCTGGAGATAGTGCGCGATGCAGCCCGAGCCGGTTGAGAAAACTCAACTAATTTGGAGTGCGGTGGCAAGCGAAGCGCGACACCCCTTTGGATGGTTTTTCGACGCTAATCTAAAGCGGGGGTTTTGATTTGCCTTTCTCTGAGATTGCAAAATTTCAGATCTCAATTCTTGAGAGAAAATCCAAAGCGGTGTCGCGCTTCGCTGGCCACCGCACTGCACATTTGTAGCCGCTAACCAATCTATGAGTGAAGTTCAAACCCAATCTTATCGTCGCGAATTGCAACTCGCTTTGCGCCTCGCTCGCGAGGCCGGTGCGGCAATTTTGGAGTACTACGACACTCAACTGGTTATCGAGCAAAAGCAGGACGCCACTCATTTCGAGCCCGTCACCGAGGCTGATCGCACCGCCAACGAACTGATCGTCAATGGCATCCGCCAGGAGTTTCCTGACGATGGCATTCTCGCGGAAGAGTCGGTTGACACCGATCGCAGACTGGAAAAACAGCGGGTCTGGATGATTGATCCGCTGGACGGAACTAACGGGTTCATAAATCATGACGGCGACTTCGCGGTCCAGATCGGTTTGGCAGTAAATGGCCAGGCCATCCTCGGCGTGGTCTATCAACCACTGCCCGGAGTTCTATACTGGGCCGTCGAAAGCAGCGGCGCATGGACCGAGCGAGCGGGATTCGCTCCGGAGCGGGCCCAGGTCAGCGATAATTCGGACCCGGAAACAATGCGCCTGGCCGCCAGTCGCTCGCATCGCAGCCCGCGCATGGACCAGGTAGTGCGCGCCATTGGCTTCAAAGAGGAGGTGCGGCGTGGCTCAGTCGGAGTCAAGGTCGGCCTCATCATCGAGCGCCAGTGCGATCTGTATATTCATCTATCACCCAGGACGAAACAGTGGGACACTTGCGCGCCGGAGATCATACTTCGCGAAAGTGGCGGGCGCCTGACGGATCTCTTTGGCGCTCCACTGCTCTACAATTCGCCGGAAGTGAAAAACTCGAACGGCATCGTGGCCACGAATGGCGCCGCCCATGAAACCGTGATCAGGAAGCTGGCGCCGCTGCTGGCCGAGTTCGGTCGCAAACCGGTTTAGGATCCATTCCGAACCACCTGGCGACTCAGCCAAGTGGGTAATGTGGTTGCCAAGGGCGCTCGTTTCGCAGTGACATAGAGCAGGAGACTGCCGTTGAAAGTCCGGCCCAAACTGTTCCTCATAATCT
>JBDTOI010000238.1:0-5720 GCA_039933315.1 Pyrinomonadaceae bacterium
ATCAGTCCCACGGCGCAGCAGGTGTTGGACCTGAAGGCGGGGCTGCATTACTTCAATGTGCACACCAGCAACTTTACAGGCGGAGAGATACGGGGGCAGTTGCTATGGAATCCTCTGAACGAACCGGTGTATCTGGTGACCCAGCATTACTACGACTTTCTGGGACGTTTGCCGGACCCGGGGGGATTGAACTTCTGGCTCAACGAGCTGACCGTCTGCGGCACCAGTGTGCAGTGTCTGCGGGACCGCTCGGTAGGAGTATCGAACGCCTTCTTCTATGAACAGGAGTACCAGCAGACGGCTTCGTTCGTGTTCCTGCTGTACCGGGCAGCCTATGGTGATGCCCAGCCCTTTCCCAACCCTGACCCGGGGAACGTGACGGAGGCGAACAAACTTCCCCGTTATCTGACGTTCGTGCGGGATAGGGCGCAGGTGGTGGGAGGCAGCGAGCTGGCCGCCACCCAACAGGCGCTGGCCAATGCCTTTGTGCAAAGGCCGGAGTTCGTGACGAAGTATCCTTTGAGTCTGGCCACAGGAGCGCAGTTTGTGGATGCGGTGCTGGCGACTATTCAGAGTGCCAGTGGGGTGACGCTGGCTATGGCCGACCGCGATGCTCTGATCACAC
This sequence comes from Pyrinomonadaceae bacterium, assembly GCA_039933315.1. GTDB lineage: Bacteria > Acidobacteriota > Blastocatellia > Pyrinomonadales > Pyrinomonadaceae > DASXRU01. The sequence continues at coordinate 626 of JBDTOI010000238.1, forward strand.
ACTTCAACAACGGCGGGCGTGGGTTGGTCATGTTCCATCTGGCGAATGACTACTGGAACGGCTGCGACCGGCTGAATCCCCCGCAGTCGGCGCCCTGTGTGCCGGCGGGGTTTGGGGCGGCGGTGGACAACCGGGTGTTCATCGATGCGGAGTACAACCGCTCGTTTGTCTATTCACAGTACTCGGGATACTTCCGGCGCGATGCCGACATCGGCGGTTTTCTCTTCTGGCTGAACCAGGTGAGTCAGGCGCCGCCGCGCAACGTGGCCAAGCAGCATGCCATGGTCTGCGCCCAAATCACTTCGGCGGAGTATCAGTTCCGCTTCGGCGACACGGCCCCACGCACCGACGCTGAATGTATTCCTTAGGCAGATGGGCAAAGAGCAACGGGATAAGGTACGTTCGGGAACGACATCGGCCTATCCCTTTTTGACGCTCTTCACTTCCGCATGTTCGTTGAAGAATTAGTTTGGAGAGAACTGCGTTGAAACAGTTTCAAGGCAAAACCCGAATCCTTGTCCTCGTCGCTGCAGGAATTCTCTTTCCTGCTTCACTCGCCTGCAACTCTTCCCCAAAGGTCGTCAGCGACCAGACGATGTTTGAGGGGATAGTGATGAAACAAGCCGCGGCCGCCTTCCAGGAGAAACTGGGCGGCCGCGTCAAAGCCCTCAGCCTCGAAGTCGAGAAGGATTCCGCCACGCTCAGAGCGCAGGATCCCAATAATCTCGAAAATGTGTATGAGTACCGCTATGCGAAAGGATTAATCCTTGGGCCGAGTCCGGTCAAACTCAACGTTCTCGAACGAAAGTTGGACGGCGCGCTCTTCGACCTCGACGAGATTAATCTCGCGGCGGCTGAATCGCTGGCCCATCGGGCGGTCGAGCAGACGCGTCTGGATCGTGGAAGAGTAACCCGGATGGTGATGGAACGCGGCCTCGAAGTGGCAAGTGATGTCTCTAAAACCGGCGGCGTGCGTTGGGTGGTCACGGTCGAGGGGCAGGGCGAGACTGCGTCCGCCTATGCTGACCTGAAAGGCAACATTGTAGGACTGGACATGTCCCGCACGGCTCGCGCTGCGCAGTTCAACCTCTTCTCGGCCGACACGCTGCACGAAGCCGGAACGAGAATCAAGGAAGCCTGCGGCGTGAACGTCAAACTTTACGATCTGGTCATCCACGAAAAATATCTCTGGTTCAAAGCTCTCGACCCAAAGAACCATAGAGAAGTAAATCAATACAAATACGACATCAACGGCGTAACGATTGATACTCGCCATGCGAACATCCTGCCCCGCTTGCGCCAGCCTCCGAATTCCAAACTCAAACTTGGGGATTTGCTCTTCGATCTCAACGAGGTCAGGCTGGAATCAGCTCCGAACCTGGGCCGGAAAGCGCTTGAACGGCTCAGCTTCGGCGGCGGGCAGGTCAGTTTCTTCAAGGTGTCGAGAGGGCCGCGCTCCCTCGAGCGGGCGCCCCTTGTCATCACGTGGGCAATTTTCTGCAAAGATGGGCCAAGGTCGGGAACAATTATCTACGATTTGAGTGGCCGGGAGTTGGAAGCCCGCAGGTTGCCTGGTTTTTGAGGAACCCATCAGGCTGCTCAACTGCGGTAGCCTCCTACTACGGTTGTAAGAGGGAGCACTTCGTCCCCTGATTGAATAACCACCAAAACCTCTGAAACTCCCCAGTAACCAAAGCCGATCATGATTGCCGGATGGGACGAACGCGCTTTATTATGCGCGTAGTTTATTTGTGTCCGTCAGCGAGCGGTCGGAACTTCGACGTTGCTTAAACTCAAAGAGTCGCCAACCTGGTTCCATCGAGAGCCACAGAGTGGATCAAAAATGGACATGAAGAAATTAAACAGGTTGAGGTAAAAAAGAGAACGATGAGATCAATCTATTTCCCCTTCGCCCTAACCGTCGGAGGTATGCTCCTTTATCACTTGTCGCAAAAATCCATCCCCAAAGAAATGAATCCGTTTTTTGCGACGATAATAGCGTACGCAGTAGGAATCGTTATGTGCGCCGCTTGCGCCTTAATCTACACAAGTAAGAAGTCTTTTGTAGATTCCGTTAGAGACTCGAACTGGGCAGTTTTCGCACTCGGAATAGGAGCGGCCTGTATTGAGTTGGGGTTTCTCCTGGTCTATAGAGCTGGCTGGAGGATAAGCGTAGCAGCCATTGCCACCAACGTAGCGGTGACTGCCATGCTAATTCCAATCGGCATCATCGTCTTCAAAGATCACTTGTCGGTACGAAACATTATCGGGTTGTTATTTTGTATTCTGGGTTTAGTCCTGGTCGTGCGGGACTAGGAAGCACTTTGTAGGGGCGGCACTCCGTGGCCGCCCCTTCCGGTGCGTGAAGAAACAAGGGGCGCCCACGGAGGGACGCCCCTACAACCACTCAGCATGTTGATAGTCACGTCGATCGTAGCCACGATTGCGGGCGCCGCTCTTTACAAGGACTCGGCCAGGCCGTAGCAGAAATGCCGGAGGCAACTATGGAAAGTCGGAATCGCGTCAAAGCAGGCGCCATTATAAGTCTCTCTCTTTTCTTGACTCCCGGCGCGTTCGTGCGCCCACAGACTCGTTCTCTCTCTTCCGCCGCGCGCCAAAAGGAGGCTGTCGTGACCAAGCATGCCAGGGGAACATTCGAAGTGAAAATGAGTCCTCAGGTGGATGACAAAGCCGGTGACCAACCGGTGGGACGTATGTCCATCGACAAGCGGTTCCACGGCGCTCTCGAAGGTACCAGCAAGGGCCAGATGCTGGCAGTTATGACAGAGGTGAAAGACTCAGCGGGTTATGTGGCGATGGAACGTGTGAACGGAACACTCGATGGCCAGAGCGGAAGCTTTGCCCTGCAACATAGTGGCACCATGAAGCGCGGCGCGCAGGACCTTACCATCACCGTTGTGCCGGATTCGGGTACCGGCCAGCTCGTGGGGCTAACCGGCAAGATGATAATCAATATTGCGGACGGCAAGCATTCGTACGAGTTCGATTACACCCTGGCGAAAGCACACTGATCCATGTCTCCTAAAAGGCGGGGGGGTTAGTTAACAAAAGGAGGGGTGGCCACGGAGTGCCACCTCTACAATTAGGACGGAGAGGAATTCATGGCTGAACTAAAAACGAAACCAACGAAAGACAGCGTCAAAGACTTTCTCGCCAGAGTCGCCGATGAGAAACGACGTAAGGATTGTCAAGTGGTAGCCAAACTCATGTCGGAAGTTACAGGGGCCAAGCCAGAGATGTGGAGCACCAGCATCGTCGGCTTCGGGCGCTATCGTTACAAGTACGCGAGCGGGCGCGAGGGCGAGTGGATGTTGACTGGGTTCTCCCCTCGCAAGAACAACCTGACCCTCTATCTCATGGGCGGCCTGCAACGCGCTCCCGAGCTGCTGGAGCATCTGGGTAAACATAAAACAGGAAAGGGCTGTCTTTACATAAAGAGGCTGGAAGACGTTGACCTGACAGTGTTACGCGAGCTGGTGGAAAAGTCAGTTGAAAAAATGGCTGATAAACGAACCGACAAGTAAGCTGCGCGAAACCATTGCCAAGTGTCTTCGACGCGTAGCGTCGAAAGCCTATGAAAAGAATCTCCACCCTCTTGCTCGCAACGCTGCTTTTTGTTGCTGCCGCAGCCGGCCAGAAGCCGAAATTGTCGCCCGATCTGGCGTCGTTGGTGGCAGCGGAACGCGCGTTTGCTCGCACAAGCGTGAAAAAAGGAATACGTGAATCGTTTCTGGCTTTCTTTGCCAACGAAGGCATTAACTTTCAGCCCCACCCGGTTAAGACACGAGAGGCGATTCTTAAGCGGCCGGCGCCGGCCAGGCGTCCGCCAGTTACTCTCAATTGGGAGCCGGTCTATGCGGATGTGTCGCAGGCAGGCGATCTCGGCTACACAACCGGTCCTTATGTGCTGACTGATCAGTCTCCACAAAAGAATCCGCCGCACTATGGCTTCTACTTTTCGGTTTGGAAAAAACAGAAAGACGGTACGTGGAAAGTCGTAATCGACGCTGGAATCGACACGCCTGATCATTCGCAGCGAAAATTTGGGCTTGAAATGGCGCCCGGGCCGAGGCAAACGCTGGGGATCGCGGTGGATCCCAACTACGATGAAGCGGATCACCTGATGAATCTGGACAAGAAATTTCTTCAGGCTGCGAATTCGGGCGGCCTGATTCCCGCCTTTCTCGATTTCCTCGGCGATGACCGACGACTGCATCGCAATGGCAACTTACCGCTTACCGATAGTGATGCAATCCGATCTTTCCTTTTGCTAAACCCAGTCGAGATGTCCTGGCAACCAATGTACGCAGACGTTGCTCGTTCGAGAGATCTGGGCTACACCTACGGCAGCTACGAGCTGAAGTACCCTCGGACCAATGAAGTAGAAAAGGGTTATTACGTGCGGGTTTGGAAGCGAAATGGAAACGGAGTGTGGAAGATAGCGCTCGACACCTTGACCACAATTCCGGCCGAGACGAATTAGAGGCTGTCCAACCCCAACGGGGTTGTGTCGACGTTCGTTGGATGGAACTGATTACGAAATGACACAAACCCCGTTGGGGTTGAAATTGGAATTGCCAACGCGTACCCAGGGTAGCCGAAGCGGCAACCCTGGGCTGGAGGGCAAAACCGCTTTCCGGTTCCCGGCTTGGTACTAAAGATAGAAAAGGGAGTAGAAGCTATCAGCCTCTACTCCCTTTGTTGATTGATGATGTGTTGCCAGCCTTAGTAGCCGTTGTAACCGGCATCGTATCCGTTTTGGAAAGCCTCACGGAAATAGCGGCTGTAAATTCCCCGGTCGCCTAGTCGCGAGCTGTAGTCTTTCGAGGCCCTCTGGAAAGCACTCTCATCTCGAAATTCGTATTGCTCGTTGCTCCGGCGATCTTTGCGACCTTCTTTGATGCCTTCATTATAGCCGGCATTCAAGGCCGTCTGCCGCAGCTGAAAAGTGCCGCCGTAGTTGCCATAACCGTCGCCGTTGCGATTCGGGCGCCGATTACGATTCCGTCCCCAGGTTCCGTTGTTCTGACCCTGACCCTGATTCCAGGTTCCGTTGTTCTGACCCTGATTCCAG
>JBDTOI010000239.1:0-5671 GCA_039933315.1 Pyrinomonadaceae bacterium
CCCCTCTGATTGCGTGGCGAAAGACAGGGGCGCCCACGGAGGGACGCCCCTACTTCACTGTTACGTTGCGCACAAAGCCCCAGTCGCCGCTGGCATCCACTTGAATGTTGTCCACGTTCTTCTTGGCAACCACCATGTTGGCCGTGTACCAGAGGGGAAATATGGGAGCCTCGCGACTGACAATGTCCTGGATTTTTGCAAAAAGCTCGCGCGCCTTTGCCTTATCGGGAGTAGTCGCTGCCTCTTCCAACAGCGGGTCGAGCTCTTTGTTGCTATAACGGCTGCGATTCTTGGACGGCCGTGCCTCGGTAGGGATTTCCGACGTGGCGAAGAGATCCTTGAAGAAGATCGGATCCTGGTTGCCACCAACCCACTGGCCATACGCCATCTGAAAGTTCCCGCGGCGCAACTCTTCAAAGTGAGTATTGGTCTCTGCTGCCTCAATCGAAGCCGGCACGCCAACATCCTTAAGATAATTCTGTATTACGCCGGCATACTGCCGCGCCTGGGCACTGCTGCCTGATATGCGATAGACCAGAGGTTTGGAAAAACGCATTTTTGGGCCGTCGCCATCCGGATCTTTGTAGCCAGCCTCGTCAAGTAATGCTTTGGCCTTCGCCGGATCGAACGAGTATGTCTGGCCGGACGTGTAGGCCCACGACGCTTCGGGCAGGATTGAATGCGCGATCTTTCCCTGACCGAGCAGCAAAGCGCTAATCATCCTCTCTCGGTCGATTGCATAACATATGGCCTGTCTGACTCGCACATCATCCATCGGGGGGGAGGAGGCATTAAAAGTCAACAGCACCAGATTCGAGCCGGGGAACTGGATCACCTTCAGGTTTGGCTGGTCACCAAGCTGCTTGATCGCGTCCGGCAAGAGGCTGGTAGGCAACGGGGCAATGTCCACTCGTCCCGACTGCAGCTCAGCCTGCATCGCGTTGCTATCGCTGATTACTCTGACGCGGATCGACGCAATTTTTGGCGCCCCTTGCCAGTAGTTGGCATTGGCTTCCAGATCAACGACCCCTTGAGCCGTGTCATAGCTCAGAAACTTGAATGGGCCAGAGCCAATCGGATGATCTTTCTGCGCTGGATAGCTGTCCTTGGGAATGACGGGTATCGGAACCAGATTCGGTAACAATCCAACCCAGGGCTTGGTGAGTTTAATAATAAAAGTAGCGGCGTCAGGCGCTTCCACACTGGCGATGTAACTCTTCTTATTTACGCCGGCGCCCTCGAAGAAGCTTGCCGACTTGGCAAAGTTGGAACTCAACATCGTATCCATTGTGTATTTCGCGTCCGCCGAGGTCAGGGCCCGGCCATCGTGAAAAGTCACACCGTCGCGCAGCTTGAAAGTAAAAGTTAAGCCATCGTCAGAGCGTTGAATCTCGGACGCCAGCTCGGGAACGTAGTCAAACTTCTCATCCTTCTTCACCAGCGAATTGAACATGAGAACGCGTACCCGCTCGCTGGCCGCATCGACCGAGGGCGATCCAATCGGATCGATCGTCTTGATGTTGTCGGAAAGGGCAATCACGAAGGCAGTGCTGCGCCGGCGGCAACCGGCGGAGAGGGCCCCAATCACGAGCACCGACACCATAAAAGAGCAGATCATTCGCGTGCGCATCAGAGTTTGCCTCCGTAGGTGTATCCCAGTTTCCCGTTTAGCGTGGCAGTCTCATCCGAGAGTTGCCGGAAGCGTGCAAGGTCGAAATCTATAGGTGTTTTCATCAGGGCCTTAGTGTTTGCAATCTGTTTGAGCGAGGCACGGATTCTTTTCTCGGGCAGCTTGCCGTCGCGCGCAGTCTGCATGAGCGCGGCGTGGCCCTTGCGAATGACGTCGGGGTTGGCGCAAATCAGCATCATGTCATTTCCCGCCAGGAAGGCGCGCAGCACCGCACCCTCGATGGGCGTGTGCCTGGAAATCGCACCCATCTCCAGGTCGTCTGTCACTACCAGATGCTGGTATCCCAATTCTTCGCGCAAAAGTTTGGTAACAATGCCCTGGCTCAAAGACGCGGGCTCCAGCAAGCCTCCGGTCGTGCCCCTTGAGATATCGATGTTGGGAAAGCCACCATGGCTGACCATGACGGCGCGAACGCGGTCGTCCTTACGTTGAAACAGCTCGATGTAGGGCGCCAGATCCTGAGCGATCAAAGCCTCATGCGTCAGGCTCACCACCGGCATCGCTTCATGTGAATCAACTTCACCGGCGCCGATACCGGGAAAATGCTTGAGACACCCAATAATTCCCGTGGCCTGCAAGCCGCGCATGTACACCGTCGTGTAGCCGAGCACTTCGCCGGGCGAGCGTCCGAACGATCGTGAATACAATCCGTTTGAGAGCAGGTCCCGTTCATCGGTCATGATCGACATCACCGGAGCGAAGTTCATGTTAAAGCTGAGCAAGCCGAGCAACTCCCCTGTGATTCGTCCCAGCGAGCGCGCGCCTGCCAGGTCGCCATGCTGCCGAATCACTCGAGCGGAGGGCATCGGCGTGGCGATCTTGCGCAAACGATCAACCAGGCCACCCTCCTGATCGATGCCCAAAAGGGGCGGGACAGGCAATAACTCGCGCACGTCGTCGAGCAGCTTTCGCAGTTGCTCAGGCGACTCCACGTTACGCCCGAAAATAATTACGCCTCCCGGCTTGACCTCCTCCAGGAGCTCGCGCGCTTCGGCATCAAGCTCCTTTCCCGGAAGCCCGATGAAGAAGAATTGTCCAATTTGTTGTTCCAGCGGCAGGGAATGAAGTGGATCGAGAACCATTTGAATGCGAACCAGTGACCTTTCTATTTGCTCGTTATGAAGTGCGGTTAAGAGTACGATACGACGCGCATTGTTTCAAAGGAGTAAGCAAAGTTTTCGACGCGTAGCGTCGGAATGAATTTAGCCCGGCCTTTCAAGGCCGGGAAAAAGCATTTGGATAACATCGTCGCGCAGCGACGAGTGAATTAAGCTCTGCTTTCAGGCGTCGCTACGCGACGCGAATCAGGATCGGTGATCTTTCCCGGCCTTGAAAGGCCGGGCTAAACTCACGCCGACGCTACGCGTCGAAGGCACTTTCCCGGTTTATTTGTTTGGCATTCAATCCCAACTAAGTAGTATAAGAACCGCATGCCACGTGAAATCGCCGATCGCGAAGCCGTCATCCAGGCTATAAGCAAGCTCGACATCATCGTCGAGTTGCTGGAAGAGAAGGACGGCAAGAAGAAGTACGGCACCGATCTCGAAGTCATCGTCTATGGACGAGATTACGGCAACGGCAAGAAGGTTGGTCCCTACATTCGCTTGCTGGTCTATGGTTCCGGCGAAGAGATCATGCGGCAGGGCGAATGGGGCGGCAATACCTTCTACCTGGCAGTGGATGGCACCCTCGATGTTTACATTCGAAGCGAAAGTGGCGGCGCCCCGCAAAGCGCGGGACAGAAGATAGGGCAACTGCACTCCGGTACTTGTTTTGGCGAGATGTCGGTGCTCGCAGGCGTCGAACGTAATGCCACTATCGCCGTGCCCCAGGGTTCAGAAGCCACGGTGCTCGAAATCACGCGGCCCGCGCTCAGATTGCTGCGCAAACTTCCCAAGTTCGGCATGGCTATCGATTCCACCTACCGCGGCCATGGTTTTAGTCGTGTGCTGGAAGAAGTCAGGCAAGTAACCGGAAACGTTTTCGGCGCGGAGATGATCGCAAAACTAGGCGCCGCCGCTGAGTTCAAAGTTTATGGCAAGCACCATGTGCTCTGTCAGGAAGGCAAGCCCGTCGACAAGGTCATTCTGATCAAGAGCGGTTGGGTGCGCCGGGTGCGCGGCATCTCTCTCGATCCGGAAACCAGCGGCGTGGCGATGGGCGCCGGGGCAGCCATCGGCGTAGATTTTTTGGGCGCCGGCAATTGCATTGGCCTTGATGGTCTGGAAGCAACCAGCGCGTGGGGTTACAGCGCGTCGCTAATGGCCCGCAGCGAAGTCCTCGAAGTCTCAATCCCGAAATTGCAGGTCGAACCGGAGTTGCGGGAAAAGATCCTGCGGACGTTTGGAGATTTCTCGCGGGCGGACGATCGCTCGCCCCTGGGTTTGGAATCGCTTGCGGATCTGCGCGTAGTCGCGGCCACGGAAGAGGAAATAACTACCGGGCTTGTCGATGGCGCGAATCTTTTGGTCATGGACATGGATCTGTGTGTGCGCTGCGGCAACTGCTCGCTCGCCTGCCACAAAGTCCACGGCCAATCGCGTCTGCTGCGCCGTGGGATTCACATCCAACGCCCGTTCCAGCCGGGCAAACCGGCCACGCAGCATGTGCTGTCACCGCAGGTCTGCATGCACTGCAAGGATCCCGAGTGCCTGACCGGTTGTCCCACCGGAGCAATCTTTCGCGATCCCCAGGGCCAGGTGGATATCGATCCGCACACGTGCATCGGCTGCTTCGACTGTGCCACTCAATGTCCCTACGACGCCATCACAATGGTGCCGCGCAACAGTGAGCCACCTGTACCGGCGCCCTTCTTCACGAAGCTGCGCCACGCCTTCAGACTCAGTACGCCATCCCCGCCGCCGGGAATTACCGAAGCCGATGACATGGTGGCGATCAAGTGCAATCTCTGTGAAGCAACTCCGCTGAACCCGGCGGGAGCTAAAGGTAAAGCATACTCATGCGAGGAAAACTGCCCCACCGGCGCGCTGGTCCGCGTGAATCCGCAGGAATACTTTGGCGAAATTGAAAAGACGCTGGGGATTGTTTTTCGCGATTCGACCCACGCAGTTGGCAGGAACATTCATCGCAGCGATCCTTTGGCGAAGATGTGGCATGTCGGCGGCGTGCTGCTGACTCTTTTGCTTGGCGGTCTGGCGGTTTGGGCGCTGACACGCTACGGCTTTGACACGATTCTGTTTGGTACATGGGTTAACGTTCGCTGGGCCACCGGCATTCTTGGATTTGTGTGCGTGGCGGCGGTGATGACGTATCCCTTGCGCAAACAGATTTATCGCCGCCGTGCCGGCGCGCTGCGTTACTGGATGCTGGCCCATGTCTATATCGGCGTCATCGCGGCAGTAATTCTTTTGCTGCACAGCGGCAGCCATACGGGTAGCTGGTTGACTACCGCACTTTATTTTTCATTCATCGCGGGGATCGCTTCGGGTGTGTTCGGGATTGCGAGTTACATTATCGCGCCGCGGATACTGACCAGCATCGAAGGCAACCCGCTGTTAATTGAGGACCTGGTGGCGCGGCGCGCGGAGTTGCAGGAATCGTTGAAGGCGGTCATGGAACAGTCCGACGAAGGCCTGCGCGGGCAGATTGAAACGAAAGTAATCCCGCGCTTCCGATCGCGAAGTTATGTGCTGCGCCAGTTCTTTATCCGGCAGGATCTAAAGACACTGCTGGCTGCAGCGAGAGGATCTATCAGCGACGATACTGCTCGCGTAACGGAGAAAGAGCGGCGCACGCTCTTGATGGATGCGGTGGAGACAGCCGTAACCCTGAGCCGGGTCGAGGCCCTGATCGCACTTCACCGTCTACTCAAGATCTGGATCCCCCCGCACGTAATCTCCACCGCGCTGATGATCGCGCTAATGCTGGTCCACATCGCCCAGGTAATATTCTTCCACCCCCGCTGAGATTGTAGGGGCGGCACTCCGTGGCCGCCCCTCCTCTTTGTCATTCCAAAAGGAT
>JBDTOI010000240.1:0-5654 GCA_039933315.1 Pyrinomonadaceae bacterium
TTTCCACCCAGGTATCTGCCCGTCGCAGACGAGCTGAGATGCTTTGCGTGAAACCTCAACTTGAAACTTCGCCAACTTGCGGTTTCACGCGAAGGCGCTAAGAAAAGAAAGACATAAGGCGCAAAGGAATGAACTCGGCAGGGTAAGCTGCTAGCCGCCGATTATTTGGGTCGAGATAAAGCCCCAGAGGATTACGGAAAAGCCGCCGATCTCGCCTGCGATCAAGGCGTACATGTACCACGTCGTAATGAAGTTTCTTCGCTCGAACACATTCTGGGTGGTATTCAACATGCCAAAGACGAAGTAACCCACGATGGTGATCGCGAAGAAGGCCAGCGGAAATGCGGCGGCAAGGATCTGCACTGTCGGGGAGTAAGGGCTATATTCGAGCAGCTTTGCAATCACCAGCGCAGCAAAGCTGTAGAGCAGCGAGGCGCGATGAGCTATGTCGATGTAGACCGGCGCGCGATGATCGGAGCTTTGCATCGTGCGCCGGTACTTCATTATGCCCGTTAACATTCCGGCCAGCAGAAACAGACCAGACGCCAGCAAACTCAATTTAATGGCAGGACTCATCATAGAAATGTTACGCAATAAACAAGCGCCGGTATAAAATCCAGCCTAACATAGACAAAACAATCCATGAAATGACATGAAATACTAAGAGGCGTTCAACCTTTTGGAGTGCGGCGACCGGTCGCCGCTTCGGTTCGGCCGCAACTGATCCATTTCGTTCAACGCATTAACGTCCCGACGTCAGACCAAAGCGCCGACAGGTCGGCGCACCCCAAAGAGTGCGCGACGCCAACGGACAGTTTGCGTTACAATTTTGCTTAATGCCCAAGCCACCGCGGTTGAGTGAAACCAAAGCTCGGGATACGGAAGCGCCGCCTGGTTTATGGCCGGTCGATAAGGTGATCCTGACTTACCTTGCGATCACATCACTCCTTATTATCGCGTTCATTTCCCGCCTGCCGCAGGCCTGGTGGTTGCTATCCCTCAAAGCCCTGGGCGCGATTCTGATTATTGTCGTGGTCCGTAAACTTGACTCGGTGCCCGGCTGGTACTTTCGTCACTGGTACCCGCTGCTGTATGTGGCGGCCAGTTATAAGGAGATGAGCATTCTGATCCACGGCATTCGACGCGGCACGGCCGACGCCGCGCTGGCCCGGATCGATTATGCAGTGCTGCGCGTCCATCCCACGGTCTGGATCGAGCGCCTCCATAACCCGCTCTTAACCGAATACCTGCAGATTGTTTATTCCTTTTTCATTCCTGCTCTGCTGGTAGTGGCCCTGATTATCTGGCGGCGGCGCCGCGTGGATGAATTCCGGCGTTACGCTTTCCTGATCTCACTGGGTTTTCTCGTTTCCTACTTGTTCTATTTTCTGGTGCCTGCTCGTGGCCCGCGCTTCCTGCTAAGTCATCTGCAGCAATCCGAACTCTCAGGCGTTTGGATGTTCGAACGGGTTCGCAATTTGCTGGATCGCCTGGAGGGAATCCATTACGATTGTTTCCCCAGCGGGCATACGCTGCTGACCTTGCTGGCGTGGTGGAGCTCACGGCGTATTTCACGACTCTTCTTTTTTGTCTTCACCATCTTTACCGTCAGCCAGGTCTTCTCCACGGTGTACCTGCGTTATCACTATGTGGTGGATCTGGTAGCAGGTGCCGTGTTTGCCATTGTCATCCTTGTAACGCGGCGCCATCTATACCGGGCCTTAGCTAAAGTCACTGGTTCAACTGGGAACCATGAGAACGTCTAAGATCAGCATTGCTTCGTGTGGCTTTGTGAGATTTCGTGTAACTTCGTGGATCGGGTGCTTGAGATTCGGAGCCACACGATCCACCAAATAACACTAACTACACGAACGAACACGAAATAAGAGTTTTTGCGCAAAGCCCCCATTCGTTATTGCCACACCCTCCTAACGGCCTCCGGAAAACAACCTTGTCAAGATCCTTTGTAGCGGTTATATTATGCGGCGCCACACGTCTTTACGGTATCAAAGTAATCTAGACGCCTTGCTCTCAGGCGTTTGTCCACACTCTCGTTTCTTACAATAACTAATCGGAGGAAAATAACATGGAAGCCTGGATGAAGAAGGTTCTGAATTCTAAGTTTCTGCACCGGATGGGTCTGCTTTTTACGCTGCTCGCATCAATACCCTGGGCCGCAGCATGGATTGCCGGAGAAGACGGAAGGGTTTGGGGCCTTACTCAAAACCGGCTCTACCTGGATGCCATCTGTTTCCTGCTGGTCGCGGCCGGACTGCGAATTGGCTGTCTCATGCATCATCTGGAGGAACGGCTCGGCATTCGCCCGAATCCTTACGGGTATAAGGTGGATCCTCCGCTCGACAAAGCGACACTGCCACCGGTCTAAAAATTCGGGAACCCGGACGGCAAAACTTTGCGGCGGGATTTCCGCAGCACGGCTACATGTGTCTTGACCGTTAACTGACACGCACCAATGTAAGTAACGAAGCACGGCGATGGAGGAGAGGCTAGTGCAGTCGGCGACGAAATCTGCGGCACAGGAACTGGCGAAGGAATATCCCCTACCCAACGAAGAGCAACTCATTCAAGAGCTTCTCGCGATTCGTGAAAAACGTGTCAAGCCAGACCAGTCCGGTACATTCATCCGCGAATCGCACCCCAAGCATCATGGGTGTGTCCGGGCCGAGTTCATCGTCGAACCGAATTTGCCTGCGGAGTTGCAGGTGGGCCTATTCGCCAAAGGGCAAACCTATCCTGCCCGCATTCGCTTTTCCAACGCGAGTTCATTAAAGCGAGATGGGACGTTTCGACCGGATATCAAACATGACGTGCGGGGCATGGCCATCAAGCTGGTCGGAGTTGAAGGCGAAAAGTTGTTGGACGACGAGAAGCACGAGACCACGCAGGACTTTCTGCTGATTAGCGCTGACGCCCTCATCGCGAACGATCTCGCCTCTTTCGTCAACTTGCTGGGCGAGCCGACGCCTCTCAAGCTGCTGTGGTTTTTCCTCAACCCCTTCAATCTGCATATCCGCGAACTCGGCATCGGTATCCGCTCAGTGAAGCGGCACGGCAACCCTCTGGACGTTCAGTATTTCAGCGTCGTGCCCTTTCTCTTTGGCGACCGGGCGGTAAAGTATCAGGTTCGTCCGGTGGTAGAGCACCCGGACCAGATTCCGAAAAGACCAGCCGATGATTTTCTGCGTGAGGCCATGCAGCAGAGGCTGCGGGCCGGGGACGCCCGCTTTGATTTCATGGTCCAGATCCAGACTGATCCTTACAAGATGCCCCTGGAAGATCCCTCGATCGTCTGGGACGAGGAACTTTCGCCTTATCGTAAGGTGGCTACCATTCACATTCCGGCACAAGACTTCGACTCGCCGGCGCAGCTGCAGGCGTGTGAGAATCTCTCATTCACACCCTGGCACAGCTTGCCGGAACACCGGCCGCTGGGAGGCCTCAACCGAGCCCGCAAGGTGGTTTACCAGGCCCTTTCCAGGCTCCGCCATCAACAAAACAATGCGGAACGGCGGGAACCCACCGCCAATGGCTCGTGAGATTCGCCCGGTAGAATAGACGGACCTTTTTGCCGCGGCCAGGTAGTGTTACCCATGAGGTGTTTTCGTTACAGAGAAGATCGCCTTCCGGTCTTTCTCTTTGTAGCTTTGCTGGCCCTCGACCTGATCGTTTACGTGGTTGTCGAGCCGCTCTGGGTGTTGGTTCTTTGGATGGTGACCGGCATTTTCCTTAAGGGGTTCGTGGCTTCCTGGAGTCATCATCACCAGCACTTCCATACGTTCCATCAGGCCTGGCCGAACCGGATGCTCGAACTGGTGCATGCCTTTCATACCGGCTGCGTCACCAACTTATGGGTGCTACACCATGTGCTGGGCCATCACCTGCATTACCTGGACCAGAGATTGGACGAGAATGCGTGGAGGCGGGCTGATGAGACGGAGATGGGTGTGCTGGAGTACACGATGACACTTGCGGCTACGAGTTACTGGCGAGCTTACATGGTGGGGCGAGCACATAAGCAACACCAGCGCCGGTTCCTCGGAATGGCGGCCCTGTTTTTCTCGCTCCAAACGGCGCTGCTTTACTACAACTGGCTCAACGCCCTGCTGGTGTTTGTGGTGCCGATGACAACCGTGTTCCTGCTAACCTGCTGGTCCACTCATGATCAACACGCCGGGTTAGATACAGAGGATCCGCTTCACGCTTCCTATAACGTCACGCACAAGTGGTACAACATACTTTCCGGCAACGTTGGCTATCACACGGCGCACCACTTGAAACCTCATCTTCACTGGTCCCGACTGCCGGAGTTGCATCGCACTTTGGAGACGAGGATACCTAATCATCTGTATCGCCAGCCGGGGTTGCCGGTCAGGTGGCTTCCTGCCGCATAGCTGGAACATTAACAGAGGAGGCGCGAAAAAATGGCCGCTCCCATCACTCGCTTCATCAAGAAACTCATGCTCTACGGGAATGGTTTGACGTTTCTTATGATTGCCGGCTATGCGCTGGTGGCTACGGACAAGGCCGCCAATATTTACGGTTATACGCTGAACGGATTAGATGGGCATAACGAATTCAGGGCCGTTTATATAGGATTCTGGACTGGCCTATCGATTCTATTTTTCATTGCGGCCTGGCGAAATAATTTCGATCTCGGGGACATGGGTCTGCTGATGGTCCTGTTGCAATCGCTGGGACGAGTGCTCAGCTTCGCGCTGGATGGCATACCGAGTACGCCCTTTGTGATTGTTTTCTTTTTGGAGTTTAGCAGCAGCTTAATCGGGCTCTTGATGCGGCCGGGACATTTGCCGGAAGGGCCTGAGCCTGGCGGACTACCATCGGAACACCAGGCGGCGTAATTCTCAGAGTACGTCGTAGTGTTTCATGAAGAGTCGTTCGTAGATTTTGTGCGGCAGGATTTGTCTGAGGAGAGGCGCAATTCTTTCGCCGATCGGGCCGACAGAGTAGCGCAAGTTAGGTGAAGGCTTGTCTATCAGGCCCTTGATCAGTCGCGCGATATCTCCGGGATCGGCCCCGTTGTTTTCTTCTTTCTCAAAGACCGCCAGAGCTTTGCCAAAACGTTCCTTGTAAGGGGAATTGTTTTGTGACGCAACCGTCATTTTACGGTTTACCGCAAACTGAGTGCGGAAGTCCCCCGGTTCAACCAGCACGACGCGAATGCCGAAGGGCTGCACCTCCATGCGCAAGGCCTCGGTCATTCCCTCGAGGGCAAACTTGCCGGCACTGTAGAAACCCTGAAAAGGCAGCGAGACCAATCCGGCAATCGAGCTAATGTTTATGATTAGGCCGGAGCGTTGCGGTCGCATAACGGCCAGAGCTGCTTTGCACACGCGCAAGACGCCGAAGAAGTTTGTTTCGAACTGGGCCTTGGCTTCGGCGATGGAGGTGTCCTCGACCGATCCCGCAATGCCGAATCCTGCGCAGTTGACTACCACATCCAGCCGGCCTTCCCGATCGACAATTTCATTTACGCCCTTGACCACGGAATCATCGTCATCCACGTTCATCTGGATCGCGGCAAACTGAACCGCGCCGGGTTGCAGGCTGCGGCTGGCGCCATAAACCTTGAATCCCTGTTCGTGCAGATAGTCTGCACAGACCTTGCCTATGCC
>JBDTOI010000241.1:0-5646 GCA_039933315.1 Pyrinomonadaceae bacterium
CAATCCAAAGCGCCGGCGCCGCTTCGCTCTGCCGGCGCACTCCAGGTTTAACGCGCTAGATCCTTGCGTACATAAAGCACCAGACCCACGCCGGGTCGCAACGCAAAGCTGCCGTCTTCTGCTCCCGAACGAACCTGCTGATAACGATCGCCGAAGTTGGTCCGCATTTCTTCTTCCTGGGCGATCGAGCCAATGATCACCGGCTCAGTCGAAGGAGCCATTCGGCTGTAGTAGCCCACGCGTTTGTAGTCGCGGAAGTACCAGGGCAGCGGCCAGTAGTCAGGAGAAACGACAGTCACGCCGGTACTCGATCCAGTGCCGCCCCGAGTGGCAACACGATCAACCTCTTCAACTAAAGAAAGCAGTTCGCGGCGCGTGTGCGCATAAACGTAGGCGTAATGATCATCGTCGTAGTGAAAGAAGTTCAAACTAACTGTCTGATAGCCACTGACGAGCAGCACCACCCCCGCTGTTAAATAAAAATGCCTCAGCGCCTGGGCCCTTGTCTGACTGGTCCAGGCATAAAACACATACCCCAGATAGCCCAGCGCCGGCACAATGGGTATGACCAGGTACCAGTTGTCGGTCGCCTGGGCCTGATGGCCCAGCAGCGTGATTGCGCCGACCGCCAAGGCCAGCGGAATAAGCGGTTCTTCGGACTTTCGCGCTAGTGCATTCAGCGTGTAACCACTGGTGATAGCCAGGGGAACGATAAAGTTCAAAGCGATCCAGGGAGTCTTGTATTCCACCAGCGAATAAGCAGCCAGCGTTCCGAAGGCCCACTGCGCGGCGAACAAGGCGAAGCGGTTGTCGGCGCGCCACACTGCCAGCACCGCGCCAACGAGCCCCAGGAGCAGCACAGGCGATTCTTCCTGGCGCAGCCATTCAATGTATTGCCACCACTCGTGCGCGTGTTCTTTGGTGCGCTGCGACCAAAGGCTGAGCGTCAGGAGAGCATCATCCACGCCCTTGGGATAATTGGTGAAAAAGGAAGAATAAAAGAGAACGTTGACGATGAGAAATAGGACCAACGTGATTAAAACCGCTACGGCTACGGAAGCTGGCCCGCCATAGAACTCGAGTTTCTGTTGCAGCCTTTCCCCCAGCGTTAGTCGCGAAGGAGCAGACTTTCGTTTCGCCCTTCCGGCTAGCTTGCCGCGCAGCCAGAAATAGAACTGGGTAGTAATGAGCGCAATCAACAGGACCGGGCCGCCCATGATCCATGTTTCTTTGGTCGCCGTCATCAAGGCGGCAGAGATGCCCGCCAACATCAAATAGACCCAGCGCCCAGTGTCGTAATACTTCAAACCCGCAACCACGATACCCAGCGCGAAAAATACAAACAGTGTTTCGTGAATGAAGTAACGAGAGAGGTCCACAGCCCCGGGCGAAATGGCAATCAAGGCTGCCGCCGATAAGGCGCCGATTGATCCGAGGCGCTTGCGCAGAAGCAAAACGAGCGCAATAGTGCCGATGCCAAAGGCCGCCGTGACAAAACGTATGTTGAAAGTTGTCAGCCCATATTTGTCCCCGAAGTTAGGGCCGCCGATCAGCCGGAACAACCAGGGAATAATGGCGGAGAAGTAATAGAGCGAGGGGCCGTGATAGTTGGAAGGATTGTATTCGTAGCTGTGGTTCCGCACCAGCGTTACCAGAAAGTTTCCGTTAACGCCTTCGTCATGATGCAGCGGCACCAGGGCCAAGTCATAGAGCCGCAGCAAAGCCCCGATCAGCAACACCGAGCCCGACGCGATTAGCCACGTACGCTTGCTGATCTCTGTCTCAGTTTCCGGCGGCGCTGCGGCAGCTGCTTTCGCTTTGGCTGGTCCGGCAGATGTCTGCGTTTTACGGCTTGATTTTGTAGAGGCGGTACCCACCCACTTCTCCTATTTTTGTGTAGCGACTAAAAAACGATTCATCGACTGCGGACGCGCTGAGTTCCAATGGGCTAATAACAACGTACTCGACGCCGTGCCTGGCCATCAAGCGGGCAGCCTGCGGGCCGCCGGAGTAGATCTGCCGAATGTCCGTCTGGCGCGGTGCAAACTCCAGTCCGTGAGTCCAAATATGTCCGGGATATCCCATCAGCGAACGCCGGCCCGTCAGGAAGATGGGATGGTTATGGATAGGCGCGTGCAGGATGGTAGCGTGCTGCGGAGTTTGCTCCCTGACCATTTGCGCGAATTGAATGCCGTCGCGATCAAACTCGCGGTACTCACCCTGACTGGTTACCAGCGCGTACACATCAAGTCCACCGGCGAGGGTGAGAGCAACAAACAAACAGCCCGCCAGAATTCGTTCAGGGATGCCTCGCTGCCACAGGCGGGCCAGCAGCAAAGCCACGATCGGCGCAGCGGCTACCCACCAGTAGAAAAGCACCTTGACGTTGTCCCAGATCCACGGCGCCATCTTGAACAGATTCGGAATGATGAAGCAAAGAGTAAACGGGAGATAGAACAACAATAGTCGCCGCGAAACCAGGCGACCAGCGCGCTGCCAAAGAAACGCCGCGACCAACAGCGGTATGAAGACTCCAGTGTTCTTGAACCAGAACCAGCAAACATCAAGAAAGCGACCCAGGCCGGCTTGTACCGTCGGATTATTGTGAAGCAGTCCGTTGCTAATCAGCCGGGAACTAAAAAAGGCTTCATCGGCGCTGTCCCAACCAAATTGCCAGCCAAAGAAAGTCCCGGCACTGACGGCGCTGCCATGAGTGGACCACCACAACTGCGGCAGAGCTATCACCGTCGCCGCCAGAAAAAAAGTCAGCCATAAAGCCCGGTGGGCTTCAGGCAAGAAATACAAAATGGCAATCGCCAGAGTCAGAACGATTACTCCGAAAGCGACTGCCACCATCGTCGGCGGCAGATATCCGTATGCTAATCCAGCCCAAAGCAGCACAAGCGCAAGAGCGGCGATGCCCGCGGCAGCCCAGGCACGCGCGTAAGTAGCCAGCATTAAAATCCCCCCGACGCCCATGACGACAACGAAAGTGTGCGCATGCACGAGGGGCAGAAGTCCCGCCACCAGCCCGGCGGCGAGCATGCGTTTGGCAGGTGGAGAAAGGGGCCAGGCGAAGAGGGAAAGAGGAAAAGACGTGGTTGACCGCGCAGGCTCTGGCAGCATTACCTGCTTCGCTTTGCCCTTTACCTTTTTACTTTTTCCTTTTTCTTTCTTCCCCTCTTCCCTTTTCTCCCGCACTTCGCTTGCCGCCCACCATTGGGTGAACACAATCACTGCCAGGGGAATGCCGAGCAGAAACCCGCGTTGCGGCACCAGCAGTGAAGTAACCGCATTACCCCAACGGAGGCTGGTCTCAGGAATGATGGTGTACGAATGCGGCAGCCTGGCCAGCATGGCCGTGAATCCGGCTTCGCTCTGCCTCGCCTCCTTCAGGAACATCCACCAACCTAATCCACCGTTCAAGAGGATCAGGACGGGTGTGATGATGGCGGCCAGTCGATCGCGCAGTAGCTGCATCGCCCAGCGATGAACGACACCGACCAGCGCCACGCCCAGAATGAAGTTTTCGATGAACATCGAGGCGCTCAGACTGGCGCCCGCACGTGTGAACATCGCTGAGACAAAATCGGTGATGAATGGATAAGTGAAGCGCGCGCCTGAGTAAGTGGGATCCTCAGGCGGGAAATTCTGGCCAAAGGCAAAGCGGGTAATAACGCTGAGATGAAAAGGCAGGTCGCCGTAATTATTCAACACCCCGGTATAGATCCCATCCGGGCGCTCGAACATTGCTCGCGTAAAAGCGAACCACATTACAACCACGACAACTGCGTAGAACAGAACATAGATGATCGTCCAGCCGTCTGGATGCAGCAGGGCGCGCCTCGCCTGCCGGGCTGTGCCCGCAATATCGTTTCGCACCTCCGCGCGACGTTGCTTATTTATTAGTAAGGCGTAAGGCGAACCGGCAACAATAGCGGAAAGAAGAAGCGAGGCCGGGCCAAGCCCGAGAAAAGAAGCGGTAATAAAGCCAATCAGACCCAGCGCCGCGAATCCGATGCAGGCGCCGGAGCACAGACGCGAAGCGAGCGGCGCGTCTTCATCATAAAGATAAGTGGCCAACGCGCCGCCCGTAGTTGCGATCAGCGAGAGAGCAAGGGCGAAAATCATCTAAGGACCAATTAGCCACAGATTCACACGGATGAACACAGATAAGAACATTAGGCTGTTATCAGGTTTTGATCCGTGCTAATCCGTGCAAATCTGTGGCTGCTTTCGCGATTTCAAGATGGTGGGCGTCGGCAAACACCAGGCGTGCTAGATAGCGTCGGACAGACTGGTGAACGCAAAGTCGCGCACCTTTAGCGCTGGCGCAAAGATTGGCCTGCCCGCGCCGGCGCGCTCCGATCCGGTGATGCGGACGACCGGCGACATGGCCTCGACATTGTTCAGCATCTTGACCGGCGACTCGTTGAAGCGGAAGTTCTTTATCGCGGACTTGATCCGGCCCTGCTCGATGAGGAAGACCCCGTCCCGCGTGAGTCCGGTGTAGAGCACACTCTGCGGATCCACCAGACGGTTGTACCAGAAGCGAGTTACCAGAATGCCGCGTTCGGTACTCTTGATCATGTCTTCGATCGTAGTGGTGCCACCTTCCAGGATGAGATTGGTGGCGCCGGCCGTCGGTTCCTTCCCCTGTTTCCTGGCCCAGTAGCGGGAATAGAAAAGGTTCTTCACGACGCCGGCGGTCACCAGCTCCAATCTTTTCGTCGGTAGTCCCTCGCCATCGAACGGCGCACCCGGGCCGCGTGCGAAAGAGGGATCGGCATAGATGTTAACGCCTTCGCCAAAGATCTTTTCACCTAAGCGGGTGCCGCCGCCTTTCTTCGAAAGAAAGGAACGGCCTTCGTCGGCTGAACGCGCCTGGAAAAATCCCATCAAGCCGGCAAATAGATCGCCGACGGCATTCGGCTCCAGGATAACCGTGTAGTTACCCGGCTCGACCGCCACGGGTTGCCGCGATAGTTCGGCTTTCTGAATGGCCCTGGCGCCGATGGCCTTCGCGTCAATGTCGCTGATGCGATGCGACATCGCGGACCCCCACCCCGACCCGGTCGATCCAAGATCATCAGCAGTGCGCACGGTGGCGGTGAATGAAGACTGCGATGACCTGGCGTAGCCAAAGTTCCCGCGCGTATTGGCGCGGGCCAGGAAGCCGCCGGAATGATCGAACAACCCTGCGGCGCTTAAGTTCTTCGCCCGCGCTGGTTCGAGAGTGGCGGCAATTCCCCGGGCGCGTATATTCGCGTCGGCGTTGAACGTGGCCTCGTCGAAAGCGCTTTCCGCGGGATGGTATTGCTGCCTGGTGAGAAACGGCTGCTGCTCCGGATCTTCCGGGCGCAAACGGGCAATCTCTTCCGCCGCGCGCACCACTCGTTCGAGTGACTTGTCATCCAGCGTATTGGTTGTGGCCACTCCGGCTCGCTGGCCAAAGTGTGCATTCACCCCCAGCGACAGGTCTTCGGTGTCACCGCTGGTGCTGACGGTGCTGGCGCCGAAACGAGTGTAGGCGATGCGGTTCCCGCGCAGGGTCGCCTCCATCTCATCCGCTTTCGAGAAGCTCAATACTTTTTGCAGCAAGGCTTCAGCTTCACTGCTGGAAAGAAGGGCCATAACAAATCCTCA
>JBDTOI010000242.1:0-5555 GCA_039933315.1 Pyrinomonadaceae bacterium
GCTCGTTGAAGCTCGGCCGCCTCTCTCATTAATTGACGCTCGAGAAAACCGACTGCAGCCCTCTTAATTAATCCACCTCAAATTCCATTGCAATCATGTGATGATTCGGTAATGAATCGCGTTTTGGGTACATTCCGGCCTGTATCACTCTTTGTTTTCGCAACTTTGTTCGATACTATGCGCGCAGACGTTAGCCAGGCAAAGCTCTTTGAAGCAGTTGCGTGTCAGCCGGACAACTTAACGACGTTCTATCTCGTCACAACTCCCCCATAACCAAGGCGGCCCCTGTAAATGCCGTCCCGACCAAAAGGAGTTTGATTAATGTTTACCAGCAGATTCAGATCGCTTCAATCGCTCGCACTCGCTTTCGGTCTTGCCCTGACCCTTTCCCCCATCGCCCTCGGGCAAAACTCGATTCCAAACACAACTCGCGCGCGGACCGTTTCCAGCGGCGAGAAAATGAAAATTAAAGGCGTCGTCGTCAGACGCGATGCGGATACTTTTACCGTTCGCGACGCGAATGATGTGGACACGGTTGTCCGGCTGACCGGCGCCACCAGCGTCAAGACCAAGGGTGGATTCCTGCGGGGCGGAACAAATTACGGTGCCACCAATATTCTGCGTGGCCTGAACCTCGAAGTTGAAGGACGCGGCGGCTCTTCAGGTGAGCTGGTAGCGGACAAAGTCAGATTTGCCGACTCCGACTTGCGCGTCGCGCGGTCAGTTGAATCGCGAGCGAATCCGCTGGAAGAGCGCGCCACCACGGCCGAAACCAAACTGGCCGAAGTGGAACAAAACTCGCAGCGTCTCTCCGGGCAAATAGATGAACTGGCAGCGGTTTCAAATGCGGCCCGCGGCGGCGCCCGGGCGGCCCAGGAGACGGCTGATTCAGCAGTCGCAGGTGTTAATGCCACCAACGAGCGCATCTCGGCCCTCGATGACTACGTGCCGCAGGATGAACTTGCGGTCAACTTCAGACCAGGCAGCGCGCAGATTTCGCGGGCCGCTCAGTCGCAACTGGATCAAATCGCTGCCAAGGCTCTGAACGCCAAAGGTTACGTAATTGAAGTTTCCGGTTTTGCCGATGCCACCGGCAGCGTCGCTACCAACCGCGCCCTTAGCCAACGCCGGGCCGATGCGGTGATTCGTTACCTGGTGGAGAACCACCGGATTCCGCTACGCCGGATTGTCACGCCCTACGGTTATGGCGAATCACAACCCATCGCCGACAACCGTTCGCGTGAAGGACGTTCGCAAAATCGTCGCGTCGAGGTAAAGGTGCTCGTGAGCAAGGGGCTGTTGCAGTCCGCCCCCAAAATGTTAGCTCCGAGCAGCGGCTCGATCTCCATGGTTAACCCGAACGGCTTGTAATCAGACGGTGAGCGACAGGTGATGAGTGAAATGCAGTAAGACGGGCCGCGTTGGCGGTTCGCCGCTCATCACTCGTCGCTCATCTTAGTTTGACCAACTATCAATGCCGCCAGACGGCATCAATCGAATTGAGGCCGGCAAACAGGCAGGCGGCTTGAGGAGTTGGGGTTGATGAAGTTCTTTTCCATAAATAGAAAACAATTTTGGGCGCCTGCCATCTTGCTGTTGGCACTGGCGCCCGTTTTCTTTTTCGTCCGCGTGACTGCGCAAGAGCCGAAACCAACGTCGCCATCGCCGGTCACCACTCCTTCACAAAGCCCAGGTCCGACACCAAAATCTCCCGCGGATGAAGAGTACGAAGTCTTTCGCATCAGCTCGAACCTGGTGATGGTGCCGGTTTCGGTGACCGATGCCGCCGGCCAGCCGGTTCTGGGTCTGAAGGCGGCGGACTTTCGTCTGCAGGAAGAAAGCAAGGAGCAAGAGATTGCTCAGATTGGCAACCCCGAAGAAGTCCCGCTGGAAATTGCTTTGCTAATCGACGTTTCCGGCAGCACCAATTCCAGCTTTGAATTCGAGAAGGAAGCGGCGGCCCGTTTTCTCAAACAGGTATTGAAGCCGGCCGATCGCGCGACCATCTTTATCATCGACCGCACCCCGGTTTTGCGACAGACGGGCTCCAACGCCGACGTCGCGGCCAAGGGGCTGTTGAGCCTGCAACCCGCCAGCGATAAGGGACCGACTGCGTTTTTCGACACCGTGGTTGACGCTGCCACGTATCTGGGGGAGAAGACGCCGCCGCGACACCGCCGGGTGGTGCTGGCAATTACGGATGGAGCGGATAACTTCAGCGAAAAAATCAAAAAAGCCATCGGTGAGACGCGGCAGGAGCAGGAGGCAGTTTCGCCCGAAACCAAGCGGAAACTTTATGATCGGGCTCTGCGCGAGGTGCAGCGCGAAGTGCAGAAAGCCGATGCTGTTTTTTATTCGATTAATCCCGCCGGAAATACCATGCACCTGAATGTTATGACCCGGCGCGGCCAGGACGGAATGCACCAATTAGCAGATGCGACCGGCGGCTCAGCCTTTGTGCCCGAGGGCACCGCTAAATTGGATGGCGTTTTTAGCCGTGTTGCCGCTGAGCTGCGGGCCCAGTATCTGTTGCAGTACTACTCGGGCGACGAATCCGCAAAAGGAAAGTTTCTGAAAATAAAAATAACTGTTCCTTCCCGTCCTGAATTACGCATTCGCGCGCGCGAGGGTTACTACACCACGCGAAAATAGCCGCTTTTTCTGCATTCCCTGGGAAGTTTTCTCCATTTTAGCGACGTAAGAAAAAACTTTCGCGTTACCGAAAAATAAAACACAGAAAAGTTTGACGGAAAAAACTCTCTGCAGTATAACCCTCCGTGTCGCGGGGCTTACGGGTTTCGATGACCAGCACAGGGATCGGCGAACGTGGCGGTAACGCCCGGGAGAGAGGAAAAACAGGCGGCTGTTGATCCAAATGACGCCCAGTGTTGAAGCCGAAAGGCTTGCTAGAGAAAGCTGCGAGGCTTTCTTGAGCGCCCGGATAAAAACGGGTAGCAACCTCCGGAAATAAAAGCTGGAGGCGAGTCTAGTCGCTCAGGCGAAAGCTTGAGCCTCGTTGCCGGGACGTAACCGGCGGTGGAGGTAAAGCCACCAAAACAACAACCTAACGGCACCGCATTCGAAAGGATGCGAGATTTACGAAAGTAAATCGCGTGCTGACCGGAGATCGCCGACCGCCGGCAATGCTTCGGGATATAAATCGGCGGCTCTAGCGTGTACATGCGGAGTTGCCAAAATGCCTCCAAGAGATCGTTTCGGCGGTTTATTGGGACAAAACAGATTGCGCTGCTTTCAACTTCGGTTGCTAAGTGGCGCAATTTGTCTTTTAGGGCTGTCAGAACCGCCTGCGGTAGCGGGCGGGCCTCTTGATTGCCGATGCTGAATTCGGAATGCAGATTGAAGAACGATTAGCTTTACGCTGAATCCCCAATCCGTATTCCGCAATCGATGGGCCCGCCCGCTACCGCAGGCGGTTCTGACATCATGCGCCGCAGCTAATAGTTTGCGTTGCAGGGCATTGTCTTCCGAGGCAGGATCGTGAGAGGATCACCGAAACCAGACAGGAGCGGAAATCCCATCCATCGCTGTACCCCAGGGCGAAATGTGTTTGCGGTCTTTTTATTCCCCCCTGTCTTAACTTGTCTACTCTGAGTTAAGGAGAAAGAAAATGACAGAAGCAAAAATGCAGGAAGAGACAAAATACGCCCCTGGGACGTTTTGCTGGGTTGAGCTGGGGACAACCGACGGCGAAGCGGCCAAGAAGTTTTATACGGAACTGTTTGGCTGGGACTTTACCGACAGTCCCATCGGCCCCGGAATGGTCTACACCATGCTCAAGCGGGACGGCAAGGACGTTGGCGCGCTCTATAAAATGCCTCCGGAGATGACCTCCAACGGCGTTCCACCGCACTGGATGTCATACGTGTCAGTCGACAACGTTGATGAAAGCGCCGCGAAAGCAAAAGAGGCGGGCGCCACCTTGATGAAAGAGCCTTTTGATGTTTTCGATGTTGGACGCATGGCAGTAGTTCAGGATCCAACCGGAGCTGTGTTTGCGCTATGGCAAGCCGGCACGCACAAGGGCGCGGGAGTGGTGAACGCACCAAACTCACTCTGTTGGAATGAGCTCGCCACCAATGACACGGAAAAGGCCGGCGACTTCTACACCAAACTTTTTGGCTGGGGCAAGAAGGTTCAGCAGATGGGCCCCATGACCTACACCTCGTTTCTTAATGGCGATCGACCGGCCGGAGGAATGTACAAGCCAACCCCGGAAATGGGGAATATTCCGCCACACTGGATGGTTTACTTCGCCGTCGATGACACGGATACAAAGGTAATGAAGGCTGAGGAACTGGGCGCCAAAACCATCGCGCCGCCAATGGATATTCCTGACACCGGTCGCATGGCGATACTCCAGGATCCCCAGGGTGCTGCCTTCGCGATCATCAAGCTCACGATGCCGCCCTCGTAAGGCGTCCGTTGACTAAAGCGATAGTACTTGTCAGAACCGCCTGCGGTAGCGGGCGGGCCCATCAATTGCGGAATGCGGAATGCGGAATGCAGATTGAAGAACGTCTAGCTTTACTCTCAATCCGCAATCCCCAATCCGTATTCCGCAATCCCTTGTCCTCACGTACACAAGACTGAGAATGAAACAGCGTCTTGTCTGGCTGCTGCTTTGCTGCATTTGGGGCTCAACCTGGCTGTTCATCAAGATCGGGCTGACTGATCTTCCGCCCTTTACGTTTGCCGGGATCCGTTTCCTCCTGGCTTCACTGATACTCTTTTCCCTGGTAACGATCCGCGGCGTGCGCTGGCCGCGCACCCACCACGAATGGAAGTTGATAGCAATCGTTGGCCTGCTGCAATTCACTCTAAACTACGGCTTCGTATTCTGGGGCGAGCAACACATATCTTCGGGTCTGGCAGCGGTCTTGCAGGCGATGTTTCCCGCCTTTGGCATGGTGATCGCACACTTCTATCTGCCGCAGGAGCGCATGACCGTCGCAAAGGTGCTGGGGGTGCTGCTCGGTATTTTCGGGGTAGCAGTGATCTTCTCAGACCAGTTGAGCATCGGCGGCACCATGGCGTTGCTGGGAAGCGTAGCCCTGGTCCTCAGTGCTCTATTTGGTTCCTACGGAAACGTGCTGGTAAAAGTGCATGGCGGCAAAATCGATCCCATGGTGCTCGCGGCCGGACAGATGATCTTCGGTTTTGTGCCTCTTCTAGCGATCGGAATCTCCACTGAAGGGAATCCGCTAACCCTTCGCTGGACCGGGATGGCCGTCATATCTTTAGTGTACCTGGTCGTCGTGGGATCAGTGATCGCATTCGCCCTTTATTACTGGCTCATGCGCAATATGGACGTGACCAATACCATGCTGATCGCGCTGGTCACTCCGGTGGTGGCAGTCATACTCGGCATGATTGTCTTGCACGAACAGTTTAATTGGCGCCTCCTCGCCGGCGGCGCCTGCATAATTTCAGGTCTCGGGCTAATTGTGTTGCGCAAGCGGACCGCGGAACCTTTTGTAGGGGCGTCACTCCGTGGGCGCCCCTCTTAACCGCAACTTCCAGCGAGGGGCGGCCAC
>JBDTOI010000243.1:0-5527 GCA_039933315.1 Pyrinomonadaceae bacterium
TCCCTCCGTGGGCGCCCCTCTGGTTGCGTGGCCAAGAGAGGGGCGCCCACGGAGGGACGCCCCTACACTCATAGCCAGCGATTGGTTTGCTGACAATATGCCTGGTAACTCTCGCCATGCGTTTTGAGCAGATAGGCTTCTTCGAGCCGCACCTGGATCTGCAGCAAAGCATTCCCAAGGATCATGATCACCAAAGTAACGACGTTCGGTAAGGTCAGGAAGAGCCCGACCAGAGTGGCTCGCATACCCAGGAAGATTGGATTGCGTGACCAACGGTACAATCCTTTTTGCACCAGCGCAGTCTTGCTATCGCTATCAAACCCGATCCGCCAGGATTCACCCATCTGAGCCTGCGCAACTACTATCAAGCTAAGCGACGTAATCAATAATATCAGTCCGAGATAAACCACGAAGGGCAACTGCAGCCCGGGAATCGGCATGAGGTACCGGTATCCCTCCGGCCAAAAAGCATAGAGAGCAACAACAACGAGACAGCCGAGGAAAATGAGACGAAAAAGAAAAGCGGCGTAACCGTGCGCAGTATTCTTGTCGCCGGCGATGTACGGGTTAACACCCGTGCTGCGCCGCACCAGAAATGAGCGCCAGACGAATGCCGCCGCAAAGTAAGCCAGGACATAGAGTGGCAGGAAATATCGCAGCGCTTTTTCCATGATGGTCCTTTTAGACTTGAAGAACCTCCGAGCAAACTTCTTCGAAGCATAGCGTCGGTATGAATTTAGCCCTGCCTTTCAAGGCTTTCGTTGTCAAACGGAATGAAACGGGTGGCGGCGTCGTTGAAACTCACGAGAGCAACTTTACGGCTGCGGCTGGGGTGACGAACCGGAAGCGATCAATCAGCGGATGTGAGATCAGTTGCTGGAAGTTCCGTTCCACATTGGACCTTTGTTTAGGCTTGCTGAACCCATCAACCCTCATCACCGGCGCCAGGTATCCGTCCCCCCGTTCATGAATGATTGCATCAACGATTTGCTGGAATTCAGCGGCGTTGATACATGGATTCAGCTGGGAGGGACCTTTGAACCTTGCCAGTTGATATTTGGCCATCATCTTTATATTCAGAACGCGTTTTACGGAAGGCAGCCCAGGTCTTGCGGTGCTCACGGGAATGACGTTGACGTCAAATCCGCCGACGGGATCCGGCTCCCTAAAATTTGTCCGCGAGGGACGAAATGGCCGCAATGGCACGCCACGGGAGTCGGGCAGGGAACCCGTGGATAATTCCCTGGGGTTCATGCGTCGAGTCTCTTTGTGACCGGGTTCGAGGGATAAGTCGAACTTCGCTCCCAGTTGCTCGACGAGACTCATCGTTTCGTTGTTCATCCAACGGTCGCCGAAGCGAAACGATTGGCAGGGCCGGCCCAGCGCGCGCTGAAAGGCGGCGAACGATGTGCGCACGCATTGCTCCACCCATGACTGGTTCGCGTGGTCTGCCACCCACCTGCGCTTGATGCTATCCCACCGCCACGAGTGTATATGTAAGCCGAGTTCATCGCCGTCTGACTGAAGCTGATCGATGATCTCGGGGTAGCGGGACACTACCCAGGAGGGCGACCCATAGGTGTGCTCAATCTGTGGGTCCATCCGCAGGAACCAGGAGAAACGTACATTGGCTCCGGTGGCCGATTCGAGGCGAGGTCTAAGTTGGCGGAAAAAACTATAGGCATGTTCAAAGCCCTTCCAATCGCTGCGCTCAAAGGGGGCAATCTCACGATCGTCAGGTTCGACGTCGATGCACATGATTACGGGTAGCTTTGTCATGCTCTTTCCGCTCTTGCCCTTAAACGGCGCGCTCATCATTGGACCCCGCGACTCGATTGAGCTAGGCCACTCCGCGCGTCAGCGAAGATGAATCGATTTGTCCCCGATCAGTTTGCATCTGCTTAAACGACGCTTTGGCATTCGCCAGGCCAGCGGGGCTGAATCCGTTCCGCAGCAGAATGCGGAACGTTGAAGCGCGTGCCCACCGCCGTACGGTTCCCAGGAGGCCCGTAGGATGCAGGCGCAACGCAGCCCACACGCTTTTACTCGCATGCCGCAGATTACCCTTGAACAAGGAGCTGGCCGCCTCCCAGAGCAGGTGGTCCGAGAAATTCTGCGAGAAACTGAGCCAAACCTCTCGCCGTTTCTGCGGCGGAGCGCTCATGGCTCGGGGAAGCGCGAGCCAACGTTGGCGCAACAAATCCCGGCCCAGCGAAATGAGTTTTACGGTGTCTGAACTGCCCTGTCCCGAATCCGGAGTCGGCCGCCGGAAGATAACAACGGGTTGTTCGACCGCCAGCACTCTGTAGTTTTCGGCCAGGCGAACCCATAGATCCCAGTCGTCAACGCCCGGCGTCGATTCATGTAGCAGGCCGACGCGGGCCAGGCATGTCCGGCGAAAAAGGGCCGAGCCGCAGTGAATAAAGTTTCCTGCCATCAACTTCCAGAAGATATCGCCCTGCGGACAAACAGCCGGCTGAGAGCCGCCGTCAATCGCGCCGTCCTGATCACTGAAGAGCACCTGGCCGTAAACGAAACCGGCTTCAGGGGCGGAGGTGAGCGCTTCAATTTGCATGTTCAGAGATTGAGGCAAACGCACATCGTCATCATCCAGGAAACAAACATACTTGCCACTGCTCGCCAGGAGGCCCAGGTTTCGCGCCCCCGCTACCTGCCGGTTGCGTTCGGCGCGCACATAGCGTACGCCGAAAAAGTTGCGACACACCTCGGCCGTCTCATCGGTTGAAGCATCGTCAACTACAATGATCTCGACGTCGGTACCGGCGCGCCGCGCGCTCTCCACCGCGCGCGGCAGCAGATGCGGGCGACTGTGGGTGGCAATGATGATGCTGACTGTTGGCATAGAAGCTTCAAATTCTGGCGACGACGAAACTCATTCCAGTCGACGCGCGATCCTGGGAAACGCGTGCGACAGGCTAACACGATCCACGAAATCACGGGAAATAACGGCCGGGCCTAAGACCAGTTTCTTGTTTCTATTTCCCTCCCAGGGGGAGGGGAACAAAACAATGGGTTTGGGGGGCCGCCGTTTGACTCATCAAGACTATCGGCGCCGACAACACCAACAGGCTACCCAAAAGATAAGTGCGGAAAGCCAATGTAGATACCGCGGCGGGCGGACTCAATGATCGTGGTTGAGAAGCGCCCCTTGTACGCGATGCCGTGGAAGACATCCTCTGGCTCTATCTCGAGCTCCAGCAACGCGGCCCATGACCAGGCGATGGTTGTTATCTCCTCGCCGGCCGTCGCATCTTCCAGGAAGGCGAAGTCGGACGACCTGCGCTCCGGCGGCGCGAGCGCGATGTGCGCGGCCTCATGCAGCGCGTCGCCCGGGGCGACCAGTACCGACTCATCAACGACCAATGACCCGCGGGAAACAAGACTACCGGGAAAGAGAGTAGGCACTTCGGTGGGGCCGGCCCGCATTTCGATGCCGATTGACGCAAGGAATGCGGCCATTCGAACCAGGCGCGGATCACGAAACATAGTTAGATGAAAATATTAGAGTTGGTCAAGATCGGAGTAATAACAATCACTTCGCAGGCGGCGGCAACACGTTGGTCATAGTTTTTTAGATCATTCGCTTCGATCCAAACCACTGAAAGGCGCTGGCCGGGTTGCCGTTCATAGTGTGGACGTCGATGTTATCCAGCGCTTGGGTTTCAAAGCCACTAGTGAGCTGCGCGATCCACTCAGGCTTGTGATGTCGCACCGTAACGCCTTCCGGCAAATCGAAAATCCCGTAGGTCCCATACTTTGGCTGGTCGCGATCATAGCGCTGTAGGTTGCGCTCATCAGTTTGCAGCCACAGGTCGCTTATGTACAGCAGGCCACCCGGCCGTAAGACGCGCCTGACTTCTGCCACCACAGCTCGCTGACCATGATCGGTCGGCACGCAGGTAAGGACGCTAAATAACATGGCCGCGTCCACCGAGTCATCAGCGAGCGGGATATGTGGCGGGGAGTTGAGCTCTTCGAAGGCAATCGCGGGAAAACGTTTGCGGGCCATGGCCACCATTGCCGGGGCGGGATCGAAGCCAATTAGGTTGTGATAGCCACCATCAAACAGTAATCCCAGCGCTCGCCCGTAGCCGCAACCTACATCGAGAATGCGGCTAGCGGGAGATAACAATTCCTCGAGGCGCTCGAAATTCACCGGGTGGGCGAATGGCTTGCCCGGGCCTACCCGGTTCCAGTAATCAACCTGATGATCGAGATTTTGCATAAACCACTGGCGCGCTTGAGATATTTGTAGGGGCGTCACTCCGTGGGCGCCCCCTTCTTCTTCACCATTCGGAAGCAGGAAACCTCTTGCGATTCTTGGCGACCAACGCCGTAATCCGAGGGGCGCCCACGGAGGGACGCCCCTACAATGTCAGTGCGTGTCGCGCCATTTACGCAGCAGGCTTTGTTCTTTATCAGAATCAATGCCGGCTTTCAATTCTTCGGTTGCGTGATTTGTGTCGCGCCAGGCTAGCGTGTCCTTGACTGTGTCACTCAGGGGGCGAAAGCCAAGACCGGCAGCCACAGCTTTATCGCAGTTTATGAACATGAAGCCTTTCAAATGCGGCGCCGCTTCTTCCGGCATCCACAGAGGCATGTCGCTCCAGGGGGCGACCTTCTCTTGCAGCAGAAAGTCTTCGGTGGCCCAGGTAAACGTGGCATCACCCGCCCCCTTACATTCCTGCAGCACCCTTTCCATCGTCAAATGATGGGGCAGACCGTTGGCGTTATAGACACCCGCCTCCTTGCCTTCAATCAGTCTCACGATCCATTCGGCCAGGTCGCGGGCATCAATGAACTGAACATAACGTTCAGGACGGCCCGGCGCTAATGCCTCGCCACCATGAGCGCCTCGCACCACCCAGTAAGTAAACCGATCCGTGTAATCATAAGGTCCAACGATTAAACCGGGCCGAATGACAAGCACTCGATTGGGCAACACTTCCTCGGCCGCCTGTTCACACAACGCTTTCAACCCGCCATACATTTTTCCGTAAGTCACTGCCGAGGCTTGCCCTGAGGCATCGATGGCGTTCGCTTTTTCCAGTTGTTCGTCCGTTAGCGTGGCGAGAGGGGCAGTCTCGTCCATATCGAGGACGCTAAAATCTGCATAGACGGAAAGACTGGAAACAAAAACGTAACGATCCACCGAATGAGAGAGGATTTCTGCAGAGGCTCTGACGGTGCGTGGCAGATAACCACAGGTATCGATTACCGCATCCCAGCGGCGCCCCTCGAGTTTAGCCAGATCGCTGTTGCGATCTCCGTGAATCGTTTCAACTGTTGTTGAAGTCGCAGACGGATGCTTGCCGCGATTGAAAAGGGTGACCTCATGGTTGCGCGCGAGGGCCGCCGTTACCAAATGACGACCTAAGAATCTTGTTCCGCCCAGAATCAATAGCTTCATATTTACACTGCAACCAGCTGGCGGGTTAGCTTGAGGTTTCACGCAAAGCATCCCAGCTCGTCTACGACGAGCAGATACCTGGGTGGAAACGGCAGA
>JBDTOI010000244.1:0-5471 GCA_039933315.1 Pyrinomonadaceae bacterium
GTCTGTCGGGCTGACGGAAGCCAAAGCACGCGAACAGGGTTACGACGTTAAAGTGGGCAAGTTTCCCTTCTCCGCCTCGGGCAAGGCGCGCATCATGGGCGAAGAAGAAGGTTTCGTGAAAGTCATCAGCGAAAAGAAATATGACGAGATTCTGGGGGTGCACATAATCGGCCCGCATGCCACCGAGCTAATCGCGGAATGCTGCGTGGCCATGCAGCTTGAATCAACCGCCGAAGAGCTCGGCCGCACAGTGCACGCGCATCCCACCGTTGCCGAAGCAGTGATGGAAGCGGCGGAAGGCGTTCACGGGCTGACTATTCATATTTGAGGCTAGCCTCAAATAGATCAGGGATGCGACCTTGTGAGCTTTCACCAGGAGGTCTAATCATGAACTTGACCACGAAGAGTTTTGTCCTCGCTTTTGTAGCAGTTTGCGTTGCTGTGACTGTCGCTCCGAACTCGTGGGCGCAGCAAAGGGTTGATCCAAAGGCCGCCGAGTATCTGGCTGACAAGGAGCCGACCTTGCGCCAAACCAACGAGCCATGGAAGAGGCTCCATATGCTCATCTATTTGGCACCGGCCGCCCTGGCAGCGAATGAAGCCGGGAAGGCCCAAGCCTACGCCGAAGAGCTGCTTCTTCTTGGAACGGCAACACGGTCTCAACCAGGTTTTGGAGAATCGAATTATGGGCAGGCCACTCACGTCGGGAGTGTTGTGCTGGGGTATCTCGCCGTAATGAATGGCGAAATGAAGAAGGCCAGAGAGTATCTGCTTGCCGCCGGAGGCGTACCGGGCTCAGCGTCACTCAATTCGTTTGGCCCCGATATGCGGTTGGCGAAAGAGTTGATCGAAAAAGGCGAGCGCGACACGGCCCTGGCGTATTTCGATCTGTGCGCCAAATTCTGGGCGAACGACCGCGGTCAGATCCAGCAATGGAGGACGATCGTCACGCAGGGAGGGATGCCCGAGTTCGGCCCCAACCTGGGACATGTTTTCGAAATCTGGCGATTTGCAAAATGAACCTCGAGACTAGTTATTCCCAGGTGTTCTTACTCTTTCAGGATTGAATACATTTGTTCAACTTGTCCAAGCCGCTGCAGCGTCGCAGATGAATCGAACCAATAAACCAACAGCGACGAAATCTAAACCGCGTTCCGCAAGAAGCGCGAAGCCCGCTACCGATCCGCGCCGCCGCCATACGCCGAATCAACCGGTCAGCGTTGACACAAGATATGCGCCCCGCGCCGCTGGCAATGGCAATGGCAAGCCGCTCAGCTGCACGAGCGACACCACGCTCAAGCCCGCGCAGATGCTTGAGCTCTACCGGTATCTGAAGCTAACCCGCTTAGTTGAAGAGCGCCTGGTTAATCTCTACCGGCAGACGAAAGTTGTCGGCGGCGTGTTTCGTTCGCTGGGTCAGGAGGCTACGGCCGTTGGTTCAGCCTATGCGCTGCGCCCGCAGGACTTCGTAA
Source organism: Pyrinomonadaceae bacterium (assembly GCA_039933315.1). Lineage (GTDB taxonomy): Bacteria > Acidobacteriota > Blastocatellia > Pyrinomonadales > Pyrinomonadaceae > DASXRU01. The sequence continues at coordinate 1,473 of JBDTOI010000244.1, forward strand.
CTCCATTGATTCGCGACCTGGGCGCGGTGTTCGTCAAAGGCGTTCGCCCGCGAGAGATTTTTGCGCAGTACATGGCCAAGGCCTGGGGGCCTTCCGGCGGCCGCGACTTGAACATCCACTTCGGCGACGTCGAGAAAGGTTTTATCGGTCCCATATCGCATCTCGGCGACATGATTCCGGTAATGACCGGCATACTGGTGGCCGCGCGGCTGCAGAAGAAGGATACGGTGGCGATGGCGTACATAGGCGACGGCGGGATGAGTACCGGCGCCTTTCATGAAGGATTGAACTTCGCCGCGGTGCAGCGGCTGCCTTTGATCGTCATGGCTGAATACAATCACTATGCGTATTCGACGCCGACGAATTTGCAGACCGCGGTGCGCAACCTGGCGGACAAGGCCGCCGGCTATGGCATTCCTGGTTACATCGTGGACGGCAACGACATCATCGCCTGTTATGAAGTGACTAAACGGGCCGCCGATCATGCGCGCAAAGGCATGGGCGCGGTCTTAATCGAAGCGAAAACCTACCGGCGCAAAGGCCACGCCGAGCACGATGATCAGCGGTACGTGCCGGACGGTGAGATTGAGTGGTGGGAAAAACACAACGATCCTATCGATCGCTACGAGCGCTATCTGATTGAAAGAAAAATCGCTACGAAGAAGAAGCTCGGGGAAATAACTGCCGACATCGAGCGTGAGATTGACGAAGACGTTGCCTGGGCTGAAAGTTCGCCGCTGCCCGAACCTGAAGAGGCGGCCTATCGGGTTTTCGACAACGAGATCGTGCCCCCGGCGTTGCGGCCCAAAGTTCTGGAGCGATAGTCGCTTGGGTCTCTACTGTGCCGCCCCGTTGTGGGTCTGAAGGTTGAGCATGATGAGACTTGAGCGGGGGGTAAACCGCCCTTCCTAACCTGTAATTTACCTGACCTTGAATTGGAGATATAAAGGTTGAGAGCTGATGTGACTTGAGGGGGGTAAGCCGCGAGCGCGTATTGACATATGGCAACCGCAGTTAAAAAAGAACACAAACTCGAACGCCCCGCCCGTGGTGGCAACGCCACCTTTGTCGAAGCCATCCGCCAGGGCATCTGGGAAGAGATGGAGCGCGACCCGACCGTCTTCTGCATCGGCGAAGATGTTGGGCTCTATGGCGGCGCGTTCAAAGTTACCGATGGTCTCTATCAAAACTTCGGCCAGGACCGCGTCATCGACACTCCCATTTCTGAGGCCGCAATTGTCGGCGCGGCTTGCGGCGCGGCGTTACTGGGAATGCGACCGGTGGCCGAGTTTCAATTCATCGACTTTATCTCCGCCGGTTTCGACCTGCTGACAAATTACGCCGCCAAGTGCCGCTATCGCTGGGGCGCGGGAATCGCTGCGGTGTTTCGCGGACCGTGCGGCTCGGGGGTGCGCTCCGGCCCGTTTCATTCGGTTAATGCGGAATCGTTCTTCCTGAATACGGCCGGCCTGAAGATTGTCGAGCCCTCCACCGCGTACGACGCGAAGGGTTTGATTAAGGCCGCTATTCGCGATCCCGATCCAGTAATCTTCTTTGAGCACAAAAAGCTTTATCGTCTACCGCGCCTGCGCGAAGAGTTGCCGACCGATGATTACATCGTCGAGATTGGCAAAGCACGCACGGCCCGCGCCGGCCGTGACCTGTCGATCATAACCTTCGGCGCCATGGTGCTGACGGCGCTCGATGCCGCCGAGGAACTGGAGAAGGAAGGGCTGGACGTCGAGGTCATCGACCTGAGAACTCTGGCGCCGCTCGATAAGGAAGCCATCCTGGCGAGCGTGAAGAAAACCAGCAGGGCGCTGGTGTTACACGAAGCATCACGCACCGGTGGTATAGGTGGTGAGATTGCGGCGACCATCGCTGAAGAAGCATTTGAGTGGCTGGACGCTCCGGTAGTGCGCGTCGCGTCCATTGATACGCCGGTGCCCTATTCGCCGCCGCTGGAAGACTATTACCTGCCGCAAACAAAGGATGTTCTGGATGCGGCGCGCAAACTCGCAGCTTATTAAACTAAACCTTGAAAGGATTTTCGACATGCCAAAATATCTAATCGAAAGAGACGTCCCCGGCGTGGGCAACTTATCAGAGCAGGATGTGCAGGGGCTTTCGCAGAAATCCTGCGACGTGTTGCAGAAACTGGGTCCGCAGATTCAATGGGTGCAAAGCTATGTGACGGGCGACAAGATTTATTGTGTTTACATCGCGCCCAACGAAGAGATGATTCGCGAACACGCAAAGCAGGGCGGCTTTCCGGCGAACCGCATTTCGGAAATCGTAACTATGATCGATCCGACGACGGCGGAAGGCAAAAAACAATCGGCAGCCAGCTAGTGGCACAGACTTCAGTCTGTGATTCCATCAACGGTTAAAGTCCAGGTTGGGTTAGGACGCTGTGGTCTGGGAGAAGTTATGTCAACAGAAGTTGTAATGCCGCAGATGGGCGAATCCATCGCGGAGGGAACCATCACGAAATGGTTGAAGCAGGTCGGGGACCGCGTTGAACGCGATGAGCCGCTCTTTGAAATCTCTACCGACAAGGTGGACGCGGAAATTCCTTCGCCGGCCGCCGGCACGCTCACAGAAATAAAGTTCAAAGAAGGCGAGACCGTCGAAGTGAACACTGTGGTGGCCGTCCTGGATGGCTCTAACGGCGCGACCGCAGCGCCGGCCGAAGCCCCTGCCGCCAAAGCTGCCGCCAGCGAAACGAAGGCTGCTGAAACAACCGCGGCCGACGCAACATCTGCGGAAACGCCAGAAGCTGGAGATCAGACGGCCACAGCGACCACCCCGCAACCAAGCGCCCCCCCGGCAAGCGCGACCACCGCGGCGCAAACCGAACAACAGGAATCGCAGGAAGCCCTGGCCAGCGAGGCGCCCGGTGCTCAGGACATCGCGCCCGCACAAGACACAGCCAAAGTTAGCGAGCCCAAACAAAACAGCACGGCCACCTCAATGGTTCCGGCGCCAAAGGGTAATGGCTCGGCCAGTGTCGAAGAGTTACGCCGCAGTAAATCGAGCCCGCTGGTTCGCAAGATTGCCCAGGAACACAGCATCGATATCAGCCGGCTCGAAGGCACCGGCATGAGCGGCCGCGTCACCAAGAACGACATCCTCAGCTTCATCGAATCCGGAGCAGCTCCAGCGGCGGGAACAGCCGCCGCTCCAGTCGCGGCCCGCACCACTCAAGCTCCTGCGTTGGGCGCACCCGGAACGCAAGCCGCTCCAGCTGCGAAGCCCGGCGAAGGCGATCGCATCGAACCTATGTCCGTAATGCGCAAAAAGATTGCGGAGCACATGGTGTTGTCCCGGCGCACCTCGGCACATGTCACAACTGTTTACGAAATCGACATGACGAAGATCGCCAAGCTGCGCGAGCAGAATCGCGAAGCCTTCCTGGAGCGCACCGGCACGAAATTAACGTACATGCCGTTCATCTTTCAGGCAGTGACCAATGCGATACGCAAGTTTCCCATGTTCAATGCGCAGGTCAGCGGTGATCAAATCATCTACAAGCGCGACATCAATCTGGGCATGGCGGTGGCGCTGGATTGGGGCCTGATTGTGCCCGTCATAAAACGCGCCGACGATCTTTCAATCGGCGGATTGGCTCGCGCCGCAAACGATCTGGCCGACCGCGCGCGCAGCAAACAACTCAAGCCCGACGAAGTGGGAGGCGGAACCTTTACGATTACGAATCCCGGCGTGTTTGGCGGTCTGTTCGGTACCCCAATCATCAACCAGCCGCAGCTTGCCATCCTCGGCGTGGGCGCTATTGAAAAACGCCCCAAGGTCCTGACCACGCCTGACGGCGACGACTACATCGCAGTGCGTTACATGGCCTATTTTGCGCTGAGCTTCGATCACCGCGTGATTGACGGGGCCGACGCGGAGAAGTTTTTGGCGTTCGTAAAGGAACAGCTAGAGGCCGGAGAGTTTTCGGTCTAGTGCTCCGGCAAGACTCGTCTTCTGATCAACCGC
>JBDTOI010000245.1:0-5452 GCA_039933315.1 Pyrinomonadaceae bacterium
CCCCTACAGTTCTTTCACACGTAAAGAAAGGGCTCCCCCGCAAATGCAGGAGCAATACGCCAATATCATCACGGCCCTGCCGTTGTTCAAAGGTTATACGTCCCAGGGCGCGCAAAGATTAATTAACAGTGGTGAGGTCAAGGAACACGTTCCGGGTGAACTGTTTTTTAAGGAAGGCGACGCAGCTAATGGTGTGTTGCTGGTGCTTACCGGCAGGTTGCAGGTTTTCGTCGAACGTAAAGGCGAGGAGTTTGTCTTAACCGACGCGGGGCCCGGCACAATCCTGGGCGAACTCGCTGTGCTGTGCGGCATTCCCCGCTCCGCTTCGGTTCGCGTCATCGAACCATCTACCGTGTTGCAATGGGACGCCGCTGCTTTTCGTGGGCTGCTTCTGAAGGACGCTTTTCTTTCCGAAAGAATCTTTCGCCAATCATTGCGCACCCTGATCGAGAAAGAGCAATCCCTAATCGCCTCCCTCACTGGATCGGAAGACGCCAGGAGCCAAACCGCCAGATAATTTGGCCGCAGATTAACGCGGATAGACGCGGATCAATACAAACATCTTCAGGAGTTTTCGTAAAGCATCTAACGGGAGTTGGAGGTTTCACGCAAAGGCGCCAAGAAAAGAAAATCAAAAGGTGCAAAGAGTTGAGCTACTCTTTGCGCCTTCTGTCTTTCCCTTCTTAGCGCCTTTGCGTGAACCCCCAACTTGAAACGCCACAAAGATCGGTGGTTCCCAGCCGCTGCTTTAATTCACTTACAACTTTTTTCATTTTCATATCCGCGTTTTATCCGCGTTCATCCGCGGCTAAAAAACGTACTCACTCAAATCAATCTACGCCGCAAAAGATCCAGCACGGCCTGCGATGCACGCCATCGCACGAGATGCCGATCTCCCGGCAACGATAGTTTGCGATGCTCGGTATGCGCGTCATCGGCCAGCGCTATGAAGACCAGTCCGACCGGTTTTTCTTCAGTACCGCCCCCCGGCCCGGCAATGCCGGTAACAGCAAGCCCGAAGTCGGTCCCGGCCAACTCCCGCACTCCTTCAGCCATTTCTTCAGCGACTGCCGCACTGACCGCGCCCTCGGCGAGAATCAGTTTGGGATCGACTCCCAAAATCTTGCTCTTCGCAGAATTCGAATAAGCGACAATGCCTTCGACAAAATACTTTGACGACCCGGGCACGTCGGTTAGACGCTGCGCCACCAGACCGCCGGTGCAACTTTCGGCCACCGCTACTGTGAAACCACCCACTGATAATCGCAGTCCGATAACCTGCTCCATCGTCTCGCCGCGAAAAGCGAAAACTGAGTCACCCAGCGTCGTTTCAATCTTCTCCGATAACTCATCCAGTAGCTCTTCTGCTTCCGCCTCAGTCCGCGCCTGCGCGCTGAGATGTATCTCGACCTCGCTGCTGTTGAAGAGAATTGTAGTTTGCGGATTCTGATAACGCGTATAGATCGGTGCGATCTTCTCGTCGATCGCCGACTCGCCCAGACCGGCAACTCTTAAAACGCGGCGGGCAAAGCGAACATCGCCTGACTTCTCTGCCAGTCGCGGCCTGACAGATGATTCGAACATCGGTTGCATCTCGCGCGGGGGCCCGGGCAGCAGCGCAATAGCGCAACCTTCATGCTCCAAAAAAAGCCCGGGCGCGCTGCCGTTGGGATTGTCGAGCACCGTGGCGCCGTCAATCACCATCGCCTGCCGCGAATTTCTTTCCGGCATAGTTAGCTTGTATTGCGCAAAGCGGTTTCGGATCTCGGTGAGCACGCGCTCGTCCAGGACCAGGCGCCGGCCCAGGGCCCGGGCAGCTACCTTCCGCGTCACGTCGTCCTCGGTTGGCCCCAATCCCCCGGTCGTAATCACGACGCGCGAGCGCTTGACCGCATCCCGGATTGCTTCTTCCAGGCGCGCGTCGTCATCGCCCACTATGGTCTTCAGTTTGACGTCAATGCCGAGGCGATTGAGTTGTTCGGTGAGCCAGAGGCTGTTGGTGTCAGTGCGGGTCGGGGCCAATAATTCCGAGCCGATGGCAATTATTTCGGCTGTCAGCATGGCCTAAGCGGTCTCTTTTTGTACGCGGGTTTTGATCGCGGATTCATCGCGCCCAAGGCGTTCGCAAACAGCCGCCCCGGCCTCTGCGGTGGACAGCTGGCCGCCCAGGTCGCGCGTCGTGGCCCCATCGGCAATAGCCCTGCGAACGGCTTCCTCGATTGATTTACTGGCGGCATCGTAGCCAAGATATTCCAGCATCATGGCCACCGTCAGGATCGCCCCTGCTGGGTTCGCCAAAGATTTTCCCGCCAGCGGCGGGGCACTGCCGTGCACGGGCTCGAACAAAGAAACACGTCCGGGGTGAATGTTGCCGGAAGCTGCCAGCCCTAACCCGCCCTGCAATGCCGCACCCAGATCTGTCAGAATATCGCCAAAGAGGTTGTTGGTAACGATGACGTCATACTGGCCAGGGTCGAGGACCATAAACATCGCCGTCGCATCGACGTATTGATGGTTCGCTTCGAGGTCGGGATAGCGGCCCGAAACTTCCTTAAAAACCCGCTGCCACAAGTCGCCGCCAAAGCGCTGCACGTTGGATTTATCCGCCATGGTGACGCGGCTACGCCCGTGCGCCAGCGCATATTCGAAAGCCGCGACAATAATTCGTTCGACGCCGCCACGTGTGTTCAGTTCATCCTGGGTGGCAATCTCGTCGGGAGTTCCCTTCTTCAAAAATCCGCCGGCGCCGCAATACGCTCCTTCGGTGTTTTCCCGGAAGACGACGAAGTCTATTTCCTCCGGCGCGCGATTGCGCAGGGGCGTCAGCCGCGCATCCAGCAACTTGATCGGTCGCAAGTTGATGAAGAGGTCCAGGCCTCGACGCATGCCCAGGAGGATTTCTTCAGCGTGTTGGTTTGAGGTCACGCGCGGATCCCCAAATGCACCGGCCAGGATCGCATCAAACTTTTCGCTCAACATAGCCAGCGCCCCTTCGGGCAGGCCTATGCCTTCGCGGAGAAACTTTTCCGCGCCCCAATCAAAGTGCGTCAGCTCAAACTCGATACCGTGAGTTTCGCGCACGCGCTCAAGCACGCACACCGCTTCGCTGATCACTTCCGGGCCGATTCCGTCTCCGGGAATGACGGCAATTCGTTTCACACTGGGCATGGCGATTGTGGATTTCGGAATTCAGAATGCGGATTGGCGTCCATGTGCCTCGTTAGTTCGACCTCGTCTAAATCGCAAAGTAATCCGAAATCCTTATTCTGCATTCCGAAGTCACTTTAGCCGTTGTTCAATCTTAGGCAAACTCGCGAGCAAAACGTCGCCCACAATTTTGAAAGTCCGCGGAGAAAGTTTATCGAGCGTATCACCGGCGGTATGCCACTCCCTGTACGTGCCCAGCTGGATGATATCGACGGCATCAATGCCGGCTTTCAAAAACGGTTCATGATCGTCGCTGCCGATTGATTCGGGTCGATCCACAAAGACCGCCCCGTGGCCCAGCTCCCTGGCCGTCCGCCAGATGATGTCGACCAGCCAGGTCGAGCTCATGTCGTCGCGGCCAAATTGCGGGTTCCTGGAACCAATCAGGTCCAACAAAATCAACGCCTTCACTTTGTCCAGCTCATTCCTGTTTTGCAACTGGGTCACAAAACGGCGGCTGCCGTACGTATTATCCGGAGCGCCCGGCCTACTGCATTCGTCCCATTCTTTGCAAAAAGCTTCTTCGCCATCAAAGAAAACAAACCAGTAGGTGAAACGGCGGTCGGCTTTCGCGGCGGTCATGACCCGCGCCAGCTCCAGCAGTGCGCCGGTAGATGAACCACCGTCGTTGGCGCCGACAAAGCGAAACTCTTTGAAAAGCTTGGTGTCGTAATGACTGGAAACAATGATCACGTTCGGAGAAGAACCCGGCAGCTCCGCCGTGATGTTGACCATCTTCCGGACGCCTACGGGAGTCGTGGGATGAAACTCGTCCGTCGTTACCTTCAATCCATACACCTTCAACTCGCCGAGAATGTAATTGCGTGCCCGCTCTAACTCTGCCGATCCAGCGGGGCGCGGGCCAAACTCCACCTGTTTCCGCACGTGCGCCATCGCCCGTTCACCATCAAAGGGTGACGTGTTGGGGTTTGCGGGAGAGGAAGCCGCAGGCGTGCTTCCTGAGTTCACGTCCGGGCCCTTGTTGGAGCCTCCGGGACAGCCGATCAGAGCAAAAGGAAAAACAAGAAAGACCGCGAGTGTGACACTTCGACGCGCCTCGCCGGCAGAGTCAAGTAGCATGGGCACGAGGTTGGTCATTTTGTTACGCACTGCGATCGGATTGAAATTGAAATTCCAGCAGGGTCAACTGATCTTCGCTCACTCTCTGGAATCCAGAAAGTCGGTAAGAAGCTTCTTAGCTGATTGCCAATTCTTATCTGCGTAATCTGTGTAATCTGTGGATAGATCTCTAAGCCTTCTTCGCTATCCGGTATGTCTCGCGGCGGCGTTCCGCGTAGAGCCAGCCTTCGCCGCTGCCTGTTTCTCCTGGTTGCGGGCTTCTCGCCGGCAATCCGCGCAGATGCCGATGATGCGCAGCAAGTGCTGGGTCACTGCAAACTTGTGCCTGGCGGCCATGGCGTCCTGAATTGCTTCCAGCTCGGCGGAATAGAACTCGATGATCTTTCCGCATTGCGAACAGATCATATGGTCGTGATGCTGGTGCTTGTAGTTATGTTCGTAGTGGGTAATACCGTCGCCGAATCGTACTTCCCGCGCCAGCCCAGCCTCCGACAGCAGTTTCAATGTGCGATAAACGGTGGTCTGGCCGATATTGGGATCGAGCTCACGCACCAGTCGATAAAGATCCTCACTGGAGAGATGTTTCTCGGTGCGCAAAAAGACATCCAGAATCAGGTCTCGCTGCGACGTGCGCTTCAAGCCCTGCTGCTGGATGTGCTTAAGAAAGACTTCCTGTTCTTCGGTCATGATTAGGCGAAGCCGCAATCCGGTACAAGGGCATTCTAGCATCGCCCTTCCAAAGTGCGAAAGAATGCCCTGTGCGGTACTGGTTCAGTTTGCCTGTTATCGCACTTGTATGAAGATATAGCCTCTCATTCATACCGCGGCTTTAGCCCGGTGATGAGACGATTCGTCCGCCTTCGCTAACCGTTTTAACGGTTTCTCTGCTTCTGACGCTGCAACGAAAAAGTAAACCGTTGAAACGGTTCTGAGTTCCCCTCAAAAGTCGTGTGGTCACCGGGCTGAAGCCGCGGTGTGAATGAGAGGCGAAATTCAAACTACACCAGTACCCCCGGTGCGGACGGCAAGACAGGTTTGGATGGCTTGTGAGTAGACGCTATCTTTCACAGCCTGGTGTCGGGGTGGCGGAATGGCAGACGCTGCAGACTTAAAATCCCCAAAATGGCCTTCAACCAGGTCTCATTCAGTCGTGCCACCAGGATGC
>JBDTOI010000246.1:0-5413 GCA_039933315.1 Pyrinomonadaceae bacterium
CCACGGAGTGACGCCCCTACAATTGTCTGCTTGCCTCCAAAGCCCCTCATGATGTAAGAAATTAGAAACCGACACCACCTATTCATGAAAACCGGGCCTAATGCCGTACAAGCACCCGAGAAGACGAGAGTTTTCCGCAGAATATTCGTTGTGAGGATCAGAAATACCGATTGGAGACATTATGAGTTCTACTCGCACACAGGGAACCATTGAGCAGCGAGATACGACCGTACCGCTGAGCAAGAACACGCACCTGCTGAACTGGGTCGACAAGATGGTCACTCTCACCAAGCCCAGTGCCATCCACTGGGTCGACGGTTCAGCAGAAGAGGACGCGATGCTCAAGGCCCAGATGGTTGAAGGCGGCACCTTCATCAAACTCAACGAGGAGCTCTGGCCCAACTGCTATTACGCGCGCTCGGACGCCAGCGACGTCGCCCGGGTCGAAGACCGCACTTTCATATGTTCCCTCTCCAAAGACAGCGCCGGCCCCACAAATAACTGGGAAGAACCGCGGCAGATGCGCCGGAAGTTGCGCGAGCTGTTCGACGGGTCGATGCGCGGGAGGACGATGTACGTCCTGCCCTTCAGCATGGGTCCGATCGGATCGCCAATGTCGCAGATTGGTGTGCAGCTCACTGACTCGCCCTATGTGGTCGTCAACATGCGCATCATGGCCCGCATTGGGCTCCCCATCTATGCCGAGATCGATAAAGACGAGAAACGCGTTGTCCCCTGCATGCATTCGGTGGGCGCGCCGTTGGCAGCAGGTCAGCAAGACGTACCCTGGCCCTGCAATAAAGAGAAGTACATCGTCCATTTTCCTGAGTCGCGCGAGATCTGGTCCTATGGTTCGGGATACGGCGGCAACGCTCTACTGGGAAAGAAATGTTTCGCGCTGCGCATTGCGTCCAACATCGCCCGTGACGAAGGTTGGATGGCCGAGCACATGTTGATCGTCGGCGTGGAGAATCCGGAAGGCGAAAAGACCTACGTTACTGCCGCGTTTCCCAGCGCCTGTGGCAAGACTAATTTCGCCATGCTCATTCCGCCCGCGGGATTCGAAGGTTGGAAGGTCTGGACCGTGGGCGACGACATCGCCTGGATTAAGCCCGACGCCCATGGACGCTTGCATGCCATCAACCCTGAAGCGGGATTCTTCGGCGTCGCGCCCGGCACATCGGCAAAGACGAATCCGAACGCGATGATTGCGCTGTCAAAGAACTCCATTTTTACCAACGTGGCGCTGACGCCTGAGGGCGGTGTCTGGTGGGAAGGGATGACCGACGAACCGCCGGCCGAATGCCTCGATTGGCAGGGTAAGAAGTGGACGCCGCAGATCGCGAAAGAAACCGGCGCCAAAGCAGCCCATCCAAATGCGCGCTTCACCGCGCCGGCGTCGCAGTGTCCGACAATCGATCCGGATTGGGAAAACCCAAATGGCGTTCCCATTAGCGCCATCATATTTGGCGGTCGACGCGCCACGACTATGCCGCTGGTCTATCAGTCGTTCAACTGGAGCTCTGGTGTTTATATCGGGGCCACGATGGGCTCAGAGATGACTGCCGCGGCCGCCGGCACCATCGGTAAAGTGCGGCGCGATCCGATGGCCATGCTGCCATTTTGCGGATACCACATGGGTGATTATTTTCGCCACTGGATTCGTATGCAGCGATCGCTCAGCGAGACGCCACGCATTTTTCACGTGAACTGGTTCCGCAAGGACGCCAAGGGGAATTTCATGTGGCCGGGGTTCAGCGAGAACATGCGCGTGCTGAAATGGATTGTCGATCGCGCTAACGGCCGTGCGTTGGCTAAGGAGACGCCGATAGGTTGGATGCCCCAGTACGAGGACATCGAGTGGCAGGGTCTGGACTTCCCCCAGGAGAAGTTTGCGGAGTTGCAGGCCTTCGATCCGGTTGCGTGGCGCGAAGAGGTATTGGGGCATGAGGAACTGTTTCTCACTTTGCACGATCGTCTGCCACCCGAGACAATTTACGAGCGCGAATTACTTATCTGCCGAATTTAACTCTCACATTCGTTGGCGCTAAGCCCACTAGGCGCTGCCAGGCGTTCAGCGAAGATGCTTTCCCGAAGGGTTACTAGCCCAGCGCTTTTAGCGCTGAAACGGGATCCGCGATTCCGGTGCGTCCTGACCCGGGCGTAAAACGCCCGGTCTAGTAACCCTGCGGGAAAGCCGCCTGAACGCGGCTAAAGAACGCGTGCCTCTCCAGCCCGGATCCTCCGCTCCGTTATTTGCAGTTTGAGAATGAATCAGCACCCGCTAAGGAATGAATTGGTTAACCCGGCGGCCACTCCATGGGCCGTCCGCCGATGACATGAACGTGAAGATGGAAAACCGATTGCCCGGCGCCGGCTCCCGTATTGATCACAGTGCGATAACCGCCCTCCGATAACCCCTCATCATTTGCGACTCGCGCGCCTACTCTCAACAGGTGGCCCAGCATGGTCTCGTCGCCTTGGGAAGCCTCGTCCAGCGACTCCAGGTGTTCTCGCGGGATGACTAGTAGATGCGTGGGCGCTTGCGGGTTGATGTCGCGCAGAACGAGGCACAGCTTATCCTCGAGGACAGGTTGTCCGGGGATTTCACCCGCGATGATCTTGCAAAAAAGACAATTTGATTCAGCCATTTGTGCTGCCTTTTCGCTGACCTCCGATCTCTGACCTCTGACCTCTGATTTCGAGCTAGTCGGCCGCCACGGCGGACGATTCTGACAACGGCGCTGTTACTGACGGCCGGATTCGTTCGATGTCGGCGCCCACACTGCGCAGCTTGGTTTCAATTCTCTCGTAGCCGCGATCGATGTGATAGACGCGGTCAATAAACGTATCGCCTTCCGCCACCAGTCCCGCCAGCACCAGCGAAGCTGAGGCGCGCAGGTCCGACGCCTGCACACGGGCTCCGGTTAGATGGTTCGGTCCCTCCACGGTGGCAGTGTTTCCTTCGATGGCGATACGCGCCCCCATGCGCTGCATCTCCGAAGCATGCATGAAGCGGTTTTCAAAGATTGTCTCAGTGATTACCGACCGACCCGTAGCCTGGGTCATCAGGGCCATGTATTGAGCCTGCATGTCAGTAGGAAAGCGGGGATAGGGCTCCGTCATGACGTCGTGAGCTTTCAAACCGTTCGCGCCGCAACGAACGAGTAGCGTGCTCTGATTTAACTCCTCGATCTCAACCCCGACCTCGCGTAACCTGGAAATCACAATGCCGGAATGTTCGGGACAGCAGTCTTTGATCTCCAGCTCGCCTTTGGTAATGGCGGCTGCCACCATAAACGTGCCCGTCTCAATGCGGTCGGGAATGATAGTGTGTTCGGCGCTACCCAAATGCTCGACGCCTTCGATCTGAATAACTGACGATCCGGCGCCGCGTACACGGCCACCCATCTTGTTCAAAAGCTCGGCCAGGTCTTTGATCTCAGGCTCGCGCGCAGCATTGTGCAGGGTCGTTGTGCCACGGGCCAGTGCCCCGGCCATCATCAGATTTTCCGTGCCGGTAACAGTCACTTTGTCGAAGTGAATCTCGCCACCGATCAATCGCCCGTCCTTGGGCGCCCGTGCTACCACGTCGCCGGCTTCCAGTCGAACTTCAGCACCCAGGTGCTTGAAGGCCTCGAGATGTAAGTCGATGGGCCGCGTGCCGATGGCGCAACCGCCGGGTAAGGAAACCTTGGCTTTGCCAAAACGCGCCAGCAATGGTCCCAACGCCAGCACCGAAGCGCGCATAGTTTTGACCAGTTCATAAGGAGCTTCGAACAGCTCGATCTGGGCTGCGGTAATTTTATGCGTGCGCAGTTCGGGAGTGAGTACGGTGGCGCCCAGGTCTTCCAGCAACCGCCGCTGGGTGATGATGTCCTTCACGTAAGGAAGGTTGTGCAGCGTGACGGTTTCCGCGGTTAGCAGCGCCGCGGCCATGCAAGGGAGCGCGGAGTTCTTGGCGCCGCTAATTGCGATGCGGCCACGCAAGGCCCGCCCGCCACTGATGCGAAATTTTTCCACGCGCTGAAGATTAAATGAAAATCTGCTAAAGGGAAACTTTTGGAGTCATCATTTGAGATCTCAAATTTCAGATCTCAGATCTCAGAAGAAAAACCAAAGCGGTGTCTCCCGATGCATCGGGATTGCCACCACACTCCAAATTCATTGTTTTTTCCTCAGCGCCACCGTTCGAGGAATCCCCTGCAAGTCTTTGTAAATACCCATAACTTCCCAAATGCTTTCATCGATCAACTGTGTGACGGCTTCATTCTGATCGAATCCGATCTCAAACAAGAGGCACCCGTTCTCGGCCAGGAGATCAGGCGCTTGCTGAAGTAAGCGGCGGATGACTGCCAGGCCATCGGCCCCCGCCTCCAGGGCCAGACGCGGCTCGTGGTCGCGGACTTCTCTCTGCAAGTCCGGGAGCACCCCTTCAGCAACATAAGGTGGATTGGAAACAATCATCGAGAAAAAGGGGGAATTCTTTACCGCAGCCAGGCAATCGGACGCAGCCAGCGTAAGCCGATCGTTGACTTGCAAGCGCAACGAATTCTTGCGGGCTACGTCCAAGGCCGGCAGGGAAATATCCAGGCCCAGTGCCCTCGCGTGGGGACGCTCATGCAGCAGTGAGATCGCAACGCATCCTGATCCGGTGCCCACATCGCAGATAAAGGCTTCTTCATTAACCATGGGGAGAAGATCCAGCGCAGCCTCAACCAGCAGTTCCGTCTCCGGTCGAGGAATGAGTACATCTCGGGTAACTTCAAAATCGAGATTGAAGAATGCCTGGCGGCCCGTGATGTATTGCAGCGGTTCCCCGGCTGCCCGTCGCTCCACAAACTCATGGAACCTTTTGCTGAGCTCGAGCGAAAGCGGGTCACTAGCATGCGTGACTATGAATGCGCGACCGCACCTCATGACATGGCCCAGGAGCGAGGCCGCCTCGCGTCGGTCTTCCGGCACACCGGCCTGCTGCAGGATTTGAGAGGCCTCAGCAACCGCCTGGGCCAGGGTCAGACTCATAACTTCAGCATAGCGCAAAACGCAAAACTCCAGCCACCCAGGTATGTCTTAATTTGGAGTGCGGTGGCAAGCGTAGCGCGACACCGCTTTGGATTGGCTAGTAAGCATTCTCTCAAGACGAAAGATACTTGAGAGTTTAGGTGGTGCTGGGTGTTAGCTTAATGGCCTATCCAAAGCGGTGTCGCGCTACGCTTGCCACCGCACTCCAAATTGGTTGTTCCTTCGTCCGAGGTGTCCTGATTCTGTGCGTAATACCCTCTCCATTTAGGACACTAACTCGCACCTCACTCATTTGCCCTGTCACCACTTATGTATTAGGCTTCCCCAAAAACAGGGTAACAATATACTTGGCTCATCAATGTCCGACATGCTTTAGCTTGTCGTCGCG
>JBDTOI010000247.1:0-5273 GCA_039933315.1 Pyrinomonadaceae bacterium
GAATCGCGACGACAAGCTAAAGCATGTCGGACATTGATGAGCCAGGTCAAATCACCCGGTTGAAACCGGGTGAGAATGAGAGGAATCCTCTTCTTCTTAACTCCAGGTGATCTAACCCCTAACCTGCCGGCTGGAGGGCGCGATGTAACCAGGTCTTGGCCATGGTCCAGTCGCGCATCACCGTTTCGGGCGAAACTTTCAGGACGGTGGCCGTCTCTTCGACAGTCAAGCCGCCGAAGTAGCGCAGTTCCACCACCTGGCTTTGCCGCTGGGAAAGTTCCTCTAACTCTTTCAGCGCCTCGTCGAAAGCAACCAGCTCGCCGGCCCGCTCCGGGGTGACCAGCGCAGCCTCTTCCAGTGAGACCGGACGAACGCCGCCACCTCTCTTGGCTGTCTGCCGGGTGCGCGCGTAATCGACCAGAATGTGACGCATCGCCTGCGCAGCAACGCCAAAGAAGTGAGCGCGATTCTCGAAGTGTTTCTCTTTCTGTTTGACCATGCGGAGGTACGCTTCATGGATGAGCGCGGTGGTCTGCAAAGTGTGACCGGGGTTTTGCTGGCTCATGTAGCGCTTGGCTATTTTTCGCAATTCGTCATAGATGAGGGGCATCAACTTGTCGAGCGCCTCACGGTCTCCATGATTCCACTGTTCCAATAACTGTGTTACTGACTGCGCGTCTGACACCTGAGGTACCTTCGGACTAACTGGACCGTTGAGATGATGCCGATTAACAGGAAATATACCACCTCAAGCCGAACTCTCTAACCCACCCAATGACATTCCGAGTACTTCCCCAAATGCGGTAACCCGCCCGCTTCCAGCCGCTGAGATAACAATTCCCCCGAGACGCCAGTTTTCCCTAACGAATCCCGTTTCTATAAGTGGAGATAAAAATATCTAGTTCATGCTGCTGCAATCCACGCGGCCTGAAGCTTTTCAAACGGGATTAGCTACTCAACCCTGCGCTCGCGACTTCCGGTCCTGAGCGCGCCGACCAGGAGGAGGTTCCTCATGTTTTGCTTGCACCGTCAATTCAATTCTATCCACGTCAGAACTCTACTCATCATGGCATCAATTCTCATCAGCGCCGGCGTGGCGCGCGCGCAAGGCTCAGTTTTTACTTATCAGGGAAAATTGACTGACGGCGGCACGGCGGCCAACGGCACCTATGACCTGGAGTTTAAGCTGTACGACGCGCTGACGGATGGCGCCCTGCAAGGGTCGCCGAATACGGATACGAAAACAGGAGTGAATGTCACGAACGGTATTTTCACGGTGCAGCTCGATTTTGGCGCAAGCGCTTTTCCCGGCCCGGCTCGTTTCCTGGATATTGGTGTCAAACATCCTGCCGACGCTACGTACACTCCCTTATTGCCGCGGCAGCAGTTGACTTCGACTCCTTACGCGATGCTTGATGAAGGTGACTCCGATTCAACGAGCGCTTAGGGGAATCTAAAGGTGCCTATACGGTAGAGGTAAGGATTATGAGACAACATAACAAATCCAGCTTAATCATTATCTGCGCACTACTCCTGCTGGTGAATGGTCTCGTGGCATTCGGCCAAAGCACCGGTGATGGTTTCACGATCACTTCTCAGGTTGTGGCCGGAGGCGGCTGTGGACCAGACGGAAGTGGTGGCTGTAACAGCATGCCTGTTCCTGGCCATTGCATTGGTTACTTCCAAGTCCATTCGGGACTGCCCTTTGGCAGGATCGCGCGTAAGGAGACGACTGATTTCCAGATCTTCCCGCCAACTAGCCCGGGCTCATTCCCGAGTCAACAGCCACAGGTCGGATTCTGTTTTCTGCAACGTGTAGTAGATGGTGCGGGCATCGCGGGTAGGGCAGATGGTGCTGATGGTGTAAGGCGCCGCGGAGAGAATCTCATGCGATTTCTTTGTCTGGGTCTCCAGGATATGAAGGCGGCCATCTCGTTCAAATAACAAGCGACGATTGTCGCTCAACCAAATCGGCCTCACCGCAGTGACGTTAAAGTTTTCGTAGGTCTTCATATCGAAATCGTAAACGTGCAAGTAGCTTTTGTGGTCCAGGGCCCACGTGCCCACCAACTTGCGTCCATCCGGCGACCACGAATTAGCCCAGAAGGTTTCCGGGATGCCTTCCGGGACTGGCATTTTTTGGGGAGTTTGGTCGGTCCATGACCTGTTCACCTCGAAAAGAAAGGGTTGTGAACCGCGTTGTTTGAAAAGCATTTGGTTACCGTCAGGTGACCATATCGGGTAGACGGTGGGTTGCCCCGACGTGTAGGTGAGCTGCCGCAACCCGCTGCTGTCGGAATTTATCGTCCAGACCTCGAAACGTCCGCTGCGATCGGAGTAAAAAGCGATGCGCTGACCGTCGGGCGACCAACGCGGTGCGCGATCGCGGAAGACATCGTTGGTTAGCTGGCGCTGTTCAGTTCCGTCGCGTTTGATAAGCAGGATATCTTCCTGCCTCTCCCCCTGAGAACTAAACGCAAACCACTCCTCATCGGGCGAAAGGTCTGGGCTGGAAACATACTTCGTGCCTTGAGTGACGGCATCCGGCTGACCGATGGTTACCTCCCGCACAGGGTCAAACGCTGTGCGCTGCAGATTCCTGGTCTCCGACTTCTGCACGTAAGCCAGCCGCTTGCCGTCGCCAGAGAAACTCAAATGCTGGCTGTACACTGACGGGGTCAGCACGGTTTCCGGTGTACCCTGGACCTCTCCGGAGGTTTCGTCCACCGCCACTCGCCAAAAGTTCATACTGCCACCGCGATCACTGGCGAAGTAGAGGTGCTTTCCATCAGGCGACCAGACGGGATTCCAATCCAGCGCCTCATCGTTTGTCACGCGCACAGGCTCGCCGCCGCTGGCCGGAATACTCCAAATATCGCGTTGTCCACTGCCTTCCTGCAATGCCCAATAGGCGATGCGCTTACCCCCGGGCGACCAGCTCGGCTGCACCGCGTCACCATTCGTCAACAAACGTTTCGCGCCCGTTGCCACATCAAGCACCCAAAGTTGACTCGGAATAATCCGGCGGTTCACGGGATCGGTGAAATTGTCCGTGCTCACGACCAATTCTTTGCCGTCGGGCGACCAGGCAGGATGAAATCCCACGTCGGACAAACGTCGCACGTTTTCACTCGTCGCCTCCATGATGTAAATCCCCGGTGATTTTCGTTCTGAACGAAAAGCGATGTAGTTACCGTCTGGCGAGTAAGCTGGTTGGATGTCGTCGGCCGTTGAGTCTTTGGTGAGATTGACTGTGTTCCGGCCACCGACACGCTGCCAGTAGAGGTCCCAGTTGCCACTCGCGCGACTGGCGTAGATGAACATTTTACCGTCCGGCGCCAGGTCAACGGAATACTCCGTGCCCGCCTGATTGGTGAGTCTGGTTGATTGAGCTTGTGACCAATCGGGCCCGATGATTCTAATTGCCGATTCCGTCCGGAAAAATACAGTCCAGGCACCGACAACCAATACCGCCAGGCCAACTGCCGCGAGTGCAGCCCTGAACGCCCACCCGGCAAGGCGTGTTGGCCGGCGAACCTCACTTGCCTCTCCCTGGTTAGCGGAGGGCCCCTCAACGAGCGGTTCGTGAGCTTGCGTGTTGGTATCGCTCAACCCGGCAGGCGTTTCCAGAAGCGGCGGTTGATCGACAAGGATCTTGTCTTCTGAAACGGCGGTCGCAGCGCTTGTCGCCGGCATTTCAACGAAGGGCCCGATGTAGCGATAGCCTTCAGCCCAGCGAGTTTCGATGAAACGCGGTGTTTCTGTGTTTTCTCCCAGCGCTTTGCGAATCGCGCCCACGCACTTGGTTAAGGTGACGTCGTAAACATCGCGGCCGTCCCAAAACTGGTCCAGCAACTCCTGCCGGCTGACAATCCGCTCGCGATGCTCGATGAAGTAGAGCAAAACCTGGAAAGGCTTGTGCGAAAGGTGCAGCGTCTCGCCGTCCTCACGCTTGAGGAGGCGCTTATTCGGATCGAGCTCGAATTCTCCGAGCCGGTAGATTTTCTGAATCTCTACTGTCATCAACAACTTAGCCGCTGGTAGTTTTTCTTCTCATCTTTTTCGCAATCTGTTCAGGACTCGCCGAGAGACCGCATGGTACCTCTCTCGACCATGAAAGCGGTTTCGCAAACGCCGGGTGGCGAGGGTGAGCATTCTACCGCTAACTGGATAGAAGCCAGAAGAGACTTCAAACATTGAAAGAAGAATAACTCAAAAGGAGAAACATAATGAGCAAACAAAAGGGTCGAGTTACTGGAGTAATCGCCGTGATGTTATTCACCGTGGTTGCCATGACCGCAGCTTTCGCCGATAGCAATCACACCCGCCAGGCCGCTGAACCAGAATTCCTACCGGCATCACCGAGTGCGACGCCGCCACGCGATAACTTGATTGCGGCCTGGCCCAGCAAGCAAATTGGAAAGATCGTTGGCACTTGCAATACAGCGAGGGGTTGCCAGGCATTGAAGAACGCATGCAAGTCACTTCCGAAACATTCCTATAAGGCAACGGCTGCTGATGGAAGCCTTGGCGTATGCGCCAACACGGGCGTCTTCTACCTCAGAAACAGTAACACTCCGAACGCGGCCACCAAACAGCAATCCACCAAGCCGACAGCTGATCTCGGTTTGGCGGCGCCCGTGACTACCAGCGAGGCGACCGTTAGCTGTTTCGGCACCCTCTTCTGCGGGAAGGTGAAGAAACTCTGTGCGGCCCTGGGCGGTTCTTACCAGCCGACTTACGACTACATGGGCACGTGCCATTACTGACTCATTTGTGTCAATCGAGGCGTCTCGAAACCATAGATAGGTTCACTGAGGATGGCCGAAATATGTTGAGACAATTCGTCACGATCATTGCTGTCTTCGCCATTGGTGGCAGTGCCGTGTTGGTGCCGGCGCATTCACGAGCTACGGCCCACCACGTCACTGCCTACCCGGCGCAGCCAGACCTGCGCATCAAGCAATTTGTTTTTTCCCCGGCCAACGACAAAGCGATGAAGGTCCACGTCGTGAACAGCGGAAAGGCCCCCTCGCAACTCTGCATTCTGCGTCTGACGGTACGCAAAATTAACGGCGTCCCGGTGGGCAGAGTTACCGAAGTCAAACTGCCGCCCCTGGCCCCCGGCAAAGACACATGGCTGATCATGAACGCGAAGAGCATTCTGCCCAACAACATCTCGCTTGAGTCAACGACTTTCAAGTTGAATGCGGATGCGAATTCAATTGTGGCGGAGTCGGATGAAGCGAATAACGAAGTCTGGCACAACTTGT
>JBDTOI010000248.1:0-5251 GCA_039933315.1 Pyrinomonadaceae bacterium
GACCCGGTGAACGTCGGCGGCACCAAAGCCGCAGGCACCGGCACAGCGAACCGGGTAGCGAAATGGACGGAGACAGGCGGGGCCGGGACGCTCGGTGACTCAGCCATCACTGAGGTCAACAGCGCGGTGGTGGTCGGCAGCCTTGCTCAGACAGGCACTCTGCAAATCGCCGGAGCTGCCGGGCAGGACGTTTTTGCCGGGATGGGCCCGGACATCAACGCCGGGCCGGCTTTTAACTTCGGCTACGCGGGCCTGTCCATCGGGCGGAGCGCGGGTTTCTTCAACGTCAGGCCCGACGCATCCGCCACAGCCCCCAATCCCTCGCTGCGATTCATGACCACCAACGTCGAGCGCATGATTGTCACTAACGCCGGCAACGTCGGCATCGGCACCAGCGGCCCGGGGGCGAAGCTCGACGTGGTCGGCAACATCAACACTTCCACGCAATACAACCTCGGTGGTAGTCGAGTTTTAATCACCTCAAATTTCTTCGGAAATATTTTTGCCGGAAACGGCGCCGGTGCGTCGAACACCTCGGGGAGCGGCAATTCATTCTTCGGACTAAGCGCCGGACAATCAAATATGACAGGCGGAAACAACTCGTTCTTCGGCAAGAGCGCCGGCCTTAATAACACAGCTGGCAACAACTCGTTTTTCGGCGAACAGAGCGGCTTTGGCAATTCAAGCGGCCAAAATAATTCTTCATTCGGACAGGGTTCGGGAAGAAACAATGGCTCCGGCAGTGACAACGCCTCTTTCGGCTATCGCGCCGGGTTTAATAACACCGCCAGCGGCAACTCATTTTTCGGCAGTCAATCGGGCGACTCTGTTACCTCGGGAGCGAACAACTCTTTTTTCGGCAGAAGCGCTGGCGCCGCGGTTATCACCGGCGGCAGTAATTCTTTTTTTGGACACAACGCCGGAATTCTTACAACCTCGAGCAGCAACTCTTTCTTCGGCTCAAGCGCCGGTGTTGCAAATACGAGCGGCACATTCAACTCCTTCTTCGGCACGCTTGCCGGCAGCGCGAACACGACGGCCTCAAGCAACGACTTCTTTGGCGCGTTTGCCGGCGCCGCGAACACGACGGGCTATAACAACGCTTTCTTTGGCAGGCAAGCTGGTGAAGAGAACACAACCGGCTCAAACAACGCTTTCTTCGGCAGTACTGCCGGCGGCGCGAACACGAGCGGCGAAAACAACTCTTTCTTCGGCGTCGAAGCCGGTTTCTCTAACGGCTTAGGCATTCGCAATTCCTACTTCGGGCGTGGCGCGGGCCGGAATGGCCATGTGGGAAGTGACAACACTTTTGTCGGCTACGTGGCCGGCGACAACAGCACTGGTAGCGATAACACCTTCGTCGGCAGCGACGCTGGCGGCTCGAACACCTCGGGCTACTACAATACGTTCGTTGGCAGAAACGCGGGCGACGCGAATACAACCGGCGACAACAACACGATTATCGGCCGGAATGCAGATGTTGCCAGCGGTGCGTTGACCTTCGCGACCGCCGTCGGCGCGGGCGCAGTTGTTGACCGCAGCAACGCCATCGTGCTGGGCAGAAGCAATGACGATGTGATCATACCGGGCACATTGGAGCTAACCTTGACACAGGGCGGCACGTACCCATTGTGCTTTGTACCCCATGGGATTAATTTCACTCCGACCACCTGCTCATCCAGCTTGCGCTACAAGACGAACCTCGCGCCGTTCCGCTCTGGCTTATCCTTAATTAACCAACTGCGCCCGATTTCCTACGATTGGAAAAAGGGCGGCATGAAGGATGTTGGCTTTGGCGCGGAGGACGTAGAGAAAATCGATCCTCGCTTCGTTACTTATAATAGGACGGGCGAAGTCGAAGGCGTGAGGTACGACCATTTGAGCACAGTGTTCGTCAACGCTTTCAAAGAACAGCAAACGCAGATCGAACGTCAGCAGCGACAGATCAATCAACTTACGCAAATCGTCTGCAGGTCCAGACGAGGCACCGCCGTTTGCCGGAAGACAAGCAAACGAACCCATTAACTGCCTGATAATCACCACGCCGGTGGTTTTCGGAAGGAGTTATATGGGCGGCAAACGCAAAACGATAGTAACCATTGAATCGCACCAGTTAACTGTCGTACGCTCACGCCGTTCCAGCGAACTGTGGTGCCGGGAATGCGGCAAACATCTGCCAACGATCACAGCGGAAGCGGCTGCAGCACTCGCAGGTATTGGCCCTGGTGCGATCTGTGACGGCATCGAGAGCGGTGAGCTGCACCTGGTCGAGACACACCGGCGGGGCGCTCATCTGCTCCAGCTAGTTTTAAAGATGGTCCGATTCCGGTCAAACAGAAAGGTGATTCGATGAAACGCATCATGATGTTCGGCGCGCTGGCGCTGCTGTTTGTTGTCATGGGCTGTAACAAGAGTCAGTCAACATTGACGGCGGCGACGCCACCGGCGCCCAACAATGACGCGGAGTCCGTTAACAGCGTTGCTGGCAGCTTCACTGTCACCGGATACTTTGCTAAAGACAAACCGCCTGAGACCGTAACGTTGACGCAGGCTTACGCGCGCCGGGTGAAGAACCAAGACGACCCTACCACGCAGGACGTTTTGATCTTACTGACGGAAAAGGCGCTCTCACGCAAAGTGCTGGCGGAGGCAGAGGACGATAAAGGCTCGTTAACGCACTTCCAGGCGAAACTTGAGAACCGAGGGGCGCGTGGCATTCAATTGAGGTTCACCGCCAAAAAGAAGCTTGCGCCCGGCGAGGAGAAGCAGGAAGCGGAGTCCGAAGGGGAAAATGATTTTGATTCAATAGTGCACTTCAATGGCTCCGCCATCCAGACAAATGTACTGCTGTTCAAGCCGGCGGTCTTCAGCGCTGATTCGGTGCAGGGCAGTATCACGGCCCGCGGAGACTGGGAAGGTAAATTCAATATCAACTTCAAAGTCTCGCTGCGCCCGCAGGGGTGGACCGGTGGAACGTTCTATGTGCAGCCGCCCACGAACCTGGAACCGGGAAGGGCCCGCGGCCAGGTTGTGATTGACGGCAAGGCGACGAACTTGAATTACGTCTATGCGCGCCAGCAGGGACATGACATGTTCGACGAGAAAGAAAACCGGGTGAAACTGTTTTTCACGGAGAAGCCGGTAACAGACGAGGCTCTCGGCGAAGACATTGAGCACTTGCTACGCATGAAAGAGGCGGGGAATAATTACACAATACGGTATCAACTCTCGGCGAAAGACCAATCCGATTTCCCGGAGCTTTGGGCGGTGGGACAACTTTCAAGTACGACAAACATGGTCACTCTAGCTGCCAGAAGAGACATGGAAGATACAATCACGAATACCGACATTGACCTGTCGAAGTTCGACGATCGCACAATAGACGGGAAGATCTACACCACCGGTCCGAACAGAAAGTTCGATCACACCTACGAGCTGGACGTCTCCTTCAACGTGCAGATTAGCAAACCGGACCCGACGGATGCTCCGGTCACGGCCGGCAGCGGCCAGCCCCTGCCCGCGGATGGCGGCGCCCCCGGTAAGGCCTATCTGGCCTTTATCAAAGCAGTCGAGGCCAGCCGGAATCTGAAGGAGTTGACGCAGGTGCTGGAAAACTCGCTGAGCGCCAGACCTTTGGCGGAGTCAAGAAAATCGCTGGCAACAGTTCCGGCCGCAGAAGAGCAGGCAACACTGGGAATGTTAAAGATGGTACTTATCGTTAAGGATGCGCGCATCGCAGGAGGCTTTGGCGGTGGTGACAAAGCGACACTTTCAATTACCGGCACGGACGGAGGACAAAAGGCCAATGCCAGAGTCAACCTGCATCTGGAAAACGGGCAATGGAAAGTCGGGGCCGCCTCTACCCGCGTGGGGTCGGGGTTATAGAACCTATAGGACTATGGTAGACCAGAAATCTCACTCACGACTTCATAAAACTCCCGCGTGCCCTCGCGAATGTTCTTCACCGTGATCCGCTCGTTGTTGCCGTGTACTCCCTGGCCCTCCTCAACTGACGTGTAGAAGGGCGCCCAGCCGTACGCAGTAATTCCCAGTTGCCGAAAGAGCTGGCTCTCGGTGTAGCCGCTCAGCATCTTGGTTGTAATCAAAGCTTCTGAATGGTGACGTTTGGTCACGCTCGAAATGAGACCAAAGAGCTCCGTATCAAGTCTGGAACTATTCGGCGGCTTAAAGGTATTTACCTGTTCGATTTTTATCGCAGGATCGGCAATCACCTGCTTCAGTTCTGCCAGGAACTCTTCGGGCTTTCCTCCCGGCAGCAACCGCACATCGATATTGCAAGTCGCCGTATTGGGGATGACATTAGTCTGTTTGCTGCCGCTCATCATGGTCAGTGAGATCGTGTCGCGCAGCATGTAGTTATATTCGCGATCACTGGTGATTTGCTTAACGAACGCCGGGTCTTTTAACGATTCACGGATATTCAGGAACCTGGACCGCATCGACTCAGCTTGCAGCGGCGCAATATCCTGAAAAAACTTTTCCACCGCAGGCTGCAGTTTTATCGGCGTCTCATAGTTGACGATGCGCCACATAACGCGCGCCAGGCGGTTGGCGGCTGAATCCGCGATTGGCCGCGAGCCGTGGCCGGGTTGACCCGTGGCGGTCAGTTGCAGCCAATAGGGCGCCTTCTCCGCCACATCTACTCCGACGTACTTCACACTGCCGTTTTCCAGCAGGTTATCGCCACCTTCCGTCAGCAGATACTCGGCATCTTTAAACAGCTCCGCTTTGTTCGCGATCATCCAGATCGAGCCTTCGTCCTTCACCTCTTCATCGGCGGTAGCAATGAAGATTACGTCCCGCGACAGCTTTGGCTTCTCGCGCGCCAAAATGATCATAGTCATCAACTGCAGCAGCCCTTCACTCTTCATATCGAGGGCTCCGCGTCCATAGATCGCGCCGTCGATTATCTCTGCCGAAAACGGATTCACGCGCCAGGCGGCCGGATCAGCAGTAACGACATCCATATGACTTAACAGAATGATCGGCCGTTTCGATCCATCGCCGCGGATGCGCGCGATTATATTTGCTCGCGCCGGTTTGTACTCGAAGATCTCGCTCTGTATTCCCTCTTTATCGAAGATGGCCTTGAAAAAGTTCGCGGCCGCAATTTCATTGCCGGGAGGATTCGAGGTATCGATCCTCAAATACTGCCGCATGAGATCCACCGCCATATCCTGATACGCCGGCCAGTTGATCTCAGCCGGCAATGATGCAGTCCTGGCGCGCG
>JBDTOI010000249.1:0-5208 GCA_039933315.1 Pyrinomonadaceae bacterium
ATTTAGGTTGCTAAGCCTGGGAATGACAAACCGGATTTGAGGCCCTGGTCGCACTTTGCCGGGTTCGCTCGGGCTGAGGAGTGTTAATATTACGGCGAAAGGGCGAGAGAAACCAATGGGAGACGAGCAAGAGGAACAGGTGGAGATTCCATCGGTTTTCAAAAGAATTATCCAGATGAAGGGCCTGCCCTGGTTGCGGAAAGCAATCGTGGCTGTGGTTGGCTTCACCGTGGTGCTTATCGGAGTGGTGATGGTAGTTACGCCTGGACCGGCAATCGTCGTAATTCCGCTCGGCCTGGCAATTCTGGCCACCGAATTCGTCTGGGCCCAAAAGCTCTTGAAGTGGGCCCGCGAAATGGTGAAGAAAAAGTTGGGCAAGGCCGGGGCGAAAGCCAAAGCTGATTGAGACACACCAAACGATCCGCGAAACCTTCTTCTGATATCTCAAATTTCAGATCTGAAATTCAGAAACGAAACCCAACGCGCACAAACCACAACTCCACCAAAAACAAAAAAGCACTCAACACACCACACAACCCAACGAAAAACCCAAAGCGTTTCTGTCAGGTTGCTACTAATCCAAGCGCGGCACTTCACTCATAAGCACCAGCACATTCTCCTCTGAATCGCGAAAGTCAGCCAGCCACAGGTCATGATCAGGCATCTTCGCAACCAGGTGCGGCTCTGAAATGAAATCAACGCCCTGTGACTTCAAAGTCTGATGAGTGGCCTGAATGTCTGCGACCTTGTAATAGATGATTGAGGCAGGATGATTCAGTTCGGGCTTGTCTGCTATACCCATCATCAGCCTGATGCCGCCGCAGTCAAAGAAGGCGAGATTTGGCGGAGCCTGAAACAAAAACTTTATGCCCAGCGTGTCGCGGTAGAACTTCACCGCCCGCTCCACGTCCTGCACGTTGATGAAAATCTGTCCGATTTGGGAAAGGCCGGCGCCGGCCGTGCCTGGTGTCATAAGAGTCTCCTTCAACCGGACCTCAATAGCCCGGCGAGTGCGGAGGAAAGATTAGTTTCGCGGACTTCCGGATTTGCTCACTGCCCGCTCTAATTCCCGAGTGAAATTTTTCAGGTGTTCATGAAACATCGAGACCTGGCAACTAACGACATAGACATTCCTATCGAAAGCAAATCCCGCCCGCAGTGGAAATGCCTTGTCGGGTTCGTCCCCCAGATCGGGCGGCTTTTCGTATACACCAGCAAGGCGACTAAGATAAACAAGCTAACAGCACTAATATAAGTGTGGATCATACCTCCCTGACTTACCTGGTAGAATCTGCCCTTATTCTAACGCAGATCCGCGGTAGAACTACCTCACCAGTAAACTTGTTCAGCAATAGGAAAACTCTCCACGCTTGCCGTATCCACAGCTAACTCGTAACATTTCGCGTACTGGCAAATGTGAAAAGATTTCAGGGAGGGAAGAAGTGATGAAAAGTTTGATGAAGTGCGGCTCAGCGGCGCGACTACGCGCGGCCATGGTGCTGGCACTATTGAGTGTGTTCATGCTCGGCGTAGCAGCGGACGCAGCGGCCCAGAGTAAGAGTGCAAAGAAAACTGCCGAGGCCACCAAACGCGCGCAAAGCGCGGCGCAGGTCTTTACCAGGATTATGAATATTCCCGAGCAGGCGATTCCCCAGTCTTTGATCGACAAAGCGGAAGCGGTCGCCGTTTTTCCCGGGGTGATCAAGGCCGGCTTCATTGTCGGCGGCCGGGGTGGACGCGGGGTGATCAGCCGCCGCTTGCCGGGCGGTTGGAGCGCGCCCGCGTTCTTTAACCTCGGCGGTGGCAGTGTTGGTTTACAGATTGGCGCGTCAAAGACTGATCTCGTGATGCTGTTTATGAATAAGGAAGCGCTGGAGGGGCTGCTGCAGGACAAGTTTGAGATTGGCGGCGAGGGCAGCATTGCCGCCGGGCCAGTAGGCCGCGCGGCCAGTGCTTCGACTGACGCGCAGCTCAAAGCACAAATTCTTTCCTACTCGCGCAGTAAGGGTTTGTTCGCCGGCCTGGAGTTGAAGGGCGTGGTGATAGATCCCAACAACGACGACAACATGGCGATCTACAAAATGAAAGCCAGGGACATTCTGACGGGCCAGCGAAAGATGACGATTAACAAGATGCCGGCCGGTGTCCGCATCTTTCCCCGAACCCTGGCGCGCTATTCGGTTCGCCGTTAAGTGGCACAGACTTCAGTCTGTGATTAATCTTCCGAATTAAATGACCAGGCGTTGGTGTCTGGCCAGTGTTGAATCCAATCGATTTTTGAGATTCACAGACTAAAGTCTGTGCCACTAAGTCCGGAGAAAAAATGAATCGCATGCTTAAAACCGGTGTATTTGTTGTTCTTATTTTGATATTGACCGCCACCTCCTCATTCGCGCAGCATGAACGCCCGCGCACGGCCAAAAAAGCCAATGAAGCGGCCCGCCAGGCTGAAAAAGCTGCAAATGTTTTCGATCGAATCATGGCCACCCGGGAAAAGGCCATTCCGCGCGACCTTTTGAATCGCGCCGAGGCAGTGGCCGTATTTCCCGGCGTGATTAAGGCCGGTTTTATTCTCGGCGGCCGCGGTGGTCGTGGTGTGATTAGCAGGCGCGTCGCCGATGGTTGGAGCGCCCCGGCGTTTTTCAACCTGGCCGGTGGCAGCGTGGGGCTGCAGATCGGCGCCGCCTCCACTGATTACGTTCTGCTTTTCATGAATGACAGCGCCGTGGAAAGTTTGCTGGGCGATAGATTCGAAATCGGTGGCGAAGGGAGCGCGGCTGCTGGACCAGTGGGCCGATCAGCGAGCGCTTCGACGGATGCAAAGTTCAATGCGCAAATTCTTTCATACTCACGCAGCAAAGGTGCCTTTGCCGGACTGGAACTAAAAGGGGTGGTGATCAATCCCGACAACGACGACAATTTGCAGATCTATGGTATGAAAGCGCGCGACATTCTCACCGGCACTGACAAGATCGCAATGGAGAAGATGCCGCGGGGCGTGCGCATCTTTCCTCAGACACTGGCGCGCTACTCCACGCGCTGATGAAAGTATCCAATCGTTGCTGAAACGCGAATCGCTTGACGATTCATACTCACGCCATTAGAATCCAGAGCAACAACAAACGACCTCGCACACTCCTCACGATTGAAAGAGAGACTCGAACTGCTGATGCTGCCGCGAACGCAACGTCAAAAAGAAATTCTGGATTACATCACGCGCTTCCTGGTGCGGCACGGCCACGAACCATCCTACGCTCAGATCGCTCGCCACTTTGGCGTCTCTTCAAAAGCAACGATTGCCAAACATATCACCGCACTCGAAAAGCGCGGCCTGATAAAACGTCTGCATGAAGATGGATCATTTGCCCTTACCGTGAAGGTCGAAGAAGCCTCTTCCGATGCTGTATGTGAAGTGGCGGTGCTGGGAAGGATTGCGGCCGGCGCGCCCATTGACGCGATCAATGACATGGAAATGATTTGCGTGCCGCGCTTTCTGCTGGGCCGCGTGCGTCCGGAACGCGTCTATGCGTTGCGGGTCAAGGGCGACTCTATGATCGACGAGCACATCTGCGACGGCGACATCGCCTTGATCGAGAACCGCACCGAGGCGCGCGATGGCGAGATCGTGGTGGCGTTGATTGATGGCGCGCGCGCGACGCTGAAGCGGCTTTTCAGGTTTGGTCCTGAAGTCGAGCTGCGACCCGCCAATTCGCAGCACGAAACCATTCGCATCCCGGCCTCCCAGGTGATGATTCAGGGCATTTTCCGCGGCCTGCTGCGCCCCAGCGCCTAGCCTCAATTCCCCTTATTTTACGAGCTTACTGTAGGGGCGGCACTCCGTGGCCGCCCCTTCTTTCGGGCAAACTGTGGCGTCCCTTTATGAAGCCCACATTTCGAGAAAAACAAGGGACAGCCACGGAGTGCCGCCCCTACAATCTCTTCTTCACCACCTTGTCGGTGTCACGCTCAATCTCGAAGGTGCATTGCTCGGGCCTTTTGTCCTCTCTCAGCCCGACGAAAATCGGATGTCGCATGCGATGGTCTGCCGTCCATTCGGAAAACTTCACCTCTGCCACCAACTTCGGCTTGATCCACTCGACCGGCTCATTAGTGGGCGGTTTGACGACAAAGGGACACTGGTTAGATTTCAATGGCTGCAACAGATCGTAAATTTGCTTCAGACTTTTGTGATTGAACCCACCGCCCGTGTGCCCGACGTAATGCAGTTTCCCGTCGCGGTAAAGACCGGCAACCAGCGCGCCAAAATATTCTCGCGAGCGGCGCGGCTTAGTGTAGCCACCGATGACGACTTCCGACCGCTGGACCGTTTTTACTTTCAGCCAATCGCTGCTGCGCTTCTGCACATAAGTGCTGGCAGCTCGCTTCGCCATCATTCCCTCCAAACAAAACTTTTCGATTTGCTTAAAGAATGTTTCGCCATCAGCGGCGACGTGAAAGGAATAGTGCGCGATCTTGCCGGGACGTATGATCTTCTCGAGCAGGGCCTTTCGATCGACCAGGGCGCAGGACATTAGATCGTAGCCGTTGTAATAAAGCAGATCGAAAACGTAGTAAACGATTCGGGAGGTGCGCGCGAGTCGGGCGATCTCGCTCGCGTTCTTGCGACCGTGGCGCGGCTGCAACAGCTGAAATCTCGGCATGCCCTTTTCGTCCAGCGCCACAATCTCACCGTCGAGAATTGCCTGATCGGCTTGGACCTGTTCCCCAATCTTTGCCAGTTCCGGGTATTGTGGGGTCATGTCGAGCAGATTGCGTGAGACGAACTGCGCCTTACCGGCTTTGAGAAAACAGACCGAGCGGAACCCGTCCCACTTCGTTTCAAAGATCCAATCCGGATCGGAAAAAGGCTCGTCAACCAGAGTTGCGAGCATTGGCTTGATGACCGCAGGCATCTTAGCCAGCCGCGCGCCGGGACAGACAAGACCTCCAGTCCGTTGTTTCGCTTTAGGCTTGCTTGGCATGAGTCACTCAATCCTTAAAATAGGCGTTGCACAAAAAACTGCGCCGCCGCTGGCGCGGCTCGCCGCCGCACAGTGCGGTGAGGCTTCGCCTCACCGTGAGTATCCGCATATCGTCGAGGCTATGCCTCGAAAATACGGAGGCGTAGCCTCCACACTTCAGGAAGGGCTGGCCGGAAAGGCGGAGCCTTTCCGCACGTGCGCCTGAAAGCGCGAGTAGTCAGAAAGG
>JBDTOI010000250.1:0-5076 GCA_039933315.1 Pyrinomonadaceae bacterium
CATGAAAAGAATCTTCGCCACTACAATCATCATCACCTCTGTTCTCGGCGTGGTCGTTTTCGCCCAGAAGAAAAAGCCCGCAAAAGACCCGTGTAAAGACCCCCTGTCGCAGAGTGAGATGAATGTTTGCTCGCGGCGTGACTACGAAAAAGCAGATGCCGAAATGAACAAGGTTTACAAGCAATTGATGCTGGAGCTGGCCGGGTATGGAAGCGACCCCCGGCCGAAATTCCAGGAAGCGCAATCGCTTTGGATCAAATACCGGGAGGCGAACTGCGATAGCGATGCTTCACTTTACGAAGGCGGATCAATCCGGCCGACAATCTATTATTCGTGTTTGGCTTCCGTCACACGGGAAAGGACCAAGATGCTAAAAGCGTTTCTGGTTGAGATTAGAGGTTAATAGTGTCGACCGATTTGTTTACTTACATCTGAATGGAGGGAAACCGTGAGACCCAAAACAATAACTCTGACGTTCGCTCTGGCGTTCGCGGCCTCGGCGCTGTTTGCCGGTAACTTCCCCGCGTCATTAGCCCAGGAGGGGCAGCGAAGGAAAGGGACGGAGAAGGCACCGGGCGGCTGCTTTATCTGCGGCAACATGCAGGGCATGCATACCGCGATGTTCGACGATGCGGACTGGTTTGGCACCCTGAGTTGGGACGCGTGTCCAATTAAGAAGTACTCAGAGGACCACCCGGAAAAGATGAGAGACGTCTGCCGCAAGATCAAGGCAGATCTCAATTTCACCTCCTTCAAACAGTTCTGCCCCAGCCTGGCGCCGTACTGCGAATCAGAAGACAAACCGCCGGATACGAAATGCGTGCCTCCGCGACCGGAAACGAAGGGGCCACCATATTTCGACCCGCAAACCCCCTGCCGGGATCGCCAGCGGGGAAGCATGAGCTGGAGCAAAAACCGATCGACGGGAGTCCATTCGTTCACCGTCAGTATGTGCGGGCAGGTGATCCGATTCAAGCAACCCGATTACGGCAGTTTTCCCAACCGTCCGCTGGGAGTGAAGTCCTTTGATGTGTGTTGCGAAGCCTGGCGAAATTCCGTTAATACGAATTCGCCCTGCGACGTAAGCCAGGATATTGACTGTGATGGGGCCACGAACGACGTAGATACGGACCCTGTCTCTTACGGTTACGATTCATTCTGGTCCGGACGCTCCGACGATTTCGCGAGCAGCTCGCCACTTACTAACTTGCCTTTCTGGAAACAGCTCTACAAAAAGATGCCCACTCCGAGTGAATGCAAGGACTGCAAGTGGGAGTTGCTTAGCGTCAAA
Source organism: Pyrinomonadaceae bacterium (assembly GCA_039933315.1). Lineage (GTDB taxonomy): Bacteria > Acidobacteriota > Blastocatellia > Pyrinomonadales > Pyrinomonadaceae > DASXRU01. The sequence continues at coordinate 1,292 of JBDTOI010000250.1, forward strand.
TATCAATGCGACAGCGAGGCGCGTGCCTACCATTACCAGGCTACCTGGAAGTGTCCAGGCAGCGGTGAGACAAGAGAGACCAACGAAACAGCCGACATGACTGAACGCAGGTGCCCGGTGCCGCCCAACCGATCGTGGCCATAACCGGGTAATGACTTGAAATCAAAGTCCGTGAAGCGGACGAAGGAACACGAAATAAGAGTTTTTGCGCAAGGGCCCGCCCGCTACCGCAGGCGGTTCTGACAGGGCAGACCTGACGAAACCTTTGCATAGCGCTTTCTTCGCGGTATCTTCTCTTCCTCCACTGGAAGCGGAAATGCATTTAATGAAGATTGCTCACAACTCTACCTCAGGAGGTAACTCAGAATGGATCCATTTACCGGGGAAATCCGCATCGTTGGTTTCAATTTCGCGCCGCCGGGTTGGGCTACTTGTGATGGGCAGATAATGCCTCTTTCGCAAAACCCTGCGCTCTTCTCACTCCTCGGCACCACTTACGGAGGGGACGGCAGATCGACCTTTGCTCTCCCTGACTTCAGAGGGCGCACGCCCATTCATCAGGGTCAGGGCCCCGGGCTATCGCAACGGGACATGGGGGAAATGGGAGGCGAGGAAGCAGTGACGCTGCCCTCACAGGCGGCAGAAATCCCGCAGGCTCCGGATCATCCTACGGTTCTCGCTTACGCACCGGGAGGGCGGCCGACAGACAACATGCAGCCCTTTCTGACCGCCTTATTCATTATCGCTTTGAAGGGAACCTTTCCTGCGCGCCAGTAGACAGGTGGCACAGACTTCAGTCTGTGATTCCCGTAACGGCGGCCTCAAGTATGCCTTGAGAGGTATCAGTCGCTCGCTGCCCCAAATGATGAGCGAAGTTCTTTCCCGCGAATTGATAGCGCGCCTCGAAAGACTCATCGGCGCGAAGGTCGAATCTTACCGGCAAGTTGCAGGTGGCTACACTCCGGCGCTGCGGTTGATCTGTAAAAGCACCGCAGCCAGCTTCTTCGTCAAGATCGGAGCGACGCCTTTAACCAGCCAGTTCCTTCGTCGCGAAATTCAAATCTACAACACCATCTCCGGCGAGTTCATGCCGAAACTCCTGGCGTCGGAGGATCATGAGCGTGAGCCTATCCTCGTCATTGAGGACTTGTCGGCCCACCATTGGCCGCCGCCCTGGACTGAACGACAGATTGAACTGACTGTGGCCCAGATCGAGGCGTTGCATAACACGCCGGCTTCGCTGGAGACGTATGAGCAAGCCCATGGGACGCGCGATCCGAATTGGCAGCTCGTGGCCACAGACCCGGAGCCCTTTCTCGCGCTGGGATTAGCCGGTGCGAAATGGCTCGAGGCGGCGCTTCCCAGCCTGATAAAGTTTGAAGCGGAGTGTCCCACCGCAGGTGACAGCCTGGCGCATTTGGATCTGCGAAGTGACAACACTTGCCTGACGTCAGAGCGCGCTATCTTCGTGGACTGGAACTTTGCCTGCCTGGCGAATCCCAGGCTTGATTTAGGCTTCTGGTTGCCCAGCCTGACGTATGAGGGCGGTCCTGAGCCGGAAAAGATTTTGCCTGATGCGCCGGAGGTTGCAGCCTGGGTCTCCGGTTTCTTTGCGGGGCGCGCAGGTCTCCCCGGCATCAGCGATGCGCCAGGGGTTCGCTTAGTGCAACGTCAACAGTTGCAAACCGCTCTGCCATGGGCCGTCCGCGCACTGGGCCTGCGGCCGCCAGAATGACAACAGCCTGCGGATTCTTTCCTGCTTGTAATCTGTGCGGTCCATACACCTACCACATCTGTGCCATTCGCTGAATATCTGAAACACGAACGTCACGGAGTGACAAGTGTTGAACGAGCAATTACCATCCCTGAATACAGCTGGCGAAAAATCTGCTCAGGAAAGGTCCGATGTCACTTAAAGGGAGGCTCTCGCAGGAGTTTGCAGGCAAAATACGCGATCGGGGCTTTGCCTATTTTCGCACCAACGCTGTTGAAATTCTCGAACACTCTGAATCACACGTTGCCGCCCTCGTAAAGGGAAGCGAAGTCTATCTGGTTAGATTGACGATAGGGCGTGTATCGCTGGACGTGGCTTGCACCTGTCCGTATTTCGATAAGGGAGAGGAATGCAAACACATCTGGGCCACGATGTTGGCATCTGACAGCCGGCAGTACCTGAGGGATGCGAGCCTGGTACCACGGTTGAGCCTGGTTCTTGACTACGTAGCAGCCGCAGAGTTGCGCGAGGATGCCGAAACGCGGCGTTCACTCGTAAGCAATGGTCACGACGCCAGGGCCAATCGCTTGGGATCCACGGCGCCATCCCAGACAAATGAGCAGGCCGCGGTAGGCGAGGTCAAGACACCGCAAGAGCCTGAGCCTTTTTGGCGGCGACAGCTTTCGCTTATTACAAACACCGTACGGGCTAATCCCGTCACGGATCCAGACGACTGGTCCTCGGACCGCGAACTCGTATACCTCATCGACCCGGACCTCTCCCTGAGCAGCGGTAAACTCGCGATCGAGATTGGCTACCGCGAGCGCACCATGAAGGGCGCGTGGGGCAAGATAAAATCGCATCGTATTCCCTCGGGCATGGTCTCCATCGTGAAGGATCCCGCAGACCAACAAATACTTGCGATCCTCTCAGGCGCGAGGGACGGCTACTGGCCCGGCTATGATTACACTTATGGGAGCTATTCAGTTTCCAATCGCTTCGCTATTTCCACGGCCTTGCAACAAGTTTTATTGCCGCTGATGTGCGCCACCGGACGCTGCTTGTTTCGTTCGTCGGGGAAGAATGCTGAGACACATGCCATTGGGTGGGACAACGAAACTGTGTGGCAGTTTTGGCTCGCTCTGAAACTGGACGCAGACACTAACGAATACGTGCTCCGGGGAGTACTGCGCAGGGATAAACGCGGTGCAGAAGAGATGCCGATTGCGTCCGCCATTCTGACGACGCAGGGTATAGTGATCGGCCCTGACTTCAGTGCCGCCCGGTTTGATTCATATGGTGCTCGAGTCTGGACCGACGCATTGCGCAAGTCCGGAGAATTCAGGGTTCCCGCAGTAGACGGGAATGACCTCATTGCGCACTTGCTTGAATTGCCCACGCCGCCTGGGCTCGACGTGCCCGTAGAGTTGCAGTTTGAGCGTATCCGTTTACCGCCGACGCCTCATTTGATTGTGCGTAAATCCGGATATCCCCACTCCTCCTCGAAACTCGAGGTTGATCTTCTCTTCGACTACCAGGGCAAGTCGATAGGTTCTGCGGATTCGCGCGCGGGTTTTTATGATCGCGACCTTCGCCGATTTTTTGAGCGCGACCGCGAGGCGGAAGAAGGCGCAATGCATTTGCTGAAACCGCTCGGTTTCCGAAGCACGAGAGACTACAACGACCAGCACAAACTTCACTTGTCATCAAAGAACCTGCCGCGAGCAGTCAGGACGCTGCTCGGGAAAGGTTGGAAAGTCGAGGCCGAAGGCAAACTCTATCGCAATCCGGGCTTGTCGAGCTTGTCAGTGAGCTCCGGTATCGACTGGTTCGAGCTGCACGGGTCAGTCGACTTTGGCGATGGGTTGGAGGCAAAGCTTCCTGCACTTCTGAGTGCCTTGCAGCGCGGCGAGTCAATGATCGCGCTCGGCGACGGAAGTTTTGGACTAATGCCCGAAGAGTGGTTACAAAAGTTTGGTTTGTTGACTTCGCTGGGAGTAGCCGACGGAGATCATTTGCGCTTCAAACCGACGCAGGCCGGCATCCTTGACGCACTGCTTGCGGCCCAGCC
>JBDTOI010000251.1:0-4899 GCA_039933315.1 Pyrinomonadaceae bacterium
ACCCTGGGCTGAAATTAGCGAACGCTTTCAGCGTTAAATTCAAACTGCACCAGCAGGCAACTTTGCCTTCGCCTTTGCTGCCTAACAAATCTTTCTGTTAGAATGCGCGCTTTGCTTTAAACGTTCGGGAGAGATCTGAGGGGAACTGTGAAAAAAACTGTCCACACGGACCGCGCGCCGAAAGCGATTGGGCCCTATTCGCAGGCGGTACGCGCCGGTAATCTGGTTTTTGCCTCAGGGCAAGTTGCCATCGATCCTGCGACCGGCCAATTTGTCCCCGGAGGGGTCGCCGAGCAGACAGAGCAGGCCCTGCGCAACCTGACAGAAGTTTTGACAGCGGCTGGGACGGGACTGAATAGGGTGATTAAGACGAGCGTCTTTTTAGCGGATATGAGCGACTTTGCCGCGATGAATGAGGTTTACGGGCGATTTTTTAGTAGCGAACCGCCGGCTCGTTCGACTGTGGCGGCTGCCGGACTGCCGCGCGATGCCCGCGTAGAGATCGATGCGATTGCACTGATTTCGGATGAATAAATCCGCAATCCGCAATCCGGATTCCGCAATCGGCTTACGCGGCTTTAGCGACTTTGCCGGCCTTTATACAGCTGGTACACACTTTTACCCGTTTGGCGCCGCCCTGCGGCAGCTGGACGCGAATGGATTGCAGGTTCGGGTTGAAACGGCGCGGGGTGCGATTGTTGGCATGAGAAACATTATTGCCGAATTGGGGCGCTTTTCCGCAGACTTCGCAACGTTTAGCCATGATTAATACCTCCGGGCGGACGACGCCCAATTAATTGATCGGGTTACAGCGGCTCCAGCCCTGTAATTCAAAACGAGAACTTATAACAAACAGCTTTCCGCGTGGTCAAGCACCCACGCCCCGAAGGTAGCCCGAAAGAATAGCAGCGACCACAACTTTCAGTCTTTAAGGAGCAGAATCAAAGTGCATAGACTCTCGATTAAACTGGGCCTCGTAACATTGGTGACCGTAGTCGCATTCCTTTCAACTGGTTGCAGCCAGGGAAGCGCTGGGGGCTCACCGACGGACAACACGGTTGCCGCTACGGTTAATGGCAAGAGCATAACCCTGCAGGAAGTTGAAAGGGTGATTACCCAGCAGACGCAAGGCCAGCAGACCAAGTTGTCGCCTCTGCAACTCGCCCAGGCGCGCTTGCAGGTGCTCGATACCCTCATTCAGCGCGAAGTGCTTTATCAACGCGCTCAGAAAGACAACCTGCTGCCCACGGAAGAGGAAATCACCGCTACTATCAACAAGCAGAAGCAGGATGGCGGTATGACCGATGAGGAGTTTGAAAAGCAGCTGAAAGAGCAAAGCATTACCCGCGAAGTGCTGCGCGAAGAAGCCCGCAAGGACATTTCCATCAAGCGCCTCCAGGAAAAATACAATGGCAAGATCACCATCAGTGATCGCGAAGTAGAGGATTACTACAACAGCAACCGCCAGCAATTCGTCAGCGCTCGTGGCGTGGCCCTGGCGGTGATCATTGTCGATCCGGCGGATAACTCGAGCCAGGGAATTCAAAACGACGCCAAGAACGAGGCTGAGGCGAAGTTGAAAATTGACAATGTCCACCAGCAGCTGAAGAGTGGCGCTGACTTTGCCACCGTGGCCCGGGCCCGCAGTGAAGACACCGACAGTCTGATGCGCGGCGGCGATATCGGCTTCTTCAGCGAAGAGCGATTGAAACAAACGGGCTTTCCCAGGGAACTGACGGACCAGTTTATGGGGCCGATGCAGGTGGGTGGCTTCACCGAACCCAGGCAGGTCAGCAATCGCTGGTACATCTTCAAGCTCGAGGAGCGCCGGCTGCAGAATGAAAACCTCACCCTGGAGAGTCCCGGCGTGCGCCAGCAAATCACACAGGCCCTGGTAAACGCACAGAAGGACATTTTGAATGGCGCGTTGCTGCAGGTGGCGCTGAGCGAAGCAAAGGTCGTAAATAATCTCGCCAGCAACATGCTGAATACTCCGAGCAATCTCGGTCTGCGACCGGCTACGCGCGACGGTGGGGCGGCGACTCCGGCGGCATCGGTTGCCGTATCGACCCCGACGCCAAAACCGGCCACTCCTTCACCCACGGCCAATGGGACCGCGACTCCGGCCGGAAAGGCTACGCCAAAGTAGGGGGCTGAGGGGGGAACAATCCCATGGCGGGTGCGGGCCTATGTAGTTGAGTCCCGCACCCGCTTTGTGTGTGACAGCGTCAACTATTTGGAGTCCGCCAGCCGGGGAAGGAGTGAAGCCGGCAGCACGAAGCCACGACGCGCTTTGTATTCTTTTTAGAATTTGAGATCTGAAATGTGAGATCTCAAATCAAAACAATCATGTTGTTTCGTCTTTCCGATGTTTACAAATCTTATGGCGCCCAGGACATCCTGCGCGGCGCATCGTTCCAGGTTAACCCGGGCGAGCACGTCGGCCTGGTGGGACGCAACGGCGCCGGCAAGACGACGATCTTTCGCCTGGTGAACGCGGAAGAGACTCCCGATGAGGGCGAAGTCGTAAGGGCTCGCGGAGTAAAGCTGGGCCTCTTGGAACAGCACATTAAGTTTGAGCCCGGCTCGACCGTGCACGAATGTGCCCTGGCTGCCTTTGGCCACCTGCAGCAAATCGAACATGAGATGCATGAGCTGGAACATCGCATGGCCGAAGCGAATGTCGATCTGGAAAAGGTGCTGGAGAGGTACAGCGACCTGCAGCATGAATTTGAACGCGAGGGCGGCTTCGCCTATGCGGCCAAAGCCGAAGCCATCCTGCAGGGCCTTGGTTTCGATCGCGAGACCTGGTCGCTGGAAACAGAAAAGCTCTCCGGTGGCCAGCAGAACCGTCTGGGTCTGGTGCGCCTGCTGCTGGCCGAGCCTGATGTGCTACTGCTGGATGAACCGACCAACCATCTCGATGTAACAGTAGTGGAATGGCTGGAGGAGTTTCTCCAGACCTATGCTTCCGCCTACGTGATCATCAGTCACGATCGATACTTTCTCGATCGCAGTTGCCGCCGCATCATCGAGTTGGAGAACGGGCGCGCTACAAGTTATACGGGAAACTATTCTGCCTATCTGGTTGAACGCGAGGAACGCCAGGAAGCGCAGCGGCGCGCTTTTGATAACCAGCAGCAGTTAATTGCCAAGACGGAAGAGTTTATTCGCCGCAACCTGGCAGGCCAAAAGACCAAGCAAGCCAAATCGCGACGCACCATGCTGGCCAAGATGGAACGCATCGAGGGTGTGCGCGCCGACCAATCTTCGGGAAACTTTCGCATGCAGGGAATCGAACGGGCCGGGAATTACGTTCTAACTGTGGATGAGGCCGCGGTCGGTTACCCGGACAAACTCCTGGCTCGAGATATCGCATTCATTCTGCGACGGGGTGAATGCCTGGGGATCATTGGCCCCAACGGATCCGGTAAGACCACATTTTTGAAAACCATTCTCGGGAGCGTGCCGCCGCTTTCTGGTGAAGTGCGCTGGGGTTCGAAAACTAAAATTGGCTACTACGCCCAGCAGCTCGAAGACCTCGATGACCGTAACGAGATCATAATGGAGCTCCGCCGGGTCGCGCCATCTTCGGCGACGGCGGGAGAACTGCGCGGATTTCTGGCGAAGTTTCTCTTCACCGGTGATGACGTTTACAAACACGTAGGAGATCTCTCCGGGGGCGAGAAGGGCAGGCTGGCATTGGCGAAGCTGATTTACTCGCGCGTCAATGTTTTGGTGCTCGACGAGCCGACCAACCATCTCGACATACCTTCGCGCGAAGCTTTGGAAGAAGCGCTGGGTGCTTACGAAGGCACCATCATCACTGTCAGTCACGATCGATATTTTCTCGATCGGATTGCGACTCAGATCCTGGCCCTCGATGGAGAAGGGAAGGCCGAGCATTACGACGGCGACTACACCGAGTATCACGATTGGAAAGCAGGGCAATCCGCGACGGGCGAATCGTTGTCTCCCGTAACACCGCGCGACAAGTCAGAACCCTCTGCGGTAGCGGAGGGGCCCGCGAAAAACAAGGCAGCGTCAGCCGGGTCAGCAAGTGGTGCAGCCCGTAACAAAGGGAGGTCAGTACCGTCCGCGGTGGCGGATGGGTCCGGACGCAGCAAAAGCACGTCAGCACCGGCAAGCGCTTCCCGCGTTAAAGTCATTAAGAAACCCGACCCCCGCAACTCTGAGGCTCTCGAAGGCGAGATCGCCCTTGCCGAGCAAAGACTAAAAGAGCTTTCCGAGCAGATGAGCCAGCCTGACGTTGCCCGCGACTCTGCACGTGTCATCAAGCTCAGTAATGAATACCGAGACACGGAGATCAAACTGCGGCAACTTTATGAGGACTGGGAAAAACTAAGCGAGCCAACCCGCCCCTAGTCTGTGCCGCATTCTAAAGCCCCCAATTTGGAGTGCGGTGGCAAGCGAAGCACGACACCGCTTTGGATAGGGCCAGTAAACATTTTCGCAAGACGAAAGACACTTGAGAGCAGTAGTAGATAACGGGGCAATCCAAAGAGGTGTCGCGCTACGCTTGCCACCGCACTCCAAATAAGAGACTGCCCATCGAAGGTCTTGCTTGACACCTCCGCAATCGCTTTGTTACTTTCGGGCCTCACTGCAATAGCGATCCGATCGAGAATTGAAAACTAGTTTTGCAGGCGCGTAGCTCAGGGGTAGAGCACTACCTTGACACGGAAGCGCTTCGCCTTTTCAGACCTTCCAAAACTCTCAGGATTTGCGAAAACATTAAGAAATAACAAAAAGTGTCATTCCTCAGTATCCGCTGTATCCTCAGTTTCTTCACTGAATTGTGCGGGTGGATGGGCATTGGGTTTTTAGCTGTACAAGCCGCCAGATTTTTCTGGTAGGCGCGTGGGGGCTCGAACCCCA
>JBDTOI010000252.1:0-4862 GCA_039933315.1 Pyrinomonadaceae bacterium
GTCGAGTCCAGGGTACTGCGCACTCCCGATCTCTCACTTGTCATATCGGATTCACCTGACCCAGTGATGGCAGGAGATTTACTGACCTACACGCTAACCGTCACCAATGGGAACGCGACTGCCAATAATGTTGTCTTGACCGACGCGCTCTCCCCGGGAGTTACCTTCATCGCAGTTGACAGCGAAAGATGTGTGGAATCGAACGGCACTGTTGTCTGTCGTTTTTTCAGTATAAGTACGCCCGTTTCGGTCAACATTACCGTCAGGCCAACCGCAGGAGGCCTGATAACTAACACGGCCAGTGTAAAAGCTCTCGAAAGCGATCCTGACCCAAGCAACAACACTGCCACAGTTACGACCACCGTCAATTCGCCAAATCAGACAGACCTTGCCGTAACCGTAACGGACAACCCAGATCCTGTCATACGTGGTAACGCAGTTACTTACACGGCGACGGTAATCAATGAAGGGCCTGCCACCGCCACAAATGTCGTACTTAGGAATTCGCTTCCCCCTTTAGAGATAACTTCCGACATCCTGGCGAGTCAGGGAAGCTGCATCAAGCCGCCGCGCAGCAGCACCATTACGTGCGACTTCGGCACGCTTTCCAGCGGGGCGAGCGCGACGCTTACGGTAACCGGCTTTACCTTCACTACGGGAACTATCACGAACACCGCCAGCGCGACGGCATCCGAGCCAGATCCAAATACAGCAAACAATTCGGCTGCGGAAGTTACAACGGTTAACTCGGCGGCAGCGATGATTCTGCTTGCACCCTGGCTGGATCAGGGGCAATTCGGCCCAGCCGGCGCGCCACGGGTTAATAGCGCACGGTTTGACCTATCTCTGGATATCTCGAAAACACCCTGGCTCCCGAAGCTTCTGTGGTCCTGTCGTCATTGCTTTCAATCGAGATCACGCCGGGGGTAGCTCTTAGATCATCGCGGACTGTTCATTTCATAGGAGAGGACGAAATGAGGAATTCACTAATCACTGCGACGCGAATCGCCACGCTCTTACTGGTCTGCCTGAGCCTGATGTGCTGGGCCATTCCGCCGCAGCAAATTGCCGAAGGCAGAACAAGCAATTTCGATCGGCAATTGGCAATACCGTCATTTGCCGGCGAAGGCGACCAGAGTCGCGTGCTCGCGCAGCTCAAGCACATGCCGTTGCAATTCATCGAAAACGGCGGGCAAGTCGATCCTCGCGTCGGCTATTACGTTCAGGGGCGTGACACCTCTCTCTATTTCAGTGCCCAGGGAGTCACCTTCGCTCTGCAAGAGAAACCCATCCCGCAGTCTCTCTCTAACGTTCGCGCAGCATCGCCTCTCAATCTAGGTCCTGCCGCGTCGTCGACATCAGTAGTTTCACGCAGAGCATGGTCTCTGAAGCTGGACTTCATTGACGCGAATCCGCGGGTCAAACTCAAAGGAGCAGATGCCACTCCGGCCGTCATCAATTACTTCAAAGGGAAACGCGACCAGTGGCGGACGGGCCTCGCAACTTATCATCAGCTGGTCTACGAAAATCTCTGGCCGGGAATCGATCTGGTCTACTCGGGCGACACTGATCAACTGAAGTACACCTTTCTGGTCAAACCGGGCGCCGACCCGAACCAGATCAAGCTGGCCTACCGCGGCGCCACGGACGTTAAGTTGAATGAAGCCGGCCAGCTTGAAGTGACCACACCCGTTCGTAGTTTTCAGGACCAGAAGCCTTACTCGTACCAGGAGAGCAGTGCCGGGCGCTCTGAGGTAGCAACGTCATACCAGCTTGAATCAAAAGCGGCGCAGGGCGGACATGCATACGGCTTCCGCGTGGGCGCTTACGACCGCAATCAACCCCTGCTCATTGACCCGGCGATCATCGTCTATGCCGGTTACCTGGGCGGGGATCACGAAGAGCGTGCTCTCGCCATCGCCGTGGACAACGCGGGCAACGCATACGTCACCGGCGAGTCCACCTCGACCGCTCTCAGCTTTCCCAATACGCCGGGAACCTTCATCGCGTCAGGTGGGGGGCAGGACGCATTCGTCGCGAAGTTGAATGCCGCCGGCACGGCTTTCATTTACTGTGCCTACATCGGTGGCAGCGGCGAGGACGTAGGCTTCGGCATAGCGGCAGACAGCGCAGGCAATGCCTATGTCGCGGGCGCGACCAGTTCCACGGAAGCGAGCTTCCCAGTCAACATCGGTCCGGACCTGACCCATAACGGCGGCATCTTCGATGGCTTCGTTGCGAAAATCGATCCCGCTGGTATGTCGTTGATTTACTCCGGCTACATTGGCGGAGCGGGCGTGGACGGAGCGGGCGGCATAGCCGTGGATAGCGGCGGCAACGCTTACGTCAGCGGCGGCACCAACTCCAGCGAGGGAAGCTTTCCCGTCAGGGTGGGCCCGGATCTGACTTTCAACGGTGGTGTGTTCTTCGGCGATGCCTTTGTCGCCAGGGTCAACGCCGGCGGAAACACGCTGGCCTACTGCGGCTACATCGGTGGAGCCGGCGAAGAAGCGGCTACGGGCATTGCCCTGGATGCTGACGGTAATGCTTACCTCACTGGCGGAACAAACTCCCCTGAGACAAGCTTTCCCGTAAAGGTGGGTCCGGATCTGATCTTTAAGGGTGGGCTGCGCGACGGCTGGGTGGCGAAGGTGAATACAGACGGGAGCAGCCTTGTTTACTGCGGCTACCTGGGCGGCAGCGGTGCTGATCTGGCGTACGACATTGCCGTGGATAGCTCCGGCAGTGCTTACGTCAGTGGCGAAACCAGTTCTACCGAGGCGACTTTCCCGGTGAAAGTCGGACCAGATCTGACTTACAACGGCGGCAGCTTCGATGCCTTCGTAGCAAAGGTGAACGCCAGCGGCGCCGATCTCGCCTATGCCGGCTACATCGGCGGCTCAGAGAGAGACTGGGCAGCGGGGATTGCGATTGACGGAGCCGGCAATGCATACGTCACTGGTGCAAGCCACTCCGCTGAATCCAGCTTCCCAGTCCGTGAGGGACCAGACCTGACTTTCAACGGCGGGCCCTTCTATGGTGACGCGTTTATCGCGAAGGTTCCGCCAACGGGTTCAGCGCTCGTCTACTGCGGCTACATCGGCGGCGAAAACGATGAGGTGGGCTATGGCGTGGCCGTAGACAGCTACGGTAACCCGTACGTCGCCGGCGAGACCAGTTCCACCGAAGCAAGCTTCCCCGTTACATTGGGGCCTGACCTGACTTACAACGGTGGTTTCCGCGATAGCTTTGTGGCCAGGATCAGCACTAACTCTCCGCCCAGTTGCAGCCAGGCTGTCCCCAGCACCGCAAAGTTGTGGCCCGCCAACCACGCGATGGTGCCGGTGTCGATTCTGGGTGTGACTGACCCCGACGGCAATACGGTTACGGTGCAAATCGATCGCATCACGCAGGATGAACCCACCAATGGAACCGGTGATGGAGATGCGTGCCCTGATGCACAAGGTGTGGGCACTGCCACAGCAAAGCTGCGCGCCGAACGCAGTGGCAACGGCAATGGCCGGGTCTATACGATCTTCTTCAGCGCGAGAGATGGACGAGGTGGAAGCTGTCAGAGCAGCGTGAAAGTTTGCGTACCACACAACCCAAATAGCAGCTGCACGGAAGACGCACCAAAACTGGATTCGACCGTGTGCGTCGCGGGCCGCAAGTAGCCAGGCCCGCATTGTCTGGCGCCATTATGGAATACTGAGACCTGGTACAGGATTATTCCAAAAGGCCTCCGTTTTCCAGGCTGTCTTGTTCCAAACACCGTCGGCGTCGCCGAGTACTTGAACGGGAACCAAAGCACCTTCTTTGGCAATGCTGTTTTGTTTGACGAGGCCATTGGCATCAACCGGCCTGCCGTCGTTGCCGATGGAGAATTTCAAGGTGCGGGCAAGTTTTCCGTCGCGCAAAACTTTTATTTCATACTCGCCCGGGTTTTGATAGAGCTTGAAATGGCCCTCCAAACTATCGGACGGCGGTTTTTCCACCAGCGCGTTAAAGTGAAACTGCACGGCCTGATATGAATATTGCGGGGTTTCAGGCGGCGTTGCCGCAATAGTAAATGAGGCAGATGCTTCGGCGACCTGCTTTCCGTTATACATCAAGAAGGCCAAAACCTTTGATTGGTCAAGGATCCGGTTCTTCAGCCACAATTCGCAAAACAGATCATTGGAGAGATCTCCGTAGAAGACTCCTAAATAGGCCATCGGCAGCCGCCAATCGTGGTCCACATAATAATAAAACTGCCTGGTACGATCGGGGAGTTTCTCCGGATTGTATAGATTTTTGCTGACATTGAATTTACCGCTAAAGAGTCTTTTGTTCGTGCCGTTAAGTTCATTGGCAAGCTTAATTTGAAAGCCGAACAAACCGGTGAGATTGGTCGCCTGATCGTCTTCCTGCCGGAACCCGCAATCATTAACGACAATGTTTTCGCTATCGCTAATGGCTGAGATGTTTTCACATTGCACTTTCACAAACGGCTTTCCGTTGGGAAGGGTGTACTCAACCCAAACGACGTCGGATGAGGCAATCGGACCATAAATTCTAAACCTGATCGAAGGCGTCCAGGTCCATTCGGCTTTGTTGAAATGCGGCACCAGGTGAAAGTTGATTCCCAGTTTGCCCAGGGACGGCTCGGCGGCAAAAGCCGTTTGAAATAAAAACAAAACAAGAAGCAGTGCCAGAAAGTTAAGTTTCATCAGTCTCATAATTTTCCTCACAATGTGCAGACTTGAGTAGTAGTTTGGAATTCCTCGAGTCATGAGAAGCCGCGCTTCCGTTCAGATAAGACATTCAGGTAAAAACATTTCAGGCGGAGATGCGAGAAAACCTCTTAAGTTAGTGTTCTTTCG
>JBDTOI010000253.1:0-4848 GCA_039933315.1 Pyrinomonadaceae bacterium
CAACTTCTACTACGCTGCGCGCTAACAACGTCGTAGTCGGCCCAACCGGTCCGTGAGGAGCCAGAGGTCGGAGATCAGAAGTCAGAGGTCCGCTAACCAGTAACTAAAGCTACATCCGTCGGCACTTCTGACCTCTGACCTCTGACCTCCGACCTCTGGTCTCTGACCTCTTAAGCCCTTGAAACTCACCGCTGCCATCATCACTCTTAACGAAGCGGAGAACATCCGTTCCGCCTGCGAAGCTGTCTCCTGGGCTGATGAGATTCTGGTCGTTGACGCCGAGTCAACCGACGCGACCACAGACATTGCGCACGAGTGCGGCGCTCGTGTCATCAGCCGCCCGTGGCCTGGTTTTGCGGCCCAGAAACAGTTTGCCGCCGACGCTTCGTCACATGATTGGATTTTCAGTCTGGACGCCGACGAGCGGGTATCTGAGGAACTTAAGACTTCGATTGAAGATCTGCTTTTTGCGCGCGATCCACAACCCGCCGACGGCTATCGAATTGCGCGCCGCGCTTTTTACATGGGACGCTGGATCCGCGGCGGCGGCTGGTATCCCGACTTTCAACTGCGCTTATACAACCGGACGCGCGGTCGCTGGAGTGAACGTCACGTACACGAATCCGTAACCATGGTTGAAGGGGCGCTAGTGGAAACACTCAGGGGCGACCTCCTGCACTACCCCGGCCGTGACGCCGCTTATCATCACCGTATGATCGGGGAGCGCTATGCGCCGCTGGCAGCAGAACAGATGTTCGATGAAGGCACGCGCACGACACGCTTCCGCCTCGCTTCCGCCGGCCCCGCCGCATTCATTCGCAGTCTAATTCTCAAGGGTGGATTTCGCGACGGCGTTGCCGGCTTGAGCATTGCTAGCTTCGCCGCCCACCACGCCTTTCTCAAACACCTCATGCTCTGGGAAAAACAAACCAGGCAGAAGCCCGACCGTCAGGGAGGGCTCTAACTAATACGCCATGTACGGCCCGGAGATCCGGACCAACGGAGCTGAAGTGAGAATAAGAGTAGTTGATTGATGCGGGCCATGGTTCTCAGGTTGAGGGTTCACGCAAAGGCGGTAAGGAAGGAAAGACAGAAGGCGCAAAGGGTACCACTCCACCCTTTGCGCCTTCTGCTTTTCACTTCTTAACGCCTTTGCGGGAAACAGCCCGCTACCCAACCAGCTTGTTAAATCAAGAGCCTTACGCACCTGAGAGCCTTAGATAAAGCAATAGGCACTACACGCTAAGCAAGCTACAATGCCCTCCGCATGACCCACGGCTCGATCCTGTCTCAAGTACAGACCTTCTTAACGTTTCCCCTGCCCGTAATTTGTGGCGCGGCCGCTGCCTTTGGAGCAGTGATCGGCAGCTTCCTTAATGTCGTCATCCACCGCTTGCCACGCGAGGAATCCCTTGCTTTTCCGAACTCCCGCTGTCCGGCATGCAGTGCCGCCATCAGTCCGTTCGACAACATTCCAATTTTCAGTTATGTGATTCTGCGCGGGCGTTGTCGCGCCTGCAAAGCTGCGATCTCACCGCGTTATCCGGCGGTAGAGTTGCTTACGGCCGTGTTGTTTGCGCTCGTCACCTGGCACGACGGTTTTAGTCTGGCGCTGCCCTTTGACCTTGTGTTCGTCAGCGCGTTGCTCGCCCTGGTGTTCATCGATGCCGAGCACATGATCCTGCCTAACGCGATCACGTACCCGGGCTTGATACTGGCTCTGGTTGCCCGCGTCGCTGTTCCGTATCTGGTCGGCGCGCCACATTTTGACGATTTGCAGTCGCTAGCCACCGGGCCGCTGGCGGACCTGCCTCTGTGGGCAGCTTCACTGGTGGGGGCTGTCATAGGAGCGCTGGCCGGGGGCGGTACCTTGTGGGTCATGGGCTGGCTCTGGGAGAAGCTGCGCGGTGTGGAAGCGATGGGTCTGGGCGACGTAAAGATGATGTTCATGGTGGGCGCTTATTTGGGATGGCGTCTGACCGTGTTGACGATCTTCCTGGCAGTTCTCTTCGGCTCTTTCACCGGGATTTTGGTGATGCTGCGTCAGGGCAAGCGCAACCTGCAGATGGAATTGCCGTTTGGAATCTTCCTGGGTACCGCCGCCATTGCCGCCCTACTGATCGGCTCGCGGATCGTGGAGTGGTATGCGGGCAAGTTCCAGTGAATGCGGAGCGCGGAATGCGGACCTGCCGATTGCGGATCTCGGATTGCTGATTTCGGATTACGCATCGTGAATTGAACAGGATTTGCAGATCTACATCACTGTTCGGGTTTCAAATCCGCAAGCCGAATTCCGCAATCCCCAATCGTATGGTTCGTTATCAAAACAGGCTGCGACTTCTGCTGGCGTTGCTGGGGGGCATCGTGCTGCTGGGCGCGCTCTTCATACTGGCCCTCTACGCCCTGGCTCCGGCCACCTCTCCACTGAACCGGCCCATCCTTCTAACTGGCTTTATCGTCACGCTCTTCATCAGTTTGCTGGGCGGCATCGCCCTTTTGCGATCCGTGCTGCGGCCCTACCGCGAGCTGGTAGGCGAAGCCCAGCGCGCCCCGGTGGCCCTGCGATCGGCCAAGGCGAACGACGAAGCGGCGTTCGTACTGGAGACGTTTCAATCGGTGGTGGCTAAGCTTCAGGCACAGCAGCGAGAGCTGGAGCGACTCACCGAGCAAGCCAGCCAGCGCGCCTATTCCGCGGAGCAATTCAATGAACGCATAGTGGCCAGCGTGCCGGCCGCCCTGATCGCTTTCGATGCCAGAGGTGAGGCTACGGCGATGAACGCCCCCGCGCGAGTTCTGCTGGACGTGAATGGCGAGGGACTGGGTCAGTCAGTCACGGTCCTCTTTGAAAGAGCACCCGCGCTATCGGAAATGGTTCGGCAATGTTTGGAGAGTGGGCAGCTCTATCGCCGCGAAGAGATCGAAGCGAGTGATCGAGATGGGCGCAGCCAGCGCCTGGGGGCCACCGTTGCTCCTATCGATCCCTCAGCCAGAAGCGACGCGCGCGGTGCACTGTGTCTCTTGACTGACATCACCGAGGTGACGCAATTGCGCGAGCAAGTAGCACTGAAACGAAACCTGGAAAGCCTGGGGGAGATGTCGGCCGGACTGGCCCATGAATTCAAGAACGCGATTGCCGCACTGCATGGTTACGCCCAGCTTATGCAGAGCCTCGATCTCGACGAAGGAGGGCAAACGGCCGCAGCTTCCCTGCTCCAGGAAGTGCGAGGGCTATCAGACATGGTGACGGCCTTTCTCAACTTTGCCCGGCCCCAACCGCTCCAGGTGGAAGACGTTTCGCCGTGGGAACTTATTGAAGAATGCAAGCGAGAGGTGGAGACAGTTTACCAGTCAAGATCGATCGAAATAACTCGGGCCGGTGACGATTTGAGAGCGGCGCAAATCGCGGCCGATGCACGTATGCTGCGTCAGGCGATCCTGAATCTCATGCGCAACGCAGCCGAGGCGATCCCCGAGGACAGCGCCGAGCGCCGGGTTAGCGTTTCCCTTTCACGCGCTTCCGATCACGCCGGCAAGGAATGGCTTCGCATCGAGATTCAGGACACCGGACCCGGCATCCCGCAGGCGGATCTGCAACGAATCTTCATTCCCTTTTTTACCACCAAGGCGCAGGGCCATGGCATAGGCCTGGCTCTGGCGCATCGCGTGATCACCGAGCATGGTGGCACCCTCACCGCCAGCAACTCCCCTGCAGGCGGCGCCGTGTTCTCAATAATGCTACCCGCCCTATCCTGACTTTGGGTTGCAAATCGGATCCGCAGATTTCGCAGATTACGCAGATGAAAAACATCAAACAAGTTCACACGTGATATAGCAGGATGGAGCAGCGGTCTAAACTCCCTCCCTCTCTCCCTCTCCCTCTCCCTCTCCCTCTCCCTCTCTCTTTCCATCTGTGTAATCTGCGTAATCTGCGGATCCTGTTATTTAATAGTCATTCGAACTCTGCAATCACTGGCGCGTGATCGGAAGGCTTTTCCCAGGTGCGCGTTTCAGAGTCGATGCGGGCGGCACGGCTGAGCGGAACCAGCGGCCGCGAGATCCAGACATGATCGATCCGCAAGCCCATGCCGCGTCGAAACGCGCCGGCGCGATAGTCCCACCACGAATACAACCCGCCCTGCTGATTGTGCAGGCGAAAGGCATCAGTGAAACCCCACTCCTTGATCCGATTTAAAGTGTCGCGTTCCTGCGCGCTGCACATTATCCGGTCCTGCCACAAACGCGGATCATGCACATCTCGATCTTCCGGGGCCACATTGAAGTCTCCGCAGAGAACAACCGGAGTCGCCGGGTCGCACGTGGCAGCAAGAAAACTGCGCAGGCGTTCCATCCATTTGAGCTTGAACTGATATTTGTCTGATCCCACCGCCTGTCCGTTGGGAATATAGACGTTCACGACCTGCATGCCCTTTACATTAACCGACAGCAGCCGCGCTTGCGCGCCTTCCTCATCATCCTGATAACCCTTTTGCACCGTCGCGCACTCTTCGCGCGTAAGCACAGCGACGCCGTTGTACGTCCGCTGCCCCAGCACAGTCGAGCAATAGCCGAGCTCGGTGAACACGTCGTAGGGAAACTTCTCGTCCAGGCACTTTGTCTCCTGCATACAGAGGATGTCCGGCTGGTTGGCCTGCAACCACTGCTGTACATGCGGCAAGCGAGCGAGTATTGAGTTGACGTTCCAGGTAGCTAGTTTCATAGGGCCAGTTTCGAGTTTCGGGTTTCGAGTTCCGGGTTGCCGGTTTAGAGTGTTGAGTTTCGAGGTCGGCGAACCCACCCGCTATCGCAGGTGGTACTCACAGGAAACTTCATGCAGCGTCACTCAACCAT
>JBDTOI010000254.1:0-4796 GCA_039933315.1 Pyrinomonadaceae bacterium
TCGTCAGCAACGCTATTTTCCTATCTCCATGTATCTGTGTGCATCCGTGTTCATCGGTGGCTCCTCCGGTGATTTAGCCACAGATGAACACAGATTCACACGGATTAGAAAAAATGGGGGACAGAAATAACAGAAACATGTTCGCGTCAACTTCGTCAGCAACGCTATTTTCCTATCTCCATGTATCTGTGTGCATCCGTGTTCATCTGTGGCTCGTCAGGCTCATGCAACATACTCTCGTAAGCCTCCAGGGCACGGTCGGCCATGCGGGCAACGCTGTACAGCTCGCGCACTTTTTGAAAACCGTTCTCGGCCAGTCTGCCCGCCAGCGCCGGGTCGAGATAAAGTTTCAAAATGCCTTCTGCCAGGCTCGCAGAGTCATCCGGCTCAACCAGTAAACCTCCGCCGGTCTGCTCTACGACCTCTGTGAACCCTCCGCGACGTGGTTGAACTACGGGAATGCCGCAGGCCATCGCTTCCAGCAAAAACATTCCTTTCGGCTCATCATAAGTCGCCGGCACTGAAAGCACGTCCAGCGTCCGCAAGAAGTCGATCTTCTGCTTCCGATCGAGCACGCCGCGATAGTGGAACTCTGATGCCAGACCGGCGGCCGCCATTTGCTCCTCGATGTTGCTCAGATAAGCTTTGTGTTCCGGCGCGAGGTAACCAGCAGCTTCCAGCCGCGCGTTATCAGGTAAACCGCCGGCCTGGCGCAGATGCCGGTAAGCTTCCGCCAGCTCCCGCAATCCTTTCTCAGGTGCGATGCGGGCGAAAAATCCCACTGTAAAAGGTTCAGAGCGGTGTTGACGGGCTCTGGATTCTATTCTGGGCTCATATCCATCCAGATTAATACCCAGCGGCACTACACGAATTTTTTCGCGGGGAATTCCCAGGTAGCGGGGCATGAATTCGGCGTAGTACTTACTCACCGCGATGAAAGCATCGACGTACTCTGTGTTAGCGCGAATCAACTCTTTGGACTCGCTGCGATACGGTTCCTGCAGACCTTCAAGGAAAAGGTCCTCGCCTTGCAGGGTGCAGCAGATG
Organism: Pyrinomonadaceae bacterium; assembly: GCA_039933315.1. Classification (GTDB taxonomy): domain Bacteria; phylum Acidobacteriota; class Blastocatellia; order Pyrinomonadales; family Pyrinomonadaceae; genus DASXRU01. Next base: position 1,048 of record JBDTOI010000254.1, read on the forward strand.
GGCCGGCCCAAAGCCTCTTGGAGTGGCCGGGCCAATCCCAGCAACAGTGTGTAAGGCAAACTTATGACGTCGGGCGATCCCTCATGCTTGAGCCAATCGAGCAGTTTGGAGATCTCCTTGTGCTGAAAGCCTGCTTCGCCTTTCAACATCGAGACCGTGAGCTCGCCCAGCATCTTCGGACTCGTTGAGATGGAACGGCGCGAGGCCCATCGCAACATCGGCGTAGAGTCCCACAGACGATCCAGCCACTGAGGCGATTTGCGAAACAGCGGCACATGCTGCTCCAGATAAACGCTGATGCCGCCGAAGAATACTTTTTCCTGGCTAACGTTTGTCTCGTCCGTGAGTGTTGGTGTGTAAACGGGGAGCAGCGTCACGCCGTGGCCGCGAGAGATCAGTTCGGTGGCCAACGCGTTATCGCGCAGACAGCTGCCGCAGTACATCTGCCCGGCGCCGCCTGTGAGATAAAGGATTTTCATTCAGAATGATCTATCGTAGGTTTAGAGGAGAGTGTTCGTCCTGTCTCGCTCGTTTCGTGAATTAAGTTTCACGCAAAGGCGCTAAGAAAAGAAAATCATAAGGCGCAAAGAGTTGAGTGCTATTCTGCTTTGCGCCTTAGGTCTTTCCTTTCTTAGCGCCTTTGCGTGAAACCTCAACCTGCATCGCCTAAAACTTCAGAACAGTATTCCGCGCTGAATAAACTAGATCACACGGCCGCAGCTCGCTGGAAAGCGCGGCGCGCGTACAAGTGTTCGAAGAGATTGCCCTCGTGGGGTTGATCCCAATCGATCTGGTTGGTGGGCACCGGTCCGATGTTCAGCCGATCGACCTTTGGGGATCTGACTAAATTTCGTATGAACTCAGGATCCGAAGTGATAGCTGTGACCACCAGACTGGGGCCCAACGCTTCCGGGATTTGCTCCTGCGTGGTTTTTACAACGCTGGCAAAGGGAAACAGAAACTCCTTGTTCGCCAGTAGATGCTCAGCGCTTTCGCAGAGCACGACGGTAGGCAGTAGATAAGAACAGCCGTCCTGTTGGACCAGACGTTCGCCGTTGCGATGGGACGCGGTGACTTCGCGTGCGCCGGGTTCGGTAAGCCCCTGGTCGATCATATTGGAGATGCGCGTGGCGACGTTCGGATCGGCGAAAGGCGCCAACTGCGCGGCTTCATCGTCGGCCGCTAGCGGAGTGATCTGGGCCAAACGTTCAGCGAGGGCCTCGCTAATCTGCTCAGCATGTTTTGGCACCCAGATGCCTGAGGCGTTAATGCACGATCGCCCGCCATTGTCGGCGACTGAACGGACCATCACGTCCAGATATTTTTTCCACTCATCAATACAATCTTCGCCGATTACGATCTTGCTAAAGCCAGGGCCATGAATCTCGATGCGCGGATCGTTGCTCCACAGACCAGTTGTAGAGGCGTCACCAAAGATTATTCCCCGGCCACAGCTTCTCAATATCTCACCGGCGCCGGCGTGATCGGTGGGGTAGAAACTGAAAGCTTCGCGCGGCGCGCCGGCGCGAATGAAAGCCTGAATGATGCGATAGGGACTCCAGGGCTCGGCGCTGCCGGGTTTTAGCACCAGAGGAATCTTCAAAGGCACCGCCGGAATCCAGAGGGAATGAACTCCGGGCGAGTTACTCGGCAGCACAACGCCGAGAGAGTCAGTCCGCGGATAGAAACTCAATGCCTGGCCGTCAACCTCTCCGAAGCCGCGGTCGAGTACTTGCCAATCTATGTTCCTGGTAAGGCCGTTGAGAACATTGCCGGCTTCCGCCAAAACGCCGCGAATCTTCGCCATGTTGCGGCGGGCCAGCACATGCGGCATTCCCGTCGTGGCTGAAACCTGTCGCACATAGTCTTCCGGCGTTTGCGTTTCGTCACCGAGCGGCAGGCTGTCATTGAAAAAGTGTTCGGCGGCGCGCTCGCAAATATCGATGAGCTCGGCTGTGGACAAGGCCGCCAACTTTTCCCGCCCCGTCTTCTGATCGCGCAAATCACGCCTGATCAAACCATTGTTGGCCTGGCTGATCTCAACAAACAACTCGCCTGTTTGATGATGCGCCACGCGCGCGACATCCAGGCTTTTATACGGCTCGCCTTGCCGAAGTATAGGAATATGAATCATTTCCAGATCTATCGGCCACAGATTAACGCGGATAGACACGGATCAGAAAAAAACCGTTTTTAGAGACCAACGATGCTCGTCAATCGCAGCCAGGTTTGCTTGATTCATTCAAGCCGGCTCTCTTTCGTCTCATATCCGTTTTTATCCGCGTTCATCTGTGGCTAAATCCTATTAGTAAACTCCCTCAACCACGTTCGCCTGCAACCTCGAGAAAGGCCGCACGTTCCGCACGCCATCCCAGGGATACAACTCGCAGGGTGGCTCTCGTTCAGCTTCGTCACGCTCGAGGAAACGCGGCATGAAGAATTCCTTAGTCAGCGTAGTCAAACGCACCCGTCCGGTCTCGCCATAACCGGCTATGCGATCGGGGTTATCCGGATCAACTACTTCGATCATCGCCCGCGGCAACGGCGGATAATAGATGACCGCGAAGTTGTCTTCCTCAACCCGCGGTTTGTGCACCGCTAGGCCCATCAGGGTATTGCCATAGGTGGGCGCAAAGTATGCACCTTCCAGCAGCTCTTCCACTGCGAAGCGATGAAACTGCGGCGTCATCTCCGTGCCGCCGCAGAAAACGCCGGTGATGCCCAGCTTCTTCAACGAAACTTTCTCGCAGAGCGCTTCCAATAATTTCGGCGTGGTAAACAGGCAGCGAATGTTGTCGTGCGCGCGCAGCAACGTTAGACCCTGCTCGATGACGTGCTGTTTGTATTGTTCGGCCATCCTGGGCTGGCCCATTTTCAAGAGTTTGATTACCCAGCGCGGATCGAGGTCAACCATGAAGCAGATGCCGCCGCGAAACTGGGCCAGGTGTTCAACCGCCAGCCGCAAACGTCGGGGGCCGGTCGGGCCCAGCGATAACCAGTCTGCGCCCTTAGGGAAGAACTCGTCGGGCAAGGTGGGACTGAAGGCTTCGTAGTCGAGACGAAAATCTTCGATGTTGATACGCGATTTCGGCACGCCCGTGCTGCCGCCCGTTTCGAATGTGTAAACCGGGCGTCCCGCATAGCCTTTCGGCACCCAGCGACGGACCGGACCGCCGCGCAGCCACTCGTCCTGGAAAGGACCCAGGCGGGCGAGATCATCATAGGTGTGAATCTCGCGGCGCGGATCCCAGCCAAGTTTGCCGGCGTAATCCAACCAGAAGGGACAGCCGGTGGCCGGATCAAAGTGCCACTGCACCACCTCACACACCCAGGCATCCAGGGCTTCCCGCGATCTTTTGATATTTGTTTGGAGAGTTACCTCTGCGGTTGACATGGTCGCGACTAAAATACCAGAGCCGTCCGCCCAGCAGAAGCCCGACCGTAGGGGATGGTAAGGGGTAACTGGTTCAGTTTGCCTGTTACAGTGCAGCCAGAACCGGTTGAGATCGTAAACTGACGCTAAAGAGGAGGATACAAATGCCGTTAGAAATGGAAACAGTAGAATCGCTGGAAGCGGCAGCTTTACACTTACCACCCGGCGAGCGCGCGAGACTAGTCGAGAGGCTCATAGCCACACTTGACGCTGACCCCGAAGTCGAGGAAGCCTGGGCTGCCGAAGTTGAACGGCGTCAGTCTGGGATCGAAAGTGGAGCGGTTTCCTTACTGCCCGGTCCCGAAACCTTAGCCAA
>JBDTOI010000255.1:0-4698 GCA_039933315.1 Pyrinomonadaceae bacterium
AGATGAGCTGGTTGCCTTCCTCGCCATACTTGCCCATCAGCGTTTCGATGTTCTCGACAGCGGGAGTTTCCAGCGGCTCAAAGCCGTAGCGCTCGTACACTTCCTTTATGACGCCGATGACATACTCGCGCCGCCGCATCTCTGCGGGAAGAAAATCGCGCATGCCGCGGGCTGGTTGGGTGTTTGCCATTCGTAAGTTTCGAGTTTCCAGTTTCGAGTTTCGAGCTCGGAGTTTTGTTAACCCGAAACTCGAAACCCGAAACTATTCGGCCTTGTAGAGTTTCGAAAACGCGACGTAGTTCTGCCAGAAGAGATTCAGACTCGCGACTTCTTCATCCGTCAAAGGGCGTTTGACTCGCGCCGGCAGACCCATCACCAGCGACCGCGGCGGAATAATCGTGCCCGGAGAAATCAATGAACCGGCCGCCACCAGCGACTGCGCGCCCACCCGGGCATCGTCGAGCACTATTGAGCCAATACCGATCAGCGAGCCGTGCTCCACATAGCAACCGTGCAACGTTACGCTGTGGCCCACCGTGACTTCATCCTCAAGAATTGTGGGATGTGTGCCGGTGCGCGTATGGATTACAGAATTGTCCTGGATATTGGTGCGATCGCCGATGCGTATGTAGTACATGTCGCCGCGCAGCACCGCGTTGCACCACACAGATGATTGCGAACCCATGTGCACGTCGCCGATGACCTGAGCGCTGGGATCGACGAAGGCCGTCTCGTGGATCTGCGGCTCGACGCCGCGAAATGATCGAATCATATTTGGGGGCGATTATGGCAAGGTACAGTTGAGAAAGGCAACATTGTGCTTAGCTGGGTTGGCCACAACGATTAAGCATCTGGAAACTCATCCAAAAGCGGTAGCTCTAAGCGCTTCGCTTCATCCGCTTGCTCCTGGCTTTGCCTCGACGCGTCTTTCCGGTGGCCGATGATGCAGTATCGGCGAGAAGCCGGAGGGCGCGGTTCACTGACTCGGTGTCGGGGAAGACGTTCGCAAGGTCTGGTTCGATCAGCACCAGATTCGTTCCAGCGGTGGCCTGTCGGTAATACTTGCCGCGAATTCCGCCCTTTAGTTGCGAGAGGTCGTATTCGGGACTCAGGTCGTTATTATTTTTATTTCCCGATGTCTTCTTCATATTGCTTACGCTCTTTCCGCGTCGCTCGTCGCGCGCCGATGATTCGGGTGCGATCCCCTCTTTGCGTGTGGGAAAGAAAGATTACTCCCTGTTTCGCTGAGTGGCCAATGGTTATTTCCCTCACTTCATTACCAGAGTGGTTCGGGTCGGGATAGGTCACCGCCAGCGGATCAAGGAACACTGTGGCCGCGTCCTCAAACGACACACCATGTTTGCCCAGGTTTTGTTTAGCTTTCTTCGGATCCCACTCATAGATCACTATGTCAGTCTACATTAAGTCACCATCGAGCCATAATTGCTGACGCTTGACGTTTTCCGCACTCCATGACAGATTGCGCGTCGTGGTCCATTCACAAAAAGTTAAATTGTTTTGGGTTGTGAGCCTGGTTATCGCCAGCGCTTTCTTAACGACCGCCTGCGGCTCTCTCTATAAGGTGAAGCCGGCGGTTGAGTTGCCGCCGCTGCGGGCCACGGCCCGAACAGCAGAACTGGGCGGCGTAACTCTCCGTTTTGATCCCCTCTTATTAGACGAAGACAGCCAGGAACTGTTTGAAGCCAACCTGCCGCTGAGTGGCCTGCTGCCGATCCGCGTTGAGATGTTGCACAACGGCGGCGAGACGCTGGAACTCAAGCGAGTACGCTTTCGCCTGCGCGACGGTGAAGGTAACCAGTGGAAAATGATCTCCGCCAGGGAGGCAATCAGCCGAATTCTGAAAGCTAACGCCGTCTACGCTTACAACCCACAATCGCGCAAGACCTTCGAGAAAGAGTTCCGCGCCTACGAACTGAATCTGAAGTCGCCGCTCACGCATGCCGAACGCCAGCGTCAGGGCTTCATTCTCTTTCAGTCGCCCAGGAAAGAGGCGGTGGCGACTCCGCGCGGCCTGGTGCTCTCCATCGAGGGCCTGGCGCAGCCGGTTGAGGTTCGCCTGAACTAATGCTGTCCCGATAGAACTTTTACCCCGAGCACGAAAGGAAACAACTAATGCCTGAACCACAAACCAGTCCGCAGGTTTCTCCCGCACTTTTCTTCGAGACCATAAATTCATACCAGCGGACCGAGGCTCTCAAAGCCGCGATTACCCTGGATCTCTTTTCCGCGATCGGCGCCGGCCAGACCAACGCGCCGGAGATTGCCCGCGCCTGTGAAGCGGCGGAGCGTGGCATACGAATTCTCTGCGACTACCTGACGATCATGGGGTTCCTGACGAAACAGGATCAACGTTATGCACTGACGCCGGACTCGGCAATGTTTCTCGACCGGCGTTCGCCTGCTTACCTGGGCGGTACCATTGAATTCCTTCTGTCACCGGTTTTGACGGGCGGCTTTAAGGACATCGCCGCCGCAGTGCGCAAGGGCGGCACCGTGATGGACCAGGAGGGCACCATCACCCCCGACAATCCGATCTGGGTTAGTTTCGCTCGCGCGATGGTCCCGATGATGGCCCTGCCGTCCCAGTTGATGGCCGAGCTGGTGGATCCGTCTGCCAATAGCAAACTGAGGATTCTGGATATTGCAGCCGGCCACGGCATATTTGGCCTCGCGTTCGCGAAACGAAATGCTCAGGCAGAGATCACGGCCCTTGATTGGCCCAATGTTCTGGAAGTGGCAAAGGAAAACGCGCAAGCCTTCGGCGTAGCTGAACGTTACCAGACAAAGCCCGGCAGCGCTTTCGACGTGGACTACGGCACAGGCTACGATCTCGTTCTGCTGACAAACTTTCTGCATCACTTCGATCCGCCCACTTGCGAGGTCTTACTTAAAAAAGTCCATCAGGCGTTGGCGCCGGGAGGCCGGGCGGTAACGCTGGAGTTTGTGCCGAACGAGGATCGCGTCTCGCCGCCGCAAGTGGCCGCGTTCAGCATGATGATGCTGGGTTCAACTCCGAGTGGCGATGCCTACACTTTTCCCGAGCTCGAGAGCATGTTTCGCAATGCGGGGTTCGCGCGTAACGAGCTTCATGAGTTGCCGCCCACCCTACAGCGCGTCGTGATTAGTCATAAGTGAATCAATCATTCAGTATCGGCCAGACGTTATGAGAAAACACAACCGCAGAATCGTGCTTGCCGGCGCTCTGGTCGCGGCCATGGCACTGGTGAGTTTCGCCCAGACTGAAACACGGTATGAAGAGCTGCCGAGACTTCATCGGGTGAATGATCAGCTTTACCGCGGCGCGCAGCCAAAAGCCGAAGGCCTTCGCAAGCTGGCCGCCATGGGTATCAAAACAATTGTGAATCTACGCCGTGAGGACGATCACACGGTGCAGGAAGCTGCGGCTGCGCGGACCCTGGGCTTGCGCTATTTCCACGTGCCCATGCGCGATATGTCCCGGCCAACCGACGAGCAGGTCAGCCGGGCGCTGGCTATCATCAACGCCCCGGAGAACCAGCCGGTCTTTGTGCATTGCCGCCGCGGAGCCGACCGCACCGGTGTGGTGATCGCGTGTTACCGGATAGCACATGACGGCTGGACGCTCAAGCAAGCCACGAAGGAAGCGAAGCAGTACGGCATGAGCTGGACCCAGTTTGGCATGAAGGACTACATCGAGGATTTTTATGAGCAGCGGCAGAAACCCGTCATCGGAACGAGCAAGTGACCAGCGAGGCGTAAAGAGATTTAGCCGCAGATAAACGCAGATGTAACGCGGATAGGAAGATACATTTCAAAGCCAGGAAACAAGCCACGGTCTTACCAGGATTTTGGCCCGATTCCTGTTTTTGTGTCCTGGTTTCCTGATCCGCGGTCTTCCGCGTTTATCCGCGGCTCGCTTCGTTTTTGAACTGCCTCAGCGCTTAGAGTTATCGATACTTAGCGCCAGCACATCATTGAAGACGCAGAGTGCCGCCCGTTTTGCCGGGCCAGGCAATTTCACGTCTTTTAACTCCACTGAAGAGTTTCCAATCATCGTCGCGGCGCCGAAGCGGACCCAACCTTTTCCCAAATCAATATATACCGGTACGGGCATGCGAAAGTCCTTTGACACGCCGGACTGCGTGACGCGCCCGGAAATCGTGTCGCCCGTGATCTGGTACTCAAACTTGTAAGAGGGTATATCCGTGCCGTAGACCCACTGATCAAAAAACCAGTCCATGCGGCCGTTCCGGTCCACATCCATCTCCCTGGTCATATGCTTTTCGATGGTGCGCTTCAGATCCTCAGTCGAAACGTCCTGGTTGTAGTGCGACTTTATGAAGTCCTGCATCATTACTATGAAACGCTTATCACCGTCTTTGCGCGAGTCGTACATCAACTGGCGCAGCATATGCAGGATGTAGGCGCCCTTGGGATAAACAAGAAACTGGTAGGCAGCCAGCGTCTTGCCGCTGCTCAGGCGAAACCCCTGCGTGACGGGTCCGATTGTATAGGGCTTGATGTCGCGCGTCTGGGGCCGGGGCTGAGTAATCCTTTCGCGCTGGGTATTCCAAAAACTGAGAAACTTTTTCTCATCACGCAGGACGTACTGGATATAGAGCGAAACCGAGAACTCGGCGAATCCTTCGCTCATCCATTGATCCCGGTAGGATTTCCAACCCACCATGTGTCCCCACC
>JBDTOI010000256.1:0-4535 GCA_039933315.1 Pyrinomonadaceae bacterium
ATGTCCTGAATGTCTTCGATAAAGCCCATCGTGGTGTGCGAGTAAGTGTGCTGCTTGTAGGCGCTCGCACGCATGACTTCATATAACTTCTCCTCAGGGTCAGCGCTGTTCTTATTGAACTCGCCCAGCACGGCCTGAGTCTCAGTCTTGTAGGCGTCGGGTTCATACTTCAAACGCTGAAACCGATCGGCCTCCAGCTCGAGCACTCGATCCAGATCCTCCCTGGAAAAGACTTCGTGGTAAACGGTCCGGTCGTCAGTAGTGTAGGCGTTGGAATCGGCGCCGGCGCGTTTCAAAATCTCGTCGCGTTGCTGGGCGGAAAACTTTTCGCTGCCGCGAAACATGAGGTGCTCGAACAGGTGCGCGTAACCGCTCTTGCCTTTCTCAATCTCGTTACGCGAGCCGGTAGAAACGACGATGTACAGCGCCACGAGGTTCGGATAATCGGTGGGCACGGTGATCAACCGCAGGCCGTTGGGTAAATCGTCAATGGTGTAGTTGTAAGGAAAGAGCTTGCGCGATTTTTGTTGGGCCAGGGCCACCACCGGCAAACAGAGAAGCAGCGAGACGACTATCAAGAGTTTCATTGCCGCAATTACTCCCAAATTGTTTTGTTTAGGGGACAAAAGTAATTATACAACGAGCTTGTTGAATACCGCAGCGGGGAATGGGGTCCTCCGGTTTTCTGTTCTTTCACCAGGAAGTCTGCTCTTCTGAATTCAGCGCCGTTGCCGGAGATGCAATGGGAGGGCTGCATTCTTAAGTTTAACTTGAAGCAAAGTGCCAGCAAAAAGAGAGAACCGTATGACCCTGCTTTTTCTGGTAACGGAAACTGTCACTCTGCGTTCTTCGCATGTTCCCTTAAGGGCACACAGAAAGTTCCCGAACAAACATTCTTCTTGTTTGTATGTTACTGAGTGTCATATACTTCCGAACGTGAAGGGTTGATGGTCCAACGCGACCAAATGACAACCCCGCCATCAATTTGCGGCCCGGGATAACACGCCGCTGCCCCAGTAATCCTCTCAGAGAAACATTCAATCCAGGTCGGCGCCCAAAGGTCTCCCCAGACTGACTCCCAGTCACGCCTTCTCGATGAAGAATAACGATTTTTACTTTCCCATGGAGTAACCCAATTGATACCCCCCAGCGAACTTCGTCAGGACCCGGCTAACTCTTCGCTAGCACCCGACACCGTTTTACAGAATCGTTATCGCATTGTGCGACAGCTCGGCCGCGGCGGTATGGGTGCGGTTTATGAAGCTCTGGACCAACGCCTGCAGATTACGGTGGCGCTGAAGGAGACACTGTCTTCGGACACCTCCGTACGCAAGCAGTTTGAGCACGAGGCGCGTCTGCTGGCAGGAATGCAGCACCCGGCGCTGCCGCGCGTCAGTGATCATTTTGTAGAAGGCAATCGCGCCTTCCTGGTGATGCAGTTCATTGGCGGCGTTGATCTGGCCCGAATCATTTCCCAGCAGCCCGGACCATTTCCGCGCGAATCTGTGATTGCCTGGGCGGATCAGTTGCTTGACGCGCTAATCTACCTGCACACAAGAGATCGACAGGTAATCCATCGCGATATCAAGCCGCACAATCTGAAGCTGACCGGAACCGGCCAAATAGCCCTGCTCGACTTTGGCCTGGCCAAAGCACAAACATCGGATTCTTCTTCGGCCTCCGCCACCGCTTCACGAGCTTTTTTCGGATACACCCGACACTATGCGCCGCTGGAACAGATTCAGGATCAGCGAACGGATCCGCGCAGTGACATCTATGCCCTGGGCGCCACGCTCTACCATTTGCTAACCGGCATCAAGCCACCGGACGCAATGGTGCGGGCCACCGCTTTGTTGAACTCCGAGCCTGACCCGTTGAAGCCGGCCAATGAAATTCATGAAGCGGTGGGTCCTGATATCGCAGCCATTCTGGACAAGGCCATGGCGCAGAGACCTGAGGATCGATACCGCACCGCCAACGAATTTCGTGAAGCGTTGCGATGCATGGGCCGGACAAACACGAATGAGGGCATTATCCCCAAACCCGTAAGGCCGGTGTTTACGAGGACCGTCCATATCGATCACCTGAATGATATTCAAGAGCAGGAAGGTGCGCCCATAAGAATGGCACTGGTCGAATCAGCCAGCCGCTTTGGTCACGGAGCCATCACTCTGGTTCTGGTGATCCTCATTACCCTGACTGCGGGAGTTCTATACAGCGCGCAAGGATGGTTTCAATCGGGCCGTAAAGCTTCAGGAGCGAAGTCTACCAACGCCGTCGCCACTCAGCGTCAGGTGGACAGTGCGCGCAAACCGGAGCGGGCGCGAGCTGGTGAGAACAACAGCGCGGCTGTAGCAAGGACCAGGAATGCTAACGAGTTCAATGCCTCTGACAGGACTAACCAGAATCGGCAGATGATGACGCCGGGAGCTGCTCAGCCGGCTACCGAGCGCGGACAGGATGCGCGGAAAAGCGATCTGCGGAAGAACGGACGCCGGATTAATGCGCCGCGGCTGCGCCTTCCTACACTGGAGTTTCGCGATAATTACCCGGCGCCTTCCCCTTCACGCAATCGCTCTTACGATTCTTCCGGAGCGGCTCCCAGATTCTTTCGTGCTCCCGATGGGGGCACCATTGTGAAGTTTTCCGATGGTTCAACCAGGCTGGTGCGCGCGGGTGAGAGAAGCGCTAAGTCCGGTGCCTACCAACGCTAACAATCAAATACGCTATTTCGGTTGCGGGACTTCGGGCACTTCTTCAGGCATCTTTACAATTTCCTGCCAGCCCGAGTTGTCGGCGCGCATTTGCGCGGTTAGATCGTTGCGCAGTTGGCGCAGCCGTTCGCTTAACGTGTGAGAATAGTTGTGCAGGTCGCCAAAGCGGGCCATCTGTTCCTTGACGAAAGCTTTTTGCTTTTCGATCGAGGGAATCCCTTCATGTTGTCCGTTCTTCCAGAAGGGAAGCAATAGCCGTTCGACACGCGCCGCGCCCGGGATCTCAATCTCTTCGTCTTCCAGTCCGGTTACATCCGCGACATAGTTTTCCGCCGCGTCCACGCCGCGAAATACCTGGAGATAACCTGGCAATGTCGTTTTGTCGGGCGAGTTCGAGGCCTTCAAGGTCGGCCGGCCGTTCATCAGACACTGTTTGAAGATGACTCCGGCGACGTTGCGCACTTCGCTCGAGAGTTTAGTGCCGATGCCAAAGCCGGCGACTTCGGGAAACTCGCTCACGATATGGCGGACTTTATCGACGTCCAGATCGCCAGTCAGATTTGGCCGCAGCCCGTGCAAATCATTGGCTTCGAAAAAGTGAAGACACCATCTCCCGAGATCGGCGAGATCACCAGAGTCAACGCGAAAGCCTTTGAAAGCCTTGCGCCGCATTGGGGTTGAAGTTGCGGCCATGGCCGCGTGCACTGCCCCCATGTAAACGTCGATGGTGTCGAGTAGCAACGTAGTGCCATTAGGGTTGGCGTCCAGCCAGCGTTCGAATGCAACCTGCTCGAAATGCTTTGGCCGTCCAGTCCGCGACTCAATCTCGGGGTGGTACATGTACTCCAGAAACGCCTGTTGCCAGTAATGCGCTTCAGTGCCCACGGCCGGAATATCCAGCCGGTGGGCTGCTTCCATGTTTGAAGTATCGTTGAAGCCACCGATGAATGCGTAGACTGCTATGTCCACTGCCCGTTCAATATCGCCGTTGCGGCGCAAGGAAAAATCAGACAGCCAGCGATTGCCCGCAGCCATGCGAAACTGCATTGCCGTGCTCGCCGTCGTCATCGGCAGATCGAAGGCATGCTCAAACTTGATCTCCTGCGCCTGCGTAAGCGCAAACTTCCCGGTAATATCGGCAAAAGGCTGGTTGGAGAACATGATGGTGCCCGGGCGGACCGCGCGCACCATTCCGGCAAACTGAATATCTTCGATTGCTTTGGCGAAGAGTTGCAGGCCGCCGCGATCCTGTTCAAGGAACCTCAGACGAGGGCGATCGATCTGACTGTCGATTAGGAGTCTAACCAGCCGTTCGTGACCGAGGCAGGGAGCAAAGGGAAGTTTACGCTGTGTAACGTAGAAGGTGGCTATAGCTTCACTGAGCGGCTTATCGTGAACGCGGGTGACGTCCTTATACGAGGCGTCGCCCATGGCCGCGTGATAGCGATCAATGTTAAGAGTTCCCATCGCCGGCAGTTTCCTTCAGAATAATTTCCAATTCCGTTATTGCATCAAAATCCTTTGGCCGGCCGGCCGCTCGTTTAACTTCAATCAAGCGGGCCAGTCCCAGGCAGAGGCATTCATTACCAAACACGTTGAGCTTCACAGTGTGTGGCAGAAGCTGCTCGTAGTTTCCCCCGAGAGTGATCTCTCCCAATAGATCCAGCGGGCCCAATGAAGTGGTTAAGGTGAAGTTAAGCCCATGCCAAAGGGTTTGCGCTTTCCATTTGAAAGGGAGACCCTCGGGAGCGCCGCGTAGATATGGAGCATGAACGGATCGGCGTCGGCTCCGAGTTCGGCGACGATGAAGGGCACCCGCTG
>JBDTOI010000257.1:0-4497 GCA_039933315.1 Pyrinomonadaceae bacterium
TGATGTTGGCCGGACCAAAGTTCAGCGAACCGTTTCAACGGTTTTGTGATCGGAGGCGCAAGGTAAACCGTTGAAAACGGTTTTCGGGGAATCAGATTCGCCCCTGATCACCCGGTTGAAACCGGGTGAGAATGAGAGAAGAAATCGACCCGCCGGATTCAACTTGTTCCGCGATCTGTTGCCGTGTTAGTTTCCTAACCCTCAGATAGCTCAATTCCATCAAAGGTAATTAACGTCGATGCCCGATCGCCAAGACGCCTGGGAACTGCTCTGCGAGTACACGAAGGGCGACAGCCTGCGAAAGCACGCGCTGGCGGTCGAGGCTGCGATGCGCGCCTGTGCCCCGCGTTATGGGGGACCTGAGGCGGCTGTGGACGAATGGGGCTTGGTGGGCATGCTGCATGATTTCGACTATGAAATGTTTCCCAGCGCTGAGCAGCATCCTTTTACAGGGGCGAACATATTATGCGGGCGCGGTTATCCCGACTATTTCATCAGGGCAATCATGGGCCATGCCACATACACGGGGGTACCGCGCGACACGCCGATGGCGCGAGCGTTGTTTGCCACGGATGAGTTGTGCGGTTTTCTGGTAGCCTGCGCCCTGGTGCGACCATCGCGCAGCCTGGATGACCTCGAGGTCTCTTCAGTGAAAAAGAAACTGAAGGACAAAGCCTTCGCACGTACGGTGAACCGCGATGACATTCGCCAGGGCGTCGAGGAGCTGGGAGTGGACCTCGATGATCACATTCGTTTTGTCATAGATGCTCTGCGGCCCGTGCAGAAGGAGATCGGTCTGGGACAATTATGACGCCGGGCGCCAGGTACAGGCGCCGCGTATCAGGTACCAGGTATTAGGTGCCAGGTTTGGGGTGTCAGCTATCGGTTATCGGGACGTCGATATCGGACAGCAGACACCCGACACCTACTTCGATTGGGGCGCCGTCATCAGCGGCAGGTAAAGCCTGGGCGTAAGAATGGATCCGAGGGCGAACGCGGCCACTGTCAGAAAGAAAGTCAGGAGCACAGCAAGGGTAGTCTGCAGCTTTCGCCGGCGCGCAGTATGCCGGTAGACGAAGAAACCGGCCAGAGTGACCATTACCAGGGGAATCGTGAGCGTAAGGCTGAAGGGTAAATTATGAGTGGCGAGATCTCGCAGCGACCCATAACCAACGAGTATTACCGCGCACGCGAGGCCAACGCCCGCAATAGCGGCTATGAGCGACGCGAGTATTAGTAGCTTCCAGCGCATGAGTTTCGAGGCTTCAGCCCGAAGCCGCGTGGGAGATAGTAGTTCGACCTGGGTTCGCCGGGGTGCCCGGACAGTGAAGCGAGAAGAAAGAATACCGAGAGCGGCTACGGGTGGCAAGCCACCAAACGAGTAGCTCAGCATCATTTGTAGGGGCGTCACTCCGTGGGCGCCCCTGCCTGGGGAACGATTGAAGAGGGGCGCCCACGGAGTGACGCCCCTACAACAGAAAATGGTTACCAGAAGCCTTTTACTCTACCTATCCGAACGGGAGGGTCTCAAAGATTTCGCCGCCCGGTTCGCGCCCTTCAAGAGGCTTACCACCCGTTTTGTCGCCGGCGAAAACATTGAAGAGGCAATCGCCGCCATCCGCCAGATAAACGAGCGCGGCTGCACCGCTTCGTTCGATCATTTGAACGAGTCAGTCAACGATGAGAAAGAAGCGGCGGCTGAGGTGCAGGAGTACCTGACCGTGCTTGCCCGCATAGACGAGACAGGAATCAAGTCAAATGTTTCCATAAAACTCAGCCAGTTCGGCCTGCAAATAGACCCGGAGCTCACCTACCAAAATGCGCGCACAATAGTGCGGGACGCGGCCCGCCGGGGTAATTTTGTGCGCATCGATATGGAGGGCTCGGAAGTAACCCAGCTGACGATAGACATCTTCAAGCGCTTGCGATCCGAGTTTGGTTTGAACGACGTGGGCATCGTGCTGCAATCCTACCTGCGCCGGACCATGGACGATGCACGCGACATGCTCGCGATTCCGGCCCGCATACGCATCTGCAAAGGCGCCTATAAAGAGCCGCCGGAGGTCGCCTTTCCGGATAAACATGACGTTGATGAAAACTACGTGCGCGTAATGCAACTGCTGCTTTCCAGTGGCACGTATCATGGCATTGCTACCCACGATCCAAAGATGATTGAGGCGACGATCGAATACGTGCAACGGCAGAATATCAGCAAGGACGCGTTTGAATTCCAGATGCTGTATGGAGTGCGGCGTGATCTGCAGGAGAAACTGGCCCGCGAAGGTTATCATGTCAGGGTCTATGTGCCTTATGGGGCACACTGGTATCCTTATTTCATGAGACGGTTGGCCGAGCGGCCGGCAAACATCTGGTTCGTGATGAAGAA
Source organism: Pyrinomonadaceae bacterium (assembly GCA_039933315.1). GTDB lineage: Bacteria > Acidobacteriota > Blastocatellia > Pyrinomonadales > Pyrinomonadaceae > DASXRU01. The sequence continues at coordinate 2,387 of JBDTOI010000257.1, forward strand.
CTTGCTTAAGGGGTAGCGGGGGAGGGTATGGAGTACATCTGGATTCTCTGGGTTATCCTGGCGGTCATTCTGATCGTGGCCGAAGTCTTTACCAGTGGCTTTGTTTTACTATGGTTTGGCATCGGGGCGCTCGCGGCAGCCCTGGCCGGGCTGGTCGGTATCGACAGCCTCGCGCTGCAGTTTTTGATTTTCGCCGCCGTGTCGATCGGCCTGACAGCAGCGTCGCGAACAATTTTCGTTAACTATTTCTCGCGGGAAAAAAGTGGTGGCTCTCTCCGCAGCGGCGTCGATGCCCTGCCGGGAAAAATCGGTACGGTAGTGTCCTCCAGCAAAGGCGCACTGCATGAAGGAGCGGTCAAAGTTTTTGGCTCGACCTGGACAGCTTATCCGGCCGCGGGCGAAGAGCCTCTGGAAGCGGGTGAGCGGGTGGAAGTTTCAAGCGTTGAGGGGGCGTCGATCTATGTGCGGCGGGTGGGAAAAATTCCTGACCGGGACTGGTCTTCAGGATCTCTTACAAGCGGCAAAGACTGATTGAGCCGTCCACAGATTTCACAGATTACACAGATTAGAGGAAGAGGCGCAGAAGTAAACAAGGGTCAGTCGGTCAGAAGGCTTTTCCGTCTGCCTGTTTATCTGTGTAATCTGCGTAATCTGCGGATAGTGAATTACGGACTTTCAGTGGGAGCTTCGGACGGCCGGTCATTCGACTCAGTCTCATCCAGCGTCTTGTCTTCTTCCATCGGCGGCAGCTCCACGGTAATTTTTGCGCTGGTAGCTTTTTCTAAATCCTCACCGCTAAATCTGGCGAGAATGACGGTGATATTGTCTTCGCCACCACGGTCGTTCGCTTCCTGAATCAGCGACTCGCAAGCTGCTGAAAGATCCTCGCTAGTCTTCGCCACAATCTGCTGAATCTCGTCGGCGCGCAGTTTTCCCGACAATCCATCGCTACAGAGCAGGAGCATGTCTCCCTGGCGGATCTTGATGCGCGCCGTGGCGGGAGTCAGTTCGGTCTGGGCCCCCAGCGCCTGGAGGATGACGTTGCGGAACATGTGGGTTTCCGCTTCCTCTTCACTGATCTGACCGACATCGACCAACTGCTGCACCAGGGATTGATCCTTGGTCGCCAACCGAATTTGGTCGCCGCGCAGTACGTACGCGCGGCTGTCGCCGACTTGGACCAGATCGAGAGTGTCACCCTTTATGGCTGCCCCGGTGAAGGTGGCGCCCATGCCACTACAGCGACTGTCCTGCAGACTCTTGTTATGAATCTCGACGTTGGCGTACATGGTCGCTTCTCGCAGGCAATCCACGAGGGAGACGTCCGGATCGAAGCCATTCGGCTTTTCCGCGCCTTCGCCTACCAGAATCTCACGCACCGAGTCTACGGCCATGCGGCTGGCAACGTCTCCAGCCAGCGCGCCGCCCATGCCGTCGGAGACAACCAGCACCAGGCCGGCGTTGCCCGGATCGACACGATGAAGGTCCGCTGACTCTCCGCCGCCGGATCCTGTCCAGGTGGTCGAGGTGGACAAGTCCAGCACAAGGAAGTTGTCTTCATTCCCGCGTCTGACCCGCCCGATGTCTGATTTTGCCCGTAGCTCTACGATCATGAATTAATGAATAGTAAATGTAGTAGGGCTGATACTGTCAAGATCAAAGTCCTCTTATCTGCCTGCCAAGACCAGCAAAACTGTTTGATCGGTTACAATTTGTCGAGGGCTATGGCAGCCTGGCCAGCGCCTCATCAATGTCGGCAATGATGTCATCCGTATCTTCGATTCCGACGGAGATGCGCACCAGCCCGTCAGTAATTCCCAGGCGCTCGCGAACCTCAGGAGCAACCGAAGCGTGAGTCATCGTAGCCGGATGACAAATCAGCGTTTCGACTCCGCCCAGACTTTCAGCCAGAGTGCACAGCTTAACAGATTCGAGCACTGTCCGCGCAGCCTCGAATGAACCCACATCAAACGAAACCATGCTGCCGAAACCCTTTTGCTGACGCTTGGCTAATTCGTGCTGCTTGTGCGTGAGCGAGCCGGGATAATAGATTTTCTGTACCTTCGGGTGCTCTTCCAGAAAAGCAGCCACGGCGCGCCCCGAGCGATCGT
>JBDTOI010000258.1:0-4484 GCA_039933315.1 Pyrinomonadaceae bacterium
AGGGTAGCCGAAGCGGCAACCCTGGGCTGGAGGACATAACCCCGTTGGGGTTCGACCTTCCACCTTCTCGTAGCGCGGTTTCCATCCTGGTATCTGCTCGTCGCAGATGAGCTGGGATGCTTTGCGTGAAACCTCAACTGGATCAAGGTTCCTGTCAGCCCCATCTGCCATACCGTGGGTGACGGTGCTCTAAACCCACATGTATAATTCGGATCGAATCGTTCCGTGGAGAGAATTGCATGGCAATATTGAAAGGATTGACGGATGCCGGACAGGGCGGCAAGCGCGGCCACTCGAACATGGACCACTGGGAGTTCAATGATGAGATTAAGTCTGCCGCGCGTAAGCGACGCCGATTGGCAGCGAAGATCGAAATCAAGAGCGGCCTGACTGAGCTTGAGGACAAGCAAAACCCTAAAACCACTGAGCCGGATTTGAGCGATGGGCTTTCTTGACGGATTAATAAAAGATCCAAAGTATCAAACTACCGATCCGCGCAAGCCGGAAGAGGTCGCTGATCCGGAAGTGATCATCAGCCCGAACACGCGTTTGCCGAATCGCATTCCTCCCGGCCAAACTCGTACGAAGAAGTGGCCTGTGCTGGATGCCCACGGCACCCCTGATGTGGATCTGGCCACGTGGCAGTTTGAAGTTGATGGCCTGGTGGAACATCCGCAGAAGTGGTCGCTGGATGAGTTCATGCAACTGCCGGCCGTGAAGGTTTACGCTGACTTCCACTGCGTAACGCGCTGGTCGCGACTTGATAATGTCTGGAGTGGCGTGCCTGCGCGCGAGGTGGCCAGGCTGGCTGGTGTGAAGCCGGAAGCAAAGTTCGTCCTGGCTTTCGGTTATGACCATGGCTGGACCACCAATCTCCCCATCGAGTTTTTCCTGAATGAAGATTCGCTGTTTGCGTGGTCGCACGACGGCCAACCGATTCCGCCGGATCATGGCGGCCCCGTGCGTTTGATCGTGCCCCAGCTCTACGCGTGGAAATCCGCGAAGTGGGTCAAAGGCGTGCGCTTCCTCGAGCAGGACCAGCCGGGATACTGGGAAGACGGCGGCTACCACATGCGCGGCGACCCGTGGTCGAGCGGCGACGGCGAGCGGTTTCGCTGGTAGTAGTAACCTTGTAGGGGCGTCACTCCGTGGGCGCCCCTGATTATTGTCACATTATCAAATTGAGCCCTCAGAACAATCAAACAGAAGATGCGTCGGTACCTGCCAGCGTCGTTCCGAAAGACGCCGCCGCGGCAATACTGCTCCGTCATAAAACCGATCCTGCGAATCCGGAGGTCTTCTGGGTGCGACGTAGTGAGAAGCTCTCTTTCCTGGGTGGCTTCTATGCGTTCCCGGGCGGGAAGTTGGATCCGCCGGATATGGAAGTTGAAGTGGCTAACTGCGATGACGCCGACACGGCAGCTGCGATTAGTTGTGCCGCTCGCGAGCTGTTTGAAGAAACCGGTGTGCTAATCGCCTCCGGTGCGGAAACTTTGACGAAAGGCCAGCGCGCATCGCTACTGGATGATCTGGAATCGAGCCGCATGACATGGCCTGCCCTCTTGCGCCATTACGGTCTCTCCCTCGACGCGCGAGACTTCACCTTTGCCGGGAGGTGGTTGACACCGCCCTTCAGCGCCAAGCGATTTGATACCTGGTTCTTTCTCGCTAACTGCCCGCCCAAACAGGAGCCCATAGTCACGGGCGACGCTGAACTCGAATCCGGCGAGTGGATCTCCGCGCGGCAGGCGCATGCCCGCTGGGAACGCTCGGAGATTCTGGCTGTGCCGCCAACCTTGCATGCACTGAAGACCCTCGCCGGCGGTATCGGTCCTGATCTGGTTGAGCGATTACTCTCAGTTCCCCAGGCCCATCGTCAGCCAGTGCGCCGCATTGAATTTCGCCCCAATTACATATGTTTTCCCGTGCGCACGCCGACCAAGCCGCCGGCAACTCATACAAACTGCTACCTGGTTTATTCCTCGCGCGAGATTTTGATCTTTGATCCCGGTTCACCCTACGAGGACGAACAGAGGGAACTGGCTGCCGGCGTGGACGAATTGATTACCGGCGGGCGCTCGGTGCGGGAAATTATTCTGACCCACTTGCACCCCGATCACGTCGCCGGCGTTGAGGCCCTGCGCGGACATCTCGGCGCTGAGGTGGGCGTGGCCGCGCATCAGGAAACGGCAAAAGTTCTCGCCGGCGAGGTGCCGGTGACTCGCTTGTTGGCGGATGACGAGGCAATCGAACTGCGGGGCGAGCCGGCCATCACGCTGCGCACCATGCATACCCCGGGTCACGCGCGCGGACATTTATGCTTTTACGAGGAGCGCACGGGAACTTTGATCACCGGCGATAACATCGTGGGGCTGGGCTCAGTATTGATCGATCCTCCGGAGGGCAACATGAGCGATTACCTCAACTCGCTGCAGCGAATGCGCGCCTTGCCTAACCTGGGAGTCCTGTTTGGCGGCCATGGTCCGGCAATCGCAAATCCTTATGCCAAGCTCGACGAATACATTAGTCACCGGTTAGAACGCGAGCAGAAGATACTAGCGGCCGTACGAGATGGGGCCACGACTCCGGAGGAAATCGTGGCCCGCGTCTATACCGACGTTTCTCCCAAAGCACATCCGTTGGCCGCGCGCGCCGTCCTGGCGCACCTGGAGAAGTTGGAAATCGACGGGGCCGTTTCATATGACGGACAAGGCTGGCACTGCGAAGTGACGAGTTAAAGGCCTCCGGAGATGGGTCTCAGTTGTGGGCCGAGTTGAGGTTTCGCGCAAAGGCGCGAAGAAAAGAAAGACATAAGGCGCAAAGGCAATCATCCAACTCTTTGCGCCTTTTGCTTTTCATTTCTTAGCGCCTTTGCGCGAAACCCCCAGCTACCCGGCCTGGCCTGGGGGAGTGTTTCGCAGATCGCTCCTCCAGCCTGGCCTTTAGGTATGTTCGGCAGCAAAGTATTAAGATACTCGCTCGCCGATCTCCCCCATTGTCGAACTTAACAGCCAAGGTTGTCGCTGCGGCGCAACGTGGCGAAAGTCGCTTTTCTAAGTAACCAGCCGGAATGAAAGGTCGGATATGTCGCGGGCAAAAACCCTGGGTGAACTAAAACAGAATGGTCTTCATAGCGTCTCCGTAAAAGACGAGATGCGCGCGAACCTGATTCGCAAACTGCAGGCGCGGGAAAAGCTTTTCCCCGGGATCGTCGGCTATGACGACACCGTAATTCCCCAACTCATAAATGCCGTCCTCGCGCGCCATAATCTTATTTTGCTGGGGCTGCGCGGCCAGGCGAAAAGCCGCATCATTCGCCAGCTAACGCTTTTGCTGGATGAAGCGATTCCCATTATCGAAGGTTCCGAAGTTAATGATAATCCGTTTCAACCTATCTCGGCCTACGGGCGACAGAAGATTGAGTTGCACGGAGACCAAACGCCGATCGCCTGGGTCGATCGCGATCGCCGCTTTGTGGAAAAGTTGGCCACGCCGGATGTAACGATCGCTGACATCATCGGCGACGTCGATCCCATCAAAGCGGCGAAGGGTGGTCACCTGCTGAGTGATGAGCTGACAATTCACTACGGTCTGTTACCCCGCGCGAATCGCGGCATCTTCGCCATCAACGAGCTGCCGGATCTGGCCGGCAAGATTCAGGTGGGCCTCTTTAACATCATGCAGGAAGGCGATGTGCAGATTAAGGGTTATCCGGTGCGCCTGCCCCTGGATGTAATGCTTGTGTTCTCTGCCAACCCGGAGGACTACACCGCGCGCGGAAAAATAATCAGTCCCTTGAAGGACCGAATTGGAGCGGAGATTACTACCCATTATCCCGCCGAGGTCAGTCTGGGAGTTGAGATCACGCGGCAGGAGGCCTGGCTCAATCGCGATGGCTTGAATGAGCGAATGCGCCTGCCTGACTTCCTGCGAGAGACAGTCGAACAAATCGCTTTCGAGGCGCGTGACGACCAGCGGATCGACAAGCACTCGGGTGTGTCGCAACGGCTGCCCATTACGGTCATAGAGTCCGTAGTTTCAAACGCCGAACGCCGCGCGTTGATCACTGGCGAGGACGACATCGTGCCGCGCATTTCAGATGTTTACGCGGCAATTCCTTCAATGACTGGGAAGATGGAGCTGGAGTACGAAGGCGAACAGATTGGCGCGAACCGCATTGCCAAAGACCTAATCAAACGCGCCGCCGGAGAAATCTTTGAAGGATATTTTGTTGGGATTGACTTCACCGGAACGGTGCGCTGGTTCGACGAAGGCAACTCGCTGCGCCTCGCCGACACCGCGGCAGCGAAAGAGTGCATCACGTTGCTGGAAGTGGTGCCCGAGTTAATTGATACAGTCCTGATACCTTTCGATTTCAAGCGCAAGGACGAGGCGCAGGTAGTTTCAGCCTGCGAGTTTGTGCTCGAAGGTCTCTACGCCCAGAACAAAATTAGCCGCAACGAAGAAGGCGGCTACACGGCAGT
>JBDTOI010000259.1:0-4387 GCA_039933315.1 Pyrinomonadaceae bacterium
CCTTCGCTCATCCATTGATCCCGGTAGGATTTCCAACCCACCATGTGTCCCCACCACTGATGCGCGATCTCATGAGGCGCGACGTATTCGAAAAAGTTATTGCTGGCAAAGCCAACGTTAAACCCGGAAGCCATGTAACGCTGTGTGGAGTCCATAAAAGCGGTGAACGGCATGTAAATGAGCGTGGGCCAGGCCTGCCCGAAATTAGAGGCCGGCTGCTGCGTCAGGGCCAGTCGGGTAAAAGGCAATTTCCCGAAATAGAAGTTGTAAATTCGCGTCGCGTTTTGTGTATCGGCCAACATCGAATTCGCCATGCCACTGGTCGACATCGATCCCATTTGCGCCGCGCCCTGCATGAAAGACGGTAAGTCCTCGTTTGAATAGAATTCGATGTTGTAACCAGTGTCGGGGTCGCTCACCTCTTTCTTCTTAAAGGTGCCGTAGTTAAATCCAGCCACCGCCAGGGCGGTTTGCCCGCTCGACCATTTCGCCACCCGCAGATCGCCATCGATCGTCTCCGCCGCTACGGGCGCGCCGGTGCCGATCAGAACCTTGTTCTTTGGATAACGGAAAGTTACGTCGAAAGTGGCGCGGTCGCCGAAGGCGGTGCCTTCGTTGTTTGGATACCAGGTGAGTCGCGCGCCGGGATTAACAAAGTAGTTGCCGCCACCCACATCAATAAGGGCATCGCCGCCACCATATTCAAAGCTGAGCTTATAAGTCTTGCCCGCTTCCAGCGGCGCCGGCCAGATCACTCCAAAGTCCGCGTCCTCATCCTTGTTCTCCTGCACGAACGGCAGATCATGCCCCTGTTCATCACGCACGCGTACCACCCGCAAAGATGAGAAAAGGCGAAAGGGCATGACCCGGGCGCCGGCATCCAGAGCGCGGAAGGTGACGGTATCGTTGGCAGCGAATTTTGTCCCCCGGATGCCGCCATCAATTTCATGATGCGTGATGTCATAAATACGGTGATCTTCGTCGCTCGAGGCCGTGCCTTTGGCGTACTCCTCCTCGCGGTGGAAGGCGGTCCACAAACCGCGATCAGATTCACCATAGCTCGACAACAACACTTCCTCCGGCGAGACGCTGGGGATACCCAGCGCGTCGTATTGAAAAATGAGTTTGTTGTATTTCTTTCCATTAATGAATGCCGTAAAGAACCCGGGACGGTTTGGGTTGTAGAGATCGACCAGCGTCCGCAGCTCTACATTCCGCCGCAGCGTTTTGCGCAGCAGGGACTGGTTATCACGATAACTGTCCCGCGCCCGGGCCGCCCGTGTTCCATTCGTGCTCATCTGCGCCTGCGCGGATGACTTTATCTCGTCGAAGGTGCGATCACTGAAACGCAGCACCAGCTTGTCGAACGACTCGGCGAGTGTTTCCTTATCCGTATAGAGTGTCAGACTGTGCTTTTCAGCGTTAGTCGGTGGCGTCAGCGTAACCTCGCCGTCGCCAAAGAAAACTGCGCCAACGGTGCGGTTCTGGACGAAAGGAGCAAAATAGATCTCGCCGCTGCGCAAGGTGAAGGTCGCGGCGTCGCGCTTAAGCACCAGATTATTAACGCTGGCGTACGGGCCCTGAAAATCCTCCAGGCCTTTCCCGCCTTGCCGCAGTTCCTGGTAGACCGGGTCAGTGTTGGGCCTGGGGCCGGTGGCGGTAATAGTAAGTGCGGCTTCAACGGGGGCGATTTCCAATTTGATGTCAGCGGCGACCGGCGCATCGTTGACTGTGACTTCGTTGAGTCGCCCTTGGCTGAATCCCTGGGCCGTGACGGTAACGGAATATACTCCCGGCGACAGACCTTCAATCTTATATTGCCCCTGCTGGTCGGTTACGGTCTCGAAGGTCCGATTAGTCCCCAGGTCGGTTAAGGTGACAGCGGCGCCAACCACGGCGGCGCCCTTTGGGTCGGTTACTTTTCCCCGGATGCTCCCTCCGTCGGCGTGCGCCCCCACCAGCGGCAATGCCGACAAAGTCAGACAAAACACCAGGAGAATGATACTCGGCTTTATTAATCTCATTGAGGCACCTCGGTCCAGGATTAGCCGAAAGCGGGGGCTTGAAGAGTCGGGAAATTCTTGATGACGGGCATTATGGCACCCGCGGTCAGGCAGTCAAGCCCGACGCCGGTTGTTGTCAGGCCCGCGACCGCGTGGCATTCTGTAACAACTGATGCTCGCGGAAAGCAAGACAAAAATCCGGCTGCTACGCCGCATGGGCGAGGCAATCGCAGACTTTGGCATGATTGCGAACGGCGATCGCATCATGGTCTGCCTCTCCGGCGGCAAAGACAGTTACACGCTGCTCGATTTGCTGCTCGATATACAACGGCGGGCCCCCGTGCAGTTCGACCTACTGGCCGTCAACCTGGATCAGAAGCAGCCGGGCTTTCCCGCTCATGTGCTTCCCGAATACCTAACTAAACTGCAGGTGCCCTTTCGCATAGTTGAGCGCGATACGTATTCCGTAGTAAAGCGTCTGGTTCCCGAAGGCAAAACTTATTGCGCCCTTTGCTCGCGACAGCGGCGGGGAATCCTCTACGACATTGCCGTAGAGGAAGGCTGTACCAAGATCGCTCTGGGCCACCATGCGGATGACATTATCACAACGTTTCTACTCAACCTTTTTTACGTAGGCAAGATGAAGGCGATGCCGCCCGTGCTGCGGTCACTGGACGGGCGCAACACTGTTATCCGGCCGCTGGCGCATTGCCGCGAACGCGACATCGCGGCGTTTGCGGCGGAACAGAAGTTTCCTATTATCCCCTGTGATCTTTGCGGCTCGCAGCCTAATCTGAAACGGGCGCGAATTCAGCGTCTGATCACGGAACTGGAAAAAGAGATCCCGGACATACGCGCTTCGATGCTTACCGCGATGGGAAACGCGGTGCCGTCTCACCTGCTCGATCCCGAGCTGTTTGATTTTAAGAAACTCAGCGCCGGCAACGGTGATATCGCAGCCGAGCTCGACATCGTCCTTGGCCATACAGATGCCCAACCAGCGCTGGTCTCTATATTGTAGGGGCGGCACTCCGTGGCCGCCCCTCTTTTGGCCGCAGATTTACGCGGAGACTCGCGGATAAGATAAGGCTTTGTCTTATCGCCTGCGATAGTGACCTCTTTTGGCAGATCTGCGTTTATCGGCGCAAATCTGTCGCTAAAAGAAGGGGCGCCCACGGAGTGACGCCCCTACATTGCAATGAAAGCCCAGCAGCATCCGCTCGATCTAACCCTGTTCCCGCCGGGCTGCGTCACTGAATACACTACCCTGGTTTGCCTGGCCTGCATCTTTGATATCTTCACCAAACAACTTGGCCTCGCGCCGCGCACCGCCTATTCGGAAGTCAAACGACACGCGCCTTCAACCGAAGAACTGACTTCGCCGCGGGCTACGCGCCCGTATTTTGATAGCGACGAAAAGAACCCGCATTGCCCTTACTGCAAGTCGGCGAAGCGCTGGCTGGCCCGCTTGGACACTTATCGCATCGAAGGCGGCAAGACGACTGATGCGGCCCGCCGCGCGCTAATCAAAAAACTTCCCGCTAAGGATGATCAGTTCCTTGTGCTGGAGCAGAAGTCCGACGCGCGCGCGGTCCTGTTCGACTGGCTCGACACGCTCGGCCAAAACCTGGATCTCGAGGATGAAGGCTGGTTGATTGATGCTGCGTGCGCTTACCTGCAGCGCCGCAAGCCAAAAGAAAACTGGCAAGAGGCTTTCCAGGATTTACGAGCCCTGCGGCGTTCCAGCCGTTTGTCGGAAGGCTGGGAGCGCGATGGGAGCCGTTTGTTTCTGGCGCCCTCGCTATATTGGGAAGTGCTGCTGGTCCAGTATCTGGTCAGCCGATCGCATGCGCATGGCGGCTACACGATGGAGGGTCGCCTGACCCTGATGGATCTGCTGCGGCGTTTACGTTACGGCGGCTACCTGGATTCGATTGGCATCACCGGGCAGGATCAAGGTGAAGTCTTTGAAAAACTGGTGGCCCATCTGGCAGGAGATGATCCAGTGCAAACTGAAGCAAGGCCTCCCGCGCCAAAAGCCGGTGCGAAGAAGAAAACCGCCAAAGGCCGCGCGGCGAAGCCGTCGAAGACTAAACACGCCTTAACGCAACCTCCGCCGCCGGATGAGCCCAAAAGTGAAACCGTGAAGCTCTACTTCCTGGTCGATCGCCGAGACTTCCTGGCAAAAGTGAAAACCGTCTACGCGCGTTATGCGAGCTAGACGGCCTCAATGAGCTCCTGCGACAGCGGTGCAACTGGTGGCGGGGCCAACCCCGACGGGGTTGAGTCCTCCAGCCCGGGGTTGCCGCTTCGGCTACCCTGGGAAACTATGAACGCAAACATTTCCAACCCTGAAGGGGTTGTGTCCGCGCCGCCATTCGCGG
>JBDTOI010000260.1:0-4382 GCA_039933315.1 Pyrinomonadaceae bacterium
ATTGTTCTTCTGCGGTGGATGCTTTATGCTCGGCGCGGGTCGCAGCCTTTGGCAGGCGCCAGTGCTGCGGCTCATTTGCTTAGAGGATGAAGACTAACGAAGGCGCGCATCCCCAGGTCTTTTCGCCGGATGCCACCGTGCCCACATTTCAAAGGAGACTAAATGGCTACTACTGTGAAGAAGAAGGTCGCCCGTAAACCAAGTGCCGCGTTCATGAAACCAGTGACACCCAGTGCAGCACTGGCGGAGATCGTTGGCGCGAAACCGATCCCGCGAACTGAGGTTACCAAGAAGCTATGGGCTTACATTAAAAAGAACAAGCTGCAGGACCCGAAGAACAAAAGGATGATCAAAGCTGATGCGGCTCTGAAGATCGTGTTCGGCGGCAAAGCAACAGTGAACATGTTTGAAATGACTAAACTCGTATCAAAGCATCTGAAGTAGGAACCGGCTATTTTGCGGGCGGTGAATGGGATCGCCTGGTTTGAATAAACGTCTCGGATTTCTTGGCCGCAGATTTACGCGGATAAACGCGGATCAGCGGCATCAGGTCAGTACCGCCTGCGATAGCGGGCGGGTTGATCCACCGCCAAAGAACGGCGGGGTTAACGCCGACCCGCCCGCTATCGCAGGCGGTACTGACAAAGCCTTTTCACATCCGCGTTTTATCCGCGTTCATCTGCGGCAAATACTTCTCAATCCGTTAAATAAATCCGCTCCGCGTACTCCGCTACCATCCGGTCGCTGTTGAAGAGCGGAACCAGTGTGGCAATCGAGCGCTTCATCATCGACACCCAACGGTGCGGAATACCGTTATCATCTCGATCGTAATAAAGAGGAACGATCTCTTCTTCCAGGACGCGAAAGAGCGACGCCGCATCGGCCGCATCAACGTCGCTCGTGTCAACTGCCGAATCGCCGATGGCAAACCCATTGGCGCCGTCGTAGCCCTCCAGCCACCAGCCATCCAGGATGGAAAAGTTAAGACCGCCGTTCATGGCTACTTTCTCGCCACTGGTGCCCGAAGCTTCGAAAGGGCGGCGCGGAACGTTCAGCCACACATCAACCGATTGGACTAATTGGCGCGCGATTTCCTGATCGTAGTCTTCCAGAAAAGCCGCGCGCTGACGCACCAGCGGGTGCGAAATCTCTTTCGCAACTTGTTGCAAGGTGAGCTTTGCGCCCTGGTCCTGGGGATGCGCTTTGCCGGCAAAAACGAATTGTACTGGCCGCTCCGGGTCATTCACCAGCCGCTCGAACCGCGCCGAATCACTAAGCAGCAAGGCCCAGCGTTTGTACTCGGCCACGCGGCGGGCAAACCCGATGGTCAATACATCGCGATCGAGCATCGTTCTCGTCGCCGCTGTTTCTTCGGCGCTCTCCCCCCGGGCGAGTGAGGTCTGAAACATACGATGACGCATAAACGCGACCAGCCGCGCCCTCAGCAGGCAGTGCGCACTCCATAAATCCTCATCAGGTACTCGCGCCATTCCCTCGGCCCAGGATGCCGCATCCTTTTTGATCCAGTCCTGGCCCAAATGCTTTTCGTAAAGGGATCGAATCAAAGGCGCCACCCAGGTGGGCGCGTGCACACCGTTGGTGACTGAAGTTATAGGCACCTCATTTACCGGGCGCTCAGGCCACATCTTTTGCCAGAGGGATCGAGAGACCTCGCCGTGCTTGCGGCTGACCCCGTTGGTCGAGCGGCACATTCGCAGCGCCAACGGCGTCAGACCGAATGGTTCATCGCTTTTGCCTGGAGTGATCTGGCCCAGGGCGGCGAACTCATCAGGAGTCAGGCCGAGCTCCTGGATCGCGGCGCCGCCAAAACATTTTTCCAGCAGCTGTCTTTCAAACTCATCATGCCCGGCGGACACGGGCGTGTGCGTAGTGAAAACACAACGCTGGCGCACCAGGCCGGCCGCTTCGCTGAACCGTATGCCCTTCGATTGGATTAACTCCCTGGCCAGCTCCAGGGTCAGAAAGGCGGAATGACCTTCGTTCAGATGGTAAACATGCGGTGTCACGCCCAGCGCGCGTAACAGACGCACGCCGCCAATGCCCAGGATCATTTCCTGCACCAGGCGAGTCTCTCGATCGCCGCCGTAGAGATGGCCCGTGACTAATCGATCCGTTTCCTGGTTCTCCGGAATGTTTGTATCCAATAGATAGAGAACAACGCGGCCGATGTCTGCGTGCCAGACCTGCGATTGCACCATCCGGCCACGCATCCATACCTGGACCAGCAGCCGCTTCCCGTCAGAGTCGGTGACCGGCGCAATCGCCAGATCGGCGGGATGGGTTTCGCGATAGGACTCCTGCTGCCAACCATCCAGGCGCAGTTGCTGGCGAAAATAACCAAAGTGGTAAAGGAGCCCGACGGCAATCAGCGGCAGATTTAGATCGCTGGCTGACTTCAAATGATCGCCGGCCAGTATTCCCAGACCACCGGAGTAGAGCGGCAATGAACTGTGGATGCCGAACTCAGCGCAGAAATATGCGACCGGGTGCTCGCTGGTAATGACGCTGCTCCGCTTTCCGGACGACCAGAGACGAGTGTCGCTGATGTAGTTGTCGAACGCGCTGGCGAGCCGGGAAACGCGTTCAATGTAAACGGGATCGGCGGCCATCTGGGCCAGCCGGAGGTCGGATATTTTTCCCAGCAGCAGCCGGGGATTCTGTTCACACTCTTCCCAGATTTCGCTGTCGAGATCGCGGAATACAGCGGGGCCATCAGGGGTCCAGCTCCACCAGAAATTGCGCGCCAGTTTTTCCAGCGGCTGCAGGGTGAAGGGCAGCTCACGATGGGGCAGTGTTTTCATCAATTCTTCAGATTGCACTTCAATAGCCATTTGTTATTTGGTTTCTCGTCTCATTTCGATCCGGGTAACAAAAGTAAAGCGGCACGCGCCGCCGAAAAAGAAGGAGTGATTTAACAGAACTTAAGCGATCGGTCAACACGTTACACGCGAGCCTTGGTTTGCGATTCTCATTCACACCGCACTTCAGTGCGGTGATCAACCAATAGCTCGATCATTCTAACCGTTTCAACGGTTTCAGAGGTAAACCGTTGAAACGGTTCATGGATGAATTACGCGTGGGGACACCTGGCTGAAGCCAGGTGTTAATGAGATTCGTCTCACATGGCAAACGGATTCACCATGTTTACGGGGCAGCCGCAACCAAACCAAATGGTTACTCGCTGAACTTTTGATTCTGCAAAAACACATCCCGGTCGCGCTCTTGAAAGAAGACCAGGCGAACTTCGGTCAATTGGTGATCGGCGCTCAGAAACTCTTCAATGGTCTTGGATGAAACAGCCGCTGCTTCTGCCGGTGGATAACCATAGGCTCCGGTCGAGATGGCGGGAAACGCTACTGAGGCCAGGTTTTTTTCCACCGCCAGCATGAGTGGATTCCGGTAGCAGTCCGCGAGGATTTCCGCTTCTTTGCCGCCATGCCGACCGTAGATTGGCCCCACGGTATGAATGACATAGAGCGAAGGGAGATTACCGGAAGCAGTGACCACTGCTTCTCCGGGCGGCAGGCCATCGGGATAGCGTGTGCGGCGAATCTCTTGACACCCCTCCAAGATCTTCGGCCCTCCAGCGCGATGAATAGCGCCGTCAACACCTGAGCCACCCAGCAGTGTGGAATTAGCGGCATTGACGATCGCATCAACGTCCTGCTTCGTGATATCGCCTACCACGACGCGCACGCGACCACCAAGAAAACTTTGCTGCTGAGACGCTGATGGTTCCATCCTTCGGATTTCCTTTCCTGTTATGCCTCGCTCGCTACTGGTTTTTTTTAAGAGGTTTGTTCATGCTTCCCGGGAACCTCTGGCTCCTCCACGCGCGGCTCGACTCGGACTTCATCAAACATGTCTTGCCGTCGCAACGCGTCGGCCACGCCTTTTGCTTTGTGTTCGGTTAGCGGGCGTGTGGGATCGATGCCGGCAATTTCAAAAATGCGATCGTCGATCATAACAACGCCGAGCGAGCCGAGGGTGACACCGGCTGTGACCTGAATGTCGTCCATGTGGTGGATCTTGAAGTGTCCCGTTTGCTCGACCCAGTCTTCGATAAACGGATCGCGCAGCGCATGCTCGGCTTCCGACTCGGAGAGGTAGGCACCTTCGACTACCAGATAGTATTCGCGGCCTTTGTTCGACGTCATGACGTGCGCCGGGCAGTGCGCTTATGGTCAAGTGGCACGGGCGGCGCTTTGCGCGTAACTTTAACACCGCATGACGGCCATCTGCAATTTGTAGGGGTGGCACTCCGTGGCCACCCCTCGTTACGTTTCCGACCTGTTTGATGTGTATAAACGGGAAAGGGGCGGCCACAGAGTGCCGCCCCTACAAAGGAGGTTGCTATGAAC
>JBDTOI010000261.1:0-4375 GCA_039933315.1 Pyrinomonadaceae bacterium
CCGCCGCACTGGCAGCCATAGAGCAGGAAGCCTTCGACGTTTTAATCAGCGACATCGGGATGCCGGATGAAGATGGCTACTCCCTGATAGCCAAGGTGCGCGCTCTTGGCAAGGAGCGAGGGGGCGAGATTCCGGCGGCGGCACTGACAGCTTACGCGGCGGAAGAAGATCGTATCCGGGTGCTTCGATCAGGCTTCCAGATACATGTGCCGAAGCCCATTAGCCCTACCGAGTTGATCGCCATCGTGGCCAGCCTCTCCGGGCGCACCGGGTAAGGCAGTGCTAAAGGCGCAGCCGGCGCAATTTGGCTTACGGTTAGGGAGTGTTATCATTTCCGCTCACCGTCTTCCCCCCACAGACCGTTATCGGCGTTAGTAACTGCAAAGCTCCTGGATTCACCCGGGCTGCAGGTTCTGGCGCGCTCATATCCTCTCGATCTTAAGCGCGTCATAGTTTCATGAAGAATGCTATCCAGTCGGTCAAGATCCAAAGGCTTTACCAGATAATCGCTGCACCCGGCGGCAAAGGCGGCCTCCCGCGATTTCGGGAATGCGTGACCAGAGAGAATGACGACGGGCACGCGGTTTAGAGTTTTGCTCTCACGGATGAAACGCGTCACGGCGAGTCCGTCCATGCGCGGGAGGTTCGTATCCAGCAAGACGAGATCGGGGCGATTTTCCTCCGCCGCACGTACGCCTGCTTCGCCGTCTTCAGCTTCGACCACGCGCATCCCGCGCATCTGCAAAAGTGTCCGAAGCATAAATCGCGTGTCTTCATGGTCTTCGACAATTAGAACGAGCGGTCTGGCGGATGAAGAGGAACACCCACGATTAGTGTAGGCCGAGTTTGCGCCATTCGGATAAGTAAGGTGTGTCATAGGAGGAAATTCTGCGACGCGAACCCGTGACGTGCGAATCGCAATTCGTTCGCAAGCCGGGCGATTAACAGGTGAAGAATGGACGGCGAGAATTTATGAACAACCCTCGCCCTCTCGCCCCATTTGTTCGTTCAGCCTAATAGCGCATAATCCCCGGACTTTCCGAGAACTCCACGCCGAAGTGACATTGTTTTGGCTTTATCGCATGCCGCGCGGGGCCTGGATATTGGCAAGTTGGAGCCAAGTGGTAAGGAGTTTCCCTTAGGAGAGTGGGCTGAGCGCTCGAAGGCTACTGGGCCTTAGTTAAGTATCTTGCAGCCAGCCTTGCAAAAGGGCGTAGCGCACGACGTCAATGCGACTCTTCATCCCGAGTTTCTGCATTGCGTTGGCCTTGTGCGCTTCCACAGTCTTGACGCTCAGAGAGAGGCGAGCGGCTATCTCTTTATTTGAGTAGCCCCAGGCGATGAAGCGCAACACCTCTTCCTCCCGGCCACTCAAATTCTTGCCGGCAGGCGCGCCTCGCGCGGGTCGTCCGCTGACGAAACTGCTAACAACCCTTTCTGTCAGCGCCGGATCAAGATAGGTGTGGCCCCGGGAGACTGTGCGGATGGCATGAATCAATTCATTTGAGGTGCTCTGCTTCAGCACGTACCCATTCGCACCCACCTTAAGCAGTTGTTGCAGGTAGCCCCCATCCGTGTGGCGCGTCAGGGTCAGAATTTTGAGGTGCGGACACAGTCCTTTTAACTTCTCCGTCGCTTTCAGCCCGTTCAATTCAGGCATCGAAACATCCATCACCACAATGTCCGGTTGCAGTTCCTGGGCAAGAGCGACTGCCAGGCGTCCATTCTTCGCTTCACCGATCACTTCCATATCGGGCTGGGCGCTGACGAGCATCTTCAATCCTTCGCGGAAGATTTCGTGATCGTCGACCAATAGGATGCGAAGCTTACTCACGCTGTTCTCCTTCGCCCAGCACGGGTGGGACCTGAATCCGGATAAACACGGTAGCGCCTTCGTCCGGCTGCGATTCGATCTCCAACGTGCCGCCCACCAGCGCGGCGCGCTCGCGCATTCCGATCAGGCCCAGGCCATTGTCGTTTGGGGCGAAGGCCTGGGCGCAGTCGAATCCCACGCCGTCATCTTCAATAATGAGCGAGACGTGACGGTCACGGTGTTCGAGAATGATGTCAACTTTTCGAGCTAAAGCGTATTTGGCGATATTGTTGAGGGCCTCCTGAGTAATGCGGTACAGCACAGTTTCGATTTCGCTCGGCAACCGTTCCTGCGTCAGCCCGCTCACGTGAAATTCCGCGGGGATACCGAAGTGCGTCGACCAGTTCTGCACATGTGCTTCGAGGGCAGCCGGTAAGCCGAGATCGTCGAGCACTGTGGGACGAAGTTCCCATACGAGAAAATCGACATCCGCGTCCAGTTGCTTAGCAACGGCTTCCAATATTTCAAGCTGCTCACGCAGGTTCGCCTGGTGGCCCGATTCTCTTTTCAACGCGGCCAGCTTTAAAGTCAGCACACTCAACCCCTGTCCGAACTGGTCGTGCATCTCACGGGCGATCCGGCGGCGCTCGTCCTCCTGCGCGAAAATAAGCCGGCGCAGCAACTCTACGCGCTCGGCTTCGATGCGAAGCCGCTCTTTGACTTCCTCCTGCAAAACGGCGTTCGTTTCCGTCAAAGCGGCAGTGCGCTCTCCGACTCGTCGCTCGAGCTCATCATTAGACCTTTGAAGTTCCGCCCGGCTGAGGCGTAAGGCTTCTTCTGCCTGTTTGCGTTCGGTAATGTTCTGCGTGATGCCGACAAAGCGTTGTTGAGAGCCATCAGCATTACCTGTGAAAACGCCTTGTCCGCGCACCCAGACGACCTCACCACTAGTCGGGTTCACCAGGCGAAACTCCGATTCGTAAGGGCCGCCGCCGGTAATTGCCTGCGCGATCAGCGCTGTGGTTTCATCGCGGTCTTCCGGATGAATTAGGCCAGTGACGGTGGCGAAATCCGTCGGCAGGGTAAAGCCTATGGCCCCTTCCAGATTATTGGACCACTCCACCTGCTGCGTCGCAAGGTTCAATTCCCATGAATAGGTTTTCGCAGCGTGCATAGCCATTTGCAGGCGTTCGCGACTGTCACGCAGAGCCGTTTCAACCTGCTTATGCTCCGTGATGTCCCGCGTGGAGCCGGCAACCACCTCCACTGTGCCGTCGGCTGCAAAGACCGGCGTGAAAATGTATTCGTAATAGCCCCCCGCACCAGTCGGGCTGGTGTAAGGTGTTTCGTCCTTCAGCACCTGATGGGTCTCAAAGACTTGCTGAATCTGCTGCTGCAGCCGCGACGCCAGGTCATCGGGATACCGAAGGTCAAAGAAATTCTTGCCCGCCGCTTCTTCCAGCGTTAGTCCCCATAGGTCGAGTAGTGCCTGATTCGCGTAAAGGAAACGCCCCTCGCGGTCGAAGATGTAGGCAAAGTCGGTGATGGAGGAAAGCGTGGTATCAAAGACGCGGGCCTGCCGCTCTAATTGACGACTGAGATCTACCAGTGAGGCTTGCTGCCGCTGGGCCTCGGTAATGTCAATGGAGACCCCGACAATACCAATCAAGGTTCCTTTTTGATCGTTGATTGGCGAGTTAATAATTTGTACTGGAAACGTCGTGCCGTCACGCCGCCGCACCTTGAATTCACCAGTCCAGCTTTTGCCCAGTCGCAGCTCGGACATGATCTCAAGGGCCTGTTCAGCCATTACTTCCGGCGTTGTCAACTCCATGATGTGCCGACCTATCGCCTCCTGGGCTGTCCAGCCATAAAGCTGTTGAGCAAACTGATTCCAATAAATGACCACTCCGTCCAAATTAGTGGCGATGACCGACTGCTCTACCCCATCAAGTAAACTCCCTTTAAAGCCTGTGGACTCCTCTACTGCTCTGCGCTCAGTGAGGTCACGGGCAATCATCGCATAGCCCAGGGCGCTGCCCCCTTCGCCGCGCTCGTCTGGTAAAAGCGTCAAGATGCCGCTGGCGTAAAAACGCGTGCCGTCCTTGCGCACGTGCCAGCGTTCATCCTCAGCGCTGCCGCGTTCATTTGCCTCGCGCAGCTCGTGTTCCAGTACACTGCTTTCGCGGTCTTCGGGCGTGAAGAGAAGCGCGGCGGGTTGCCCGATGATTTCGCTTTCGGTGTAGCCGAACAGAGCCTGGGCACCCGCGTTCCAGTAATCAATGCGCCCGTCCTGGTCCATCGTGTAGATGGCGTAATCCTTCGTGGTTGCGACCAGCAGCCGCAGACGCTCGTTCGCGGCGAGCGCTGGTGCTTCCACCTGTTTACGTTTGGTAGCTTCCATGAAGGTAGTGATACCCCCTCTCATGCTGTCGGTAGCGATTGCGTTGAAGATTAGTCAACAGATTGCGGCAGGCAGCCTTTCCCTATGTTCGTCGGAGGATACTTTTGCTCAAGAGGATAACAGCTTTGGCTAATTGTTTCACCACTGGGAATGGTGGC
>JBDTOI010000262.1:0-4266 GCA_039933315.1 Pyrinomonadaceae bacterium
TCCGTGGCCGCCCCTTCCTGAGCGCGCATGCGTTTTTCAAGGGGCGGCCACGGAGTGCCGCCCCTACAATCCTTCACGCTACCATCCGATTTCGCAAACTGCGCATCGCCCATTCGGTAAAGATACCCGCCATTGCCAGCAGATACAACGATTCATAGAGGTGGCGCAGGGCGAACCTTCCCGTAATGCACGCGCGCACCAGATCGACGGCGCTGGTCAGGGGTATCACCCAGGCTATCGCGCGCAGTACCGGGGGCATGACGTCAATGGGAAACCAGGCCCCGCACATCCAGATCGCGCAAAAGAACACCGCCATATACAGGTTGAAGGAGTCTATGTCGTGGACCCTGGCCGTGATACCCAGCGACAGACCAGCGATGAAAACACTGCCCACTACCAGCGGCAGCGGAGAAAGCAGTGCATAGGGCGAGGTGGCGGCGCCGAATATTACTAACACGGCCAGAATCACCAGCGCGTCGATGAAGGCCTTGGTAACGGCCCAGAGTATTTCCGCAAAGGCGAGCGACTCAGCGTTGACTGGTGTGGCCAGGATCGCGTCATAAGTTGACTGATAGACCATGCGAAAATAGGAGGCATAGGTAGTTTCAAACATTGCCCGCATGATCACAGTGAAGGCCAGCACGCCGGCCCCGACAAATGAAAGGTAGGGCACGCCCTCGACGTTAGAAAGGATCAGCGCGCCAACGCCCCAGCCAAAGGCGAAGACGGTAAACACCGGCTCAATGATTGGGGCCACCATGTGCATCTTCCACAAACGCAGGTGGACCTCCAGATTCCGCTGCCATACGGCAATCGCATCGGAGAGGTTTACCTGGCTGAATGCGAAAGCCGGTGGGGCCGAAATCGTTGGTCGTAATGCTGTTTCGTTTGTAGTCATGCTTGAGAATGAAACCACTCCAGCCTTTGCGCCTTATGTTTTTCCCTTCTTAGCGCCTTTGCGTGAAACCGCAACTCGCCAAAAACAAGAGACAGAGCTAAAGGGGACAAGTCTGTTTGCCTCGCGGGAATCACAGACTGAAGTCTGTGCCACCTCCGAAAGGGAACTGGCGCGTTTCGATTAATGAAATCAATTCCGCCAGGGCCGCATGAGCGCGCGTCTGAATCTCTTCCGGGTAAGCGTGTTGGATCACGTTCGCTTCGAAATCATCCAGGTCGATCACGCGATACGAAAAGTTGGGCTCTACCAGCACATCGATATCCAGGTCAACATAAGTCAAAACACCGTCAGCCAGCGTGGCCGGCGTGCTGATGTTGCAGTAGAAACTTCGGAACGAGCCCGTCCGTTCAGTAAGACGAAAAACGTTGTAGTAACGATCCCGCCAGTAATATTCAACACTCTTCGTTCCGCTGTTGATCCGCCCCATCAAATGGTGATCCACTTCGCCTTCGAACACCCCTTCCAGAACGATCAGCGATTCCCGTTCTTCGACCAGGTCCGCCTCCCAACGCCGGTGTTCGGTGCCGTCATACTTGCGCACACAAACGTTAACGCGCGCACGGGCGGCCGGCGGCGATTGCTTATCAATGAGCTGCGCCATTTTCTTCCGTGTCGCCCACCAGATGTAGAAATACATCCTCCAGATTCGACGGCCGAATCATGCGCCGGCGGCCCTCGTACTTACTCATGATCGGAGTCAGTGGCTCAGGAGAAGACGCAAAGTAGAGGTGCGCGTTATTGCGCACTACCGCACTCATTCCATCAGCGGTTGGCTGCAAGGGAAGATCCCCCACGTCGCGCACTTCAAGTGCATACTGCGACATCTGCTCCCGAACCAGTTCCCGCGGTGAGCCCGTTGCCAAAATGTGGCCGCGGTCGATTACCAGCAATCGCTCGCACAGTTTCTCCGCCTCCTCCATGTAGTGGGTAGAGATCAGAATTGTGACCCCGCTAACTCGCCGCAGCTCCTCGAGTCTTTGCCATATTTCCTGCCGCACCTGCGGATCCAGGCCGGTAGTTGGTTCGTCCAGGACCAGCAACACTGGCTCGTGAAGCAAGGCCCGCGCGATCATCAAACGCCGCTTCATGCCACCGGATAGTTCCTCAATACGCGCGTCACCGCGTGCACTGAGACCAACGAATTCAAGCAACTCATCCGTGCGGCGGACAGCTCTGTCTCTGGGAATGCGGTAATAGGTCGAATAGACCATCAGGTTGCGGCGCACGTTCAGGTCAGGATCCAGATTGTTTTCCTGCGGGACGACGCCGATCAACGAGCGAATGCGGCGCGCGTCTTTGCGGACATCCAGGCCTTCGACTAAGAGCTCACCTGAGGTGAGCGGCGTGCGGCAGGCGATCATCCGCATAGTCGTGGACTTGCCGGCCCCGTTCGGACCAAGCAGTCCAAAGGTCTCGCCCCGCTTGACCGAGAAGTCAATCGCATCAACCGCCGGCGTCTTGTCGTAGATTTTGGTGAGGCCCTGGGCGTGAACAACAGACTCAGAGGCTAGAGGCTGGAGACTAGAGGCTAGTGAAGAAGTTTCTTTTCCCGACATCTAGCCTCTAGTCTCTAGCCTCTAGCCTCTGACTTTTACGCCTTCGCCGCTCTCTTTTTCCAGTCAGCCAGGAATTGATCCTGGCCTTTATCGGTCAGCGGATGTTTGAGTAACTGCTCCAGCACCTTGAAGGGCATCGTGCCAATGTGAGAGCCCAGGCGCGCAGCTTCGATCACATGAATCGGATGGCGCAGACTTGCGGCCAGCACTTCAGTTTTCCAGCCATAGTTACGATAGATTTCAACGATATCGGCAAGCAGCTCGAGCCCGTTCTGGCCAATGTCATCCAGCCGGCCCAAAAAAGGACTGATGAAGGACGCGCCTGCTTTGGCGGCACAAATAGCCTGGGCTGCGGAAAAGCAAAGGGTCACATTCACTTTGATTCCTTCATCGTTCAGGATCCGTGTGGCCTCCAGGCCTTCGGCGATAAGCGGGCATTTGATGACGACGTTGGGCGCAATCTTCACATACTCCCGACCCTGCCGCAGCATCTCATCTTTGTCGGCCGTGGTGACTTCGGCAGAGACAGGGCCGGAAACAATTTTGCAAATCTCGGCGATGTGCTGCTGGAAGTCAACGTTGCCTTCTTTGGCGATCAGCGTTGGATTCGTCGTCACGCCATCCGCCAGACCCAATGCCGCCGCTTTACGAATCTCATCAAGATTCGCTGTATCGAGAAAGAACTTCATAGTCGCCTCCGAAAGTTTTTAGGTGGGAACAATATAAGCGAAACGCGCGCGGATTAACAGCGAACCGCCATCTCATTAGCAGAGATCTGTCCGGAAACTCCGCAAGGACTCTTGCCGCGGTCCCGATGAAGTCAGTACCACCACGCGGTAGCGGGTGGGTCCCTCTATTGCGGAATGCGAAATTCGGAATGCGGATTCAAAGAGTGACTTGGTTTACCCTAATCGGCAATCCGCAATCCGAATTCCGCAATCGGATGACCCACCCGCTACCGCGTGGTGGTACTGACTTCACTGGGCCGTGCGAACTTGGTTGCGCAGCGTTCCAACTCCTTCGACTTCCACTTCAACTAAGTCGCCATCGTGCAGGGCCGAGACGCCCGCCGGTGTGCCGGTGGAGATCAGATCCCCGGGATAGAGCGTCATTATGCGAGAGATGTAGCGGATCAGATAGGCCACCGGGAAAGCCATCGCCGAAGTCCGGCCTTGTTGGCGAACTTCACCATTCACCCTGGTGGTCACCTGCAAATCCGATGGGTCGAGCGCAGTTTCAATAAACGGTCCGACCGGGCAAAAAGTATCAAACGACTTGGCGCGGGTAAATTGCACATCCTTACGCTGCAGATCACGAGCGGTAACATCGTTGACGCACGTGTAGCCGAGCACATAACCCAGTGCGTCGTCATCATCAGTCAGATGGCTGGCGGTGCGGCCAATTACCACGCCGAGCTCGCCTTCATGTTCCACCTGCGAAGACTCCGGCGGTAACACAATGGTCTCGCCGTGGGCGATAATCGCGGACGGCGCCTTCAGAAAGAGCAATGGCTCATCCGGCATTGCGTTCCCCATTTCCGCGGCATGATCCTTATAGTTGCGGCCGACACAGACGACCTTCGAGGGCGCAACGGGCGCTACGATCTGCACGGCTTTAACGGAGATGGCTTCGTCCGTGCGGGGGGAGGGAAAGCGTTCAATGGTTTCGCCTTCCGCCAAAGGACGAACGATGTCCCCATCAATGATGCCGAACCGCGGGGCAGGGGAGTCACTAGTTGTAAATCGACAGATA
>JBDTOI010000263.1:0-4256 GCA_039933315.1 Pyrinomonadaceae bacterium
CTCCGTGGCCGCCCCTCTCTTCCGCGTTCCACTCAATTCAGAATGCATGTCGCAAGAGAGGGGCGGCCACGGAGTGCCGCCCCTACAATCCCGATGCAGTCAGGGCGGCGGTCGCTTAAGATCGGCGCCAATCACACTCTCTCGAAGCCTTTTGCAGAGCAAGATCTACTGGATAGTGTCCAAATGGTTGTGTCTGGCGAGTCAACCCGCCAGGCAAACTAAATTAGGTTTGGACTCCGCTTGGGCACGGCTTCGTCCGAAAGTAGATTTTTTAGTGAGAATGATGAGGGTGATGGTGCCGAAGGGGGGACTTCTTCGCTCACCCGAACTCATTAATTTACCTACTGTTACAAAATATCAAAGAATCTCGTGTCTCAACGAAGTCACAAACTCTTAAGGAACATCTGGAGTGACTCTGAGTTCCGATTCATTCTCCTACGAAGAGCTCGGGGTTATGAAACCTGCAACCTAACAGCGCGCCTGTTACGTTGTGACCACATTAACTAACATTTACCGCGGATCGCAGCCCGTTACATTTGCACCTGTTTACGCCTGTTACTGCCTCTTTCCGTTTAAGACCGACACAGTTTTCCCCACAGTCAGAGACCTTGGGAATTCATCACCCACGGTCGCCTGATTAACCATCAGCCCTCGATCCGCTAATTCAGCTTTGAGTTCGTTCCAGTTCACAATTGGCACGTCCTCATACCATTACGCAACCGCGCTCCGCGCAAAACTCGAGTGATCGTGTTGTTTGAAAACCCTGCGTTAGTTGTCACGAGGTAAACTGCGCGCCTTTGACCCTCATGGCGAGACTGTAGACTTTCTTGTCGCAAGTTATGTAGAGAGTTCTACCGTCTGTGCCGCCGAACGTGACGTTGCTGCAGAACTCAGGCGTGGGAATCAGTCCAAGCAACTTTCCTTCCTTCGATACAACCCACACGCCACCACGCATCGCAAAATAAAGATTTCCGGCCGCGTCCGCGCACATGCCGTCGGGATCGGACGTGTTGTCTGTTTGGGGATCAAAGAAAATTTTGACCTGTCCTTGATCTACGCTGCCATCGGCGAGGATGGGATAGCTGTAAACGCGTTTCTCGAAGCTATCGCTGACGTAAAGCGTCCCGCCATCGTTAGAAACCTCCAGCCCATTTGGCAGCTTCAGATTCTCGATGACGCGCCGAACGTTTCCGCCGGGGCTGAGGTAGTAAACGGCGCTATGGGTCTTGCCCTTGAAGTTTGGATCGGAGAAATAAATGCCGCCGGTAGTTAATGATTCGGCAACGTCATTGGGCTGCAGAAAGGGAAGACCCTCGAAGGACGCAGTAAGGATCTTGACGTCCTCTGGCCCCTGGGCGCCAACCTTGATGCTCAGCAAGTTGTGTCCGAACGCCTGCGCGGCCAGGAGTCTGCCGCTGCGAGAAAGGTATGTGCCATTGATTCCCTGCGTGTGGTCCATCCAAAGGGAAACCTTGCCCGGCCCATCAAGGCGTAGCAGCTGCTCGTTTCCTTTTTGAAAGGCGGCAAAGTACAGTTTGCCGCTGGAAGGATCCCAGCTTGGGCCTTCAAAGTAACGCTGGTCCTCATAGACCACGTTTAACTTCGAGCCGGGCGCCACCGTGTCTGGTAACTCAGGTAACGTTGCGGACTTCGACACGCCCTGAGGGTTGGCGGCGTCAAATACTGGAAACGCAATGCTAAGAGTGATGATGAAAAGGTAACGTGATAGGTTTAGCATTCTTGCAAAGCCTCCAGGTATCTAAAGAACCTCTTTGGAGAGCGGCGGCCTGGCGCCGCTTTGGTCGGTCGCGACCTGTCGCGACCAGATTCTGTTTGCGTCATCTTGAAGAATGCGGCATAAGGCTCTCGGGAAAAGCGGCGCCAGGCCGCCGCACTCCAAAGAGTTGACCGCTCAATATCTACCTATTATGTACCAGTTGACGCCGAAACAGGTTGCGCAGTTCGATGCAGATGGCTACCTGCTCGTTGAACACCTCTTCGATACGGAAGAGATGGATCTCCTGCTGCGGATTGCAAAATCTGATCAACAAATAATTCAGCAATCACAGGAGCGCCGGGACGCCGCCAGCGGTCTCAGCAAGTTGTGGATCACCGGGGACCTGGGCCAAGACATCTTCAGCGCCGTCGTCCATTGTGATCGCGTAGTCAACGCAATGGAGCAATTACTACGTGGCGAGGTCTATCATTACCACCATAAAGTGATGCTCAAGGAGCCACTGGTGGGCGGGGCCTGGGAATGGCATCAGGATTACGGTTACTGGTATTCGAATAACTGTTTGTTCCCGTACATGGCCAGCTGCCTGATTGCCATCGATCAGGCGACCAAAGAGAACGGCTGCCTGCAGGTGATCAAGGGTTCACATCTCATGGGCCGAATAGAGCACGGCAAAACAGGCGAACAGACCGGGGCCGACATCAATCGGGTAAATGAAGCGCTCAGGCATTTGGAGCTGGTGCATTGCGAGATGAAACCGGGAACGGCGCTCTTCTTTCATTGCAATCTGTTGCATCGTTCAGACGCCAATCTTAGCCCTGACTCGCGTTGGTCCCTTATTTGTTGTTACAACGCGGCGCGCAATCCCTGCCAGGACAAACCCAATCATCCTGCTTATCAGCGGCTCGAGAAATGGCCCGATGCCAAAGTCAGAGAAATTGGGCGCCGGCAATTGGAGGCGATGGCAACGGGATCGGGGCAGGATCGGGGCTCAATGATCCTTAAGACTGGCTGAATGATCGCCGGAGGAGCCCTGCTTGACAGTCGGGCTACTGCCCCCGTGCTGCCCCGTGCTGCCAACGCGCCGATTTGTAAAGACGATCTCGCCGAACCGCGACAGAATGTGAAAATCACCTTGCAGGGTCGGCGACCAGGCCAGTTCGGCAACCTCCGGCAAACGCTCTACGCGGTACATATTCATTCGCCAGCGATCCCCCGGTTGGGGCGGACGATGGGGCGCCGTCGCCACGTCTTCGATCGGGAGCGCCATCTCGCAGGTCCATTCACGATCCCCACCCTTGCCATCAACCGTTCCCTCGACTTGAACCGCCCACTTCAGTTTCTCGCTGTTCCAACTTTCATAGTGCAAAGGTTTACGCGCGTCGAGCAGATAGATGTCGAGCATGGCGCCCAGCGGATTTACCTCCAGCTCGATATAGTTTGGCACTCGCGGATCCGCCTGTATGAAGACCTCTACCACTTCCTCCAACCAAAGGTGCAGATCCCTCTGCTTGAAGGTGGACCAGATATTGTCGTCCGCGGAACGGAAAGAAAAGTAAATGAAGTCGTTGTCGTAGAGCACCCGGGCCTCGGTCTTATGTCGGCTGGGCGAACCGTCACGGTTGTTCACAAAATCGCCGACGATTGGAGCTACGGCCCAGGCTCGCTCGTCCAGCCGGCCATCTATGTTCAGGCGCCCGGCGACGCGCGACACTTCATAGACCGGCAATCGTCGCTCCTGGCCCTCAGCCGGGAAACTAAACAGAAACCCTATGCCTAAAGCCATTAGAAAACTCTTAAGCTGAGCACTCATCCTGGACTTCCTTCATTCCGGCTGTTCAGAAAATGGCTGGCCTTCAAAATCAACACACAACTGGGGGCGTGTTTGATCTCGCTCTCCATTACCATCCGCACGGCCTCACTGAGCTTGACCCGCACCAGCCGGATGATCTCCCCATCCTGCAGGTTCGGTTCAAAAAAACTCAGACCCCGCGCCAGGAAAAGACTGGCCGGCGAATGGAGCACCGAAGTTAATGGGTGAACTGTGCCGAGAACGTCCCATCGTTCCGCTTCGATCCCCAGCTCCTCTCGCAATTCTCTCCGGGCCGCGGCCTCCGGCGATTCGCCGCCGTCAATCGCCCCGCTAACCGCCTCAATACTCTCCTCCTCGATGGCGTAACGATATTCACTCGTCAGGTAGACTTCATTTTCCTCGTCGATGGCGAGCACCGACACTCCCGCTTTCAGCGTTACCGTGGCAAAACTGCCGGGTTCGCCATCGGGCCGGATCACTCTGTCTTCGCAAACCTCAACCCAGTCGCTCTTGTATTTCTGGATACTTTCCTGGACCACCCAGGGCCCTTTCTTTCTTTCCATCATGATTCACCCAGAGGCGCCGCCGCGAAAGGCCATTGCTTTGTATGGTGTGACCAAATAACGAAGCACAGCAGGCCCAGCACGAGCGTCCCTAACCCGAAAACAATGATTGGCCAGTCGGTCGTCGCAAACACAAACACCCAAC
>JBDTOI010000264.1:0-4186 GCA_039933315.1 Pyrinomonadaceae bacterium
GGCTATCGAAGCATGTCGACTTGAAGCTCGTGAGCCGGCTGGAGTTCGGCTCGGGGGCGGTGGCGATGCGGTATGAGCCGAGAACGTAGGATCCAGACCTTATTTACTTCTGTGACGTGCTCGTGTCCACCGCCGCGCCCTTGTTCTTGTTGCTGTGCTTCTCGAACCACGCCATGAGATAGAGCTGCTGTAACAACTGGTGTGAAGGACGCCGCCAGCCGTGATACTCATCCGGCATTCGCACCAGTAGTGTTTCTTTCTTTAGCATCTTCAAAGCGCGGTAGAACTCCTCGCTCTGTCGCATCGGTGTTCGCAGGTCCGCTTCGCCGGTCATTACCATAGTTGGGGTCTTCACGTTAGCCACGTAGTGCAGGGGCGAGCGCACCGCATACTGCATCGGGTCTTCCCAGGGGTACTTGTCGAACTGGTAGTACCAGTTCGGCCCATCCGTGGTCCCAACAAACGAGTGCCAGTTGATCACCGGTCTCATCGAAACAGCGGCCGCAAACCTGTCCGTTTTACCGACTATCCAGGCGGTCAGAACGCCGCCGCCGCTGCCGCCGCAGACAAACAGGTTCTTGTCATCGATCCACCCTTTGGCTACCGCGGCGTCAACGCCGGCCATCAGGTCGTCATAGTCTTTTCCCGGGTACGAATATTGAATTCCGTTAACAAATTCCTGGCCGTAGCCAGTCGAGCCTCGCGGGTTCATGTACAAAACTCCGTAGCCATTCGCTGAGAAGTTCTGGAACGCCCAACTGAATGCCACCGAGTACATCGACCATGGTCCGCCGTGAATCCACAAGACCATGGGATATTTTTTCGCCGGGTCGAAATCGACCGGCTTGATTAACCATCCCTGTACTTTCAAACCGTCTTTTGAGGTGACCCAGAGCTCTTCAGCGTCCCCTAGTCTGACGCCGGAGAGAACATCCTCGTTAACATCGACGAGGCTCTTCATGTTCGCCGGATCCTTGACGTTGAAGGTTACCAGGGTGCCGGGCTCTTTGAAGCTCGTGCGAATTCCGGCAACCTGTCCATTGCCCTTTGCACTACTGGCCATCGAGTAAGCATCGAGGATCTCAGTGCCATTGGTTATCTGCCGCGTCTTTCCGTCAACCGAGATGAAATACATGTGCGACGAGCCCTGCTCTTCCATCTCGTAGTAAACGCCCGACCCATCCGGCGCCCAGCGCACGCCTTGCGGAGAACTCGGGAGCTTACCCGCCCAAAGCTTTTTGCTCCCACCCGCGTTGTCCATCAGGTAGAGACTAGCCACGTGATTGGTAAACTTCTGCTCGTCATATCCGGTATAGGCGATCCAGCGGCCATCGGGCGAGACTTGTGGATTGGAATCGGCGCCGCTGCGAGTGGTCAGGGCCTTTACCTCAAGAGTCTTCAAATCGATCGCATAGATCTCGCTGTCACCGCGCAGGTATTCAGCATCCGGCTTTCGAATCGAGGACACGTAGATCGTTTTTCCGTCGGCCGCCCATTCGGGTGTGTTGTGATTGTATTTACCCGAGGTGATCTGGCGCGGCGTGCCTCCGAGCACCGAGTCGATCGTGTACACCTGGGTGAAGCCCTGCGGCAAAGGCCCTCTTCCATCCGCGGCCCATGCCAGACGGTTAACGATCACGGCAGGTTTCGCCCACTGCGCATTTTTCGGTTTCTCGGGCAGCTTGACCGCGAGGATTGGATCGTTGTCGGCTTCAAAAGCAGTGAAGGCGATTAATTTGCCGTCCGGCGACCAGTTGATTCCCGCCGCCGCTTGTTCGAGATGAGTAAGTTGAGCGGCCTCGCGCGTGTCCACCCAAAGGACGTGCAACTGGTTGGTACCGTCGCGGTCCGAAAGAAAGGCGATGCGCTTGCCGTCAGGTGACCAAACCGGCTGACTATCGCGCCAGGTCCCGCTGGTTAGCTCTCGCGTCCGAGAGCCGTCGATATCGACAATCCAGAGGTTACTCACGCGCTCATCTTTGACTTTATCAACCCAGGAGCGAGTGAAAACGATTTGTCGGCCGTCAGGAGAGATGGCCGGATTGCTGACGCTCTCCATGTCCATGAAAGTCTCTTTGTTGAGCGTGCCTTTGTCGGCTCCTCGCTCGGCGCCTCGCTCGACTCCTCGACTGGACTGAGCCAGCGCCACCACCGAGAGCGAAACCAGAAGAAACAACACCACCGAACTGGAACGAAGAAGCTTAGTCATCATCGTCGTACCTCCTGCGAGACTTATCTTTTGGAGGAAGCGCGGAGCGTTCCCTTTAGTTTTGTGAGCGAGTGCCTTTGCCTTCACCGCGGCCGCCACAATATTGCGCCGCGAGACAAGAGTCAAGGATTGGGTTTGTTTGGTACTGGTGCAGTTTGAACTGTACGCCGAAGGCGTTGGCTAATTCCAGCCCAGGGTTTGCTTTGAAACCCTGGGGATAAGGTGCTGTTGGTCTTGTCGCAACTCTGAAGGAGTTGCGACCGTTTGTTGTTATCGCGACGCAACCCTTTCAGGGTTTCCATCCTCTTGAAATGGCGCGCGTCTTTCCCAGGGTTCCAAAGCGCAACCCTGGGCTCAAATTAGCGAACGCTTTCAGGGTTAAATTAAAACTGCACCGGTACGGTTTATTTCAGTCGCAAGGATCGCAGGCCCTGACCCTGGTTGTTCGATCACCGGTTAGGCTCGCGATTCTTAGTTTCGAAGGTTTGTCATGATCATGTCGGCCCCTTCGAAACTCATGTGCTTTGCTGCAAAAGTCGAAATCCCACCAACGGCGGTATCTGACCGGATTCAAACCGGAGGGACGCTCCCTGGAACAGTCGCAAGTTAGGAAGGGTGGTTTACCCCCGATGATTGAATGGCGCTCACATTGAGGCGGGGGTAAACCACCCTTCCCGACCTGCGACTATCCCATGTTGAAGACTTTGCCAGATCTTTGAGCTCGGCACCTAAGGTCAGCATTAGTTCGTGTTGGTTCGTGAGATTTCGTGTAACTTCATGGATCGTGTGCTTAGGATTCGCAGCCATACGATCCACGAAAGCACACTAACTGCACGAACGCACACAAAATAAGAGTTTTTGTGCAAAGCAGACCATGGTTGATTCGACCACAACACAGCTTCGGCGGCGGGCACCAGGAAGGCGTTAGGGCTCCTGGCTCCCGATCAGCTCAAACACAAAAAAGCAGCCTTCGGCCTGGACCGAAAAGCTGCTTATTTCTTGTTCGTCGCAGCTGCCTAAACTAATTCGATCGCTAATCTAGCGGGCTTACTTTATTTCTACGGCGACGCGCGTAACCAAACACCCCCACCAGACCGGTTCCCAAAAGAAACATGGTCGCCGGTTCGGGCACGGCGGCATTTGCCTGTGAGCCCGTAAGGTTTCCGGTCAAAGCCACGCTGGTGCCTCCGGCGATGATCGAAACATCGTTGACGCTCAGGGCGAATTGGCCATTCCCGATCCCACCGTTTGGATCGGTGAAGGTAAACGAAAAGTTCTGCGGCGTATTGTCTATGTCGATAAAGACACCGCCGTTGTTCAGGCTTGTTACTGAGCCCGTGAGCAACGCAGTAAAAATCGTTGTGTTGCTGCCAATGATATTTGCGGGGAGGCTAAAGGTCACGCGCAAACCGAATGAATCTCCTGTGTAACTGTTGGGTGTCGCGGGGAGATTGAAAGAGCCCAGGTTATTGGTACCCTGGAAGCCAGCCGGCTGGCCGGCGTTTCCGAGGCCCAGAAAGTTACCAACAGTGGTGCCGTTGAACACCGAGTTGGTGTAGGTCAAGCCATTGTTGATTATAAACGTCTGTGTGCCGGAGAAATTAATTGGGGTGCAAGGCCCTACAAAGCTGAAACAACCATTGGTATAGCCGCCGATCGTCACTTCGTCGGCGCGCGCGACCTTCTCACCAGCAGCGAAGATGCCGACCAGCGCAATGCCAAGCGCAAGCGGCTTGAGTAAACGGGCAAGACTGACGAACATTGGAGCCTCCTTAGATTACGCAGTTTTGGGCACGCTGGTGTAGCGCAGTGCTCTGCCCGGGGGATTAAAGTTGAGGAAGCAGGAGTTTGTCGTTGTGGGGCAACCGCAAAGGCACAAACTGGCTCGCCTTCCCTGCGGATACACTACTCCGCGGAAGCTTCTCGAAGTTTTTAATTCGACACTTAGAAATCTGAAACTGATAATCGAGCGAGCTT
>JBDTOI010000265.1:0-4056 GCA_039933315.1 Pyrinomonadaceae bacterium
GAGCAGCCTCGTCCCGGAAAGCTGATTTCGCAATCTGCCGCAGGCGCGGCAGCAAATCCACGGCGATCGCTGCTGTCTGATTCCGATTGGTGGCGGCAAGGTTTTCTGAGATAGCATGCGCGGCATCTTCGAATACATCCAGCACAGCGTCATCAATTACGATGCGTCCGAGCCGTACCCGATCCAGCACGTTCTCAAACTCATGCGCCACGCGGGCAATCGAATCAACCTCCGCGGCCGCGGCTGAGCCTTTGAGCGTATGCACCTGGCGAAATATCTGCCCGGTCAACTGGCGCCGTTTGCGTCCTTCGCCTCGACGCAGGCGCAGTTGTTCCAGCGCGTTAAAGAGGCCTTCAATCAGCCCTTCCGCGTCGGCCACAAACTGGAGGTGCAACTCCTTCATCGGGGAATCGTAAACAGGAAAGCAGGATTAGTAAATGATTGCAGGGAGGACGCAGCGTTAACTCGAGGTTGTTTGGTTACTCATCATTCGCTTAGCTTCTTCAGGAATTTCATTAAGTGCTAACACGCCCGGTCGGTTCGACATGCTTTGCACAAAAAAGGTAACTGGCCGATTCGGTAGCTAACGCCAGCACGAGCAAGATCAGAAGTGGTTCGTGTCGTTTCGTGGGATTTCGTGTCATTTCGTGGATCGTGGGCTTAAGATCGGAGCCACACGATCCACGAACTCACACCAAACTCCACGAACGAACACGAAATAAGAGTTCTTGTGCAAAGCCGTTCGACATCATTCCTTCTCTTCACTTTGCAGGTCGCCCTCTCCAGCGTCCTCTAACTCTTCCTCACTAAGAAGCGTCTTCTCCTGCGGAAATTCTTCATCAAGATCGCGCTTGATAGCGTCCAGGATGCCGTTGATAAACTGCGTGGCCTCGTAAGTAGAAAAGCGGCGGGCTATTTCCAACGCTTCATTGATGGTGACGGTGCGAGGGGTGGGTTCGTGCAGAAACTCGTAAACGGCCAATCGCAGCACGTTGCGATCGACGATGGCCATGCGAGAAATGCGCCAGTGTTCCGCCCGGGAGCGAATGCGCTCATCCAGGGCCGCCAGATTCGCGAGTGTGCCGGTCGCCAACCGGTTGGCAAACTCGCGTGCCGGCTCCTCCGTCTCCGAGTCGCACAGTTCCGTCCAGTAGATGCGCACGAGTTCATCCGCACGCACCTCGGAGACGTCAGCCGCAAAGAGCATTTGCAAGGCGTATTCACGCGCCTTACGCCGCGAACCCATATGAATTTCAAAGAGTTGTGGCACAGACTTTAGTCTGTGTTGCCCGTTTCTCAATCACAGACTGAGGTCTGTGCCACTAACTCATTTCTTGAAGCCTTCCCGGTACAGATTTGCCAACTCGACAGCTGCGGTAGCAGCCTCGAACCCTTTGTTACCCAACTTCACGCCAGCGCGATCGATTGCCTGTTCCAGTGTGTCGGCGGTGACGATGCCGAACAGCACCGGCACGCCCGTCTGCATTCCCGCCTCGGTGATGCCGCGCGCCACTTCACTGGCGATGTATTCGAAATGTGGTGTTTGTCCCCGAATGATTGTGCCCAGGCAGATGACTGCATCGAACTTGCCCGAGCCGGCCACCTTCAACGCCGCCAAAGGAATTTCGAAGGACCCTGGCACACGATAAACCGCCACTGCTTTTTCCTGTGCCCCCAACCGTTCCAAAGCATCGAGCGCGCCCTCCACCAGTCGCGAGGTTAGAAAGTCATTCCAGCGACTGGCCACAATCGCGAAGCGAAAGCCTTTGCCGTTCAACGCGCCTTGATGATTTGTGGGTTGCACTGAGACCTGAGATCACTCAATTCAGCAGGATAGGTAAAGCATTGGCAGTATAGGGGAACGCAACGAGCGGAGACAAGCAAGCGGGATTGCGGGTCGTCATGCAGGCGCAAAGTTGATGAGTGCTATCTTCTTTGCGCCTTATGTCTTTCCTTTCTTAGCGCCTTTGCGTGAAACCTCAATTAACCC
The DNA here is from genome assembly GCA_039933315.1 of Pyrinomonadaceae bacterium. GTDB lineage: Bacteria > Acidobacteriota > Blastocatellia > Pyrinomonadales > Pyrinomonadaceae > DASXRU01. The sequence continues at coordinate 1,991 of JBDTOI010000265.1, forward strand.
CACACAGACACCGCAATAACCTCATCGGATCGCGGTGTAACGTTCATTTACCCTTGAACGCGGGCGGACGCTTTTCGAGGAACGCGCTGGTACCCTCGCGCACGTCTTCGCTGTTAAAGATTTCGCCAAACAGCTTTCTTTCCAGAGCGAGCCCTTCATCAAGCTTCAACTCCCGGCCTCCGATCACCGCCTTCAAGCACGCGCGTATTGCCAGAGGCGCCAGTTGCGAGATCTCCCGCGCCAGCGATTCCGCTTCCCGCATGAGATCTGCCGGTTCAACCACGCGATTCACCAGGCCTATGCGCCATGCTTCCTCGGCCGAGATGGACGCGCCCGTTAACATCATTTCCAGCGCGCGAGTCTCACCGACCACGCGCGTCAATCTTTGCGTGCCTCCATAGCCGGGAATTATTCCCAACTTCAACTCAGGCAAACTAAACCGCGCATTCTTTGCCGCAATCCGCAGATGACAACCCAGCGCCAGCTCGGTCCCACCACCGGCGGCAATGCCGTTGATGGCTGCGATGACGGGGACCGGAAAACTCTCCAACTGGTTCCCCAATTCCTGCCCCTGCTGCGCAAAAGCTTTCGCGCCCTCCTCATCAAGGTGGGCCATATCGGCAATGTCGGTGCCGGCACAAAACGCTCGCTCGCCTTCACCAGTTAAGATCACCGCGCGCAGTTCGTTATTACCTTCCAGCTCAAGCAAAATCCGTCTGAGCCCATCCTTCATATATCGCGAAAGCGCATTCAACTTCTCCGGTCGCGCCAGATAAATCCAGGCGACTGAGTCGCGCCTCTCCAGCTTGATGCTGCCATAGTCGTTACTCTTTCCGCTCATCGTACGCGTATGATATAGGCCAACAAGCTGCTATCAAAGCTTCTTCATCAATGAACACTCTTCCGGGAATACCCGCAGTCAGGAAGGGTGGCTTGCCCCCGCTCTTGAATTATGACTTTGAGCTACTGCAGCATCAGGAAGCAGCGGGGGCAAGCCACCCTTCCTGACTGCGGGTATTCTTTGGGGCTTGGTAATTTGATTAGATCGCGATCACGGCATGAAGAGACACAGACTGAGGAGAAAACGCGTGCATAAGAAAAGTTACGACCTGGCAATTTCAACAAAGACCTTCGCCACAATATTAATTGCAATACTCACGTTAGCGGTTCTTTTCGATTCCCGGCCACAACACGCTGCAATCCACTTGTCACCAACACCGCAACGAAAGCCGGCGATCGTCGTCTTCGCTGTCTCCGGCGACGCCGGCGAATTCAACATGGACGCGGTCGTCATGGTTGACGGCAAAAGGCTGCGGGCGCCATTTACCGATGAACAGAAAGGTGGGCAGAAGAAATTTGCCGACACCTACTTCGCCACCGGCAAAAAATATCACTTGATGTTTGGCGGCGGCGCGGCCGGCGACGTCACCTTGAAGAAGTGGACCGAAGGCTGCAACAGCATCCATGCCGACGTTGCAGTTTCGACCTCAGCACGCTTGGGCGGACAAGTGAAAGCTTTGGCCACGAATTCTCAATCGCTGGGCCAGCCCGCAAGCGCCCGTCGCGCTCCCACGGATGCAGAACGCACGGGCGTGATGGCTCTGGTGAAAAGTATTTACGCCCAACACGGGGTCAACGCGGCATTGTTCCGCTCATTGATCGTAACTAACCTGACTGCAACTGACGTCGATGGTGATGGCAGGTACGAAATGATTGGTAGCTTTACCCTGGCGGCAAGCAATAAGTTCGAGCGTGACCTGTTCCTGATTGCCAAACCACAGGGCACTCTGATGCGGGGAGACTTCGTGAAGTTCCAGGCCTATCAACCGCCCGCGGAAGGTTTCCTCTCGAGCATCGACTTCATCGATCAACTCGATTTGGACGGCGACGGTGTCGGCGAAGTCTTTGCCATGCAGGGAGGCTTCGATGCGTATGGCTTTTCCATCTTCAAGAAGCAAGCAGGCCGCTGGCGCATGGTCTACACCGGCATCGGCGACGCCTGTTAGCAATATTTGTACGGGCGGCACTCCGTGGCCGCCCCTCTTTCCGTTTAATGCGAGGCATAC
>JBDTOI010000266.1:0-3971 GCA_039933315.1 Pyrinomonadaceae bacterium
GAGCAGGGTGGACTTGATTACTGGAGCAACCTGATTAATGAGTGCCATAACAACGCTGCCTGTATTCACGCGCGTCGCATCGACGTAGCCGCTGCCTTCTTCGTGGAGGAGGAATTTCAACGTACGGGCTCATTCATCTATGGCCTCTACAAAGCGGGCCTGGGCCGGCAACCGTTGTATGCGGAGTTCGCGGCGGATCGCCGAATCGTAGTCGGCGGATCGGATCTCGAAGATCAAAAAGCAGCGTTTGCTGACGAGTTCGTTCAACGGACAGCGTTTGTCGATCAATACAAGACGAGTTCGACGGCTGAATCGTTTGTTGATGCGCTGTTGCAAACGGTGCAGCAGTCAGCGGGAGTTGACCTGAGCGCAGAGCGAACAGGCCTGGTTAACCGGTATAACTCCGGTGACAGTTTGCACCGTCGGCGTAGCCTCGTCTTGAGTGCGGTAGCTGAGAACTCTCTTTTTACCGCAGCTGAATACAATGCTGCGTTTGTGCTCGCGGAGTACTTCGGCTATTTGCAGCGAGACCCGGAACCGGAAGGTTATGCATTTTGGCTGGATGTGCTGAACAACCGCGCGCCGGGTAATTACCGTGGCATGATCTGCTCGTTCATCACGTCAACCGAATACCAACGCAGATTCAGTTCAGTAGTGACCCACAGCAATTCTGAGTGTGCGCAATAACGGTGTTCGCGCCGGCGTCTTCGGAGAGAAGTTCCTTCGAGGGGGATTGTAATCTCGGTCTTGCGTGAGGTTCCAGGTAGGGTTTCACGCAAAGGCGCTAAGAAGAGAAAACCAGAGGGCGCAAAGGGTTGAATTGTTTTCTTTGCGCCTTACGTCTTTCCTTTCTTAGCGCCTTTGCGTGAAATCGCAACTGACATTTCATCCAAGTTCAGACCCCAAACCCGTTCGCTTGCGCTATGGCTTCAGCCGAACTCGGTCTGGTAACCTTCCCAGAGGTTCTTCATCTCCGACATGAATTGAATGAATGCCGTCTCGTTGCGGATGGGGTCCAGGAACGAGTCGCGCGCAAACAGCGGATAACAGGGGAAACCTTCTGTGACCGTGATACGCAGCCACTTCAAAGCTTCTTCGCTCCGGCCCCCCAGCGCGTAGATGCGCGCGATGTCGTAAGTCACATGATGATACCCGCGGTTCCTTCGGATCTTCTCCAGAATCGGTGGAATCGCCGCCTGCGCCTCTTGATGTTTTCCCTGCAAAGCCGGCCATAGCCCTCGAATTCTGATCGCATCCCAGCTTTCAAAAGAGTTGGGATTTTTTTGATACTCCTGTTCCACGAGGGGTGCCGCCTCTTTCAGCATCCGCTTTTCCATGTAGTAATTGTAGTCCGGGCCGCGATTAAAGAGCCGTTTACTCGCCTCTAAAACCTCATCGGGTCTGGCCGTCACGAAATACAGACCGACAACCGCGTTCTTGATCGTTTCGTTGTTTGGATCCACCTTCAGGGCGAGCTCGTACTCCGCGACCGCCTGTTTGTCCAGGCCGATGTGCATGTAGAGGTCTCCAAGTTCTGGGTGGCCCACGTTAGGATCAAGCTGCTGGGCCATACGCAGCTCCTGAATCGCGCTTGAAACCCGCCACCCGTCGTACTGGCTAAACGCGATGAAATAACGCGCGGCATGTACCTCAGCCAGCTGCGGATCCAGCCTTTCCGCGATGCCAAGTTCGTGTCTGGCCTGTTCAATCAGAGCGGGATTGTCTTCCTGAAAAACGGCTATTTTCGTGTAGGCGTAGCCAAGCTGGGCGTGCGCCAGCGCGTAGTTCGCATCCAGCTCAATCGCCTTCTTGAAGAGATCTACCGCCAGATCCGACTCAGTTCTGCTGTGAAGATAAGGCCCGATATTGCTGGAGTGGTACATGGCCTTCACATAATAGTTATAGGCTTCCGGGTTCGAGGTGTTGCGTTTCGTTAGCTGCGAGGGGCTGAGTTTGAGTTGCAGTCGCTGGGCCACTTCCTGCGAGACCTGGTCCTGAATCGCGAAGATGTCGGTTGAATGCTTATAAAAGTTATCGGTCCACAACAAAGCGCCGTCCTCGACCCGGATCAGATTCACGGTGACGCGCAACTGGTCCCCGATGCGCAGGTACGTGCCCTCGATCACCGCGTCCACCTCCAGCTCACGGGCCGCCTGCAAGGCATCAATTGCCGGATTCCCATACTTGAGTATTGCGCTGGTTGGCCGCACTGTCAGCGCGCGGGTCTGGCTGACTCTGGTGATAATTCCGTTTGTGATGCCCAGCCCCAGAAAGTCCTCTTTCACCTCACCGGTTTGCGATCGAAACGGCAATATGGCGATTGACTGGATCGTATTCTTGCCCCTGGCGGAGTAGCCGCCGCTGCTGGCGAAGTAGATGAAATAAGCGACCGCCGCCAACACGATGGCCGCAGCCGCAGGCGCAACGACCCGCTTGTGCCACACCCCCCGGTTAACCATGTATTCCGGGCTTGAGGTCGCGCGCGGGGGGGTAACGTCCGAGGTCTTAGGATCAGGCCTGTGCGACTCGACTGCTGACCCGCTCCTAATCTCCGCAGCTAGTTCCCCTTCGCTAACAAGGTATCCGGGAGATCCCCTCAACCTGGCCTCAACTTCCGACGCCTGATTGAGCGCCCTCAGATCCAATGCTAAATCCCTGGCAGTTTGATATCGCTCGTCCCTTTTCTTTTGCAGGGTCTTGCTGACTATCCGTTCCAGTTCGGCAGGCGCTTCCGTGTAGCGGCCCAGCGGAGGAGGCTCACTCTCCATTAACGATACAAGCACATGGCTGGGTGTCTCCCCGTTGAACGGCACGCGCCCCGCGACCATCTCGTAGAGCACGACGCCCAGTGACCAGATGTCTGAGCGAGCGTCCACCTCCTGCCCGCGCGCCTGCTCAGGTGACATGTACTGCACGGTGCCCATTACCATCCCGGGATTTGTCTTCACCATCGATCTGGTTGCCGCTTGAGTGTCAACCGCTTCCGGTTGAGGAAAGGCGAGCTTGGCCAGGCCAAAGTCCAAAACTTTTATGATGCCGTCCTCGCGCACCATTATGTTTTCCGGCTTGATGTCACGGTGAATGATTCCCGCCGCATGGGTGGCAGATAGTGCGGAAGCGACCTGGGCGACAATGTCGATCGCCTCCGCCAGCTTCATTTGCTTGCCGCTGATGCGCTCCCTCAGGGTTTCGCCTTCGACCAGCTCAGTAGTGATGAAGTGACTGCCATTCTGTTCACCGATCTCATGAATCGTGACGATGTTCGGATGGTTCAAGGCTGAGGCGGCGCGAGCCTCTTGCCGAAAGCGTTGCAGGCGCGCTCTATCATTCGTGAAAGAAACTGGCAGCAGCTTAAGGGCAATCTTGCGACCGAGTTTTGTATCCTGGGCCAGATAGACTTCGCCCATCCCGCCGGAGCCAAGCTGGGCGAGTATTTTGTAATGATTGACCTGCCCGCCTATCAGCATGTCGGCATCGCTATTTGCGATCCACTCGGCTGCTATCTCATAAGCAGGAGAGTCAAGGAAGTCGCCCTCTCTTTCGCTGGCCGCGACCAGCGGCTCAACCTCGCTTCTCAGAGATTCATCGCCGGCGCAGGCGGTGGCGATGAAAGCAGACCGCTCACCCGGCTCGCGCTCAAGCGCCGAGTGGAATATCGCTTCGATCTGTTTCCAGCGGTCAGGTGTCATTAACGTTTGTCAGTTTCGCTGCCTGATTTTGTGGCGATGGATAGTTGCCGACTTTACCTTTTAACGCGCATCTCGAATCTAAATTCCCTCACCGAGGGTGGCCCTGAGGCAGTTTCAACCCAGGCGGACCGACGACGCAGGGTCCCGGTGAAGTCAGTACCACCACGCGGTAGCGGGTGGGTCCCTAAATTGCCGATGGTCGATTTCCGATTTCCGATTGATTTTAACGTCACGGCTAACCGCGCCGATGCTTTGACCCACCCGCTACCGCGTGGTGGTACT
>JBDTOI010000267.1:0-3821 GCA_039933315.1 Pyrinomonadaceae bacterium
TTGGGGTTGCTGGGCTCCGTTGGGGTTGCTGGGCTCCGTTGGGGTTGCTGGGCTCCGTTGGGGTTGCTGGGCCCCGTTGGGGTTGCTGGGCTCCGTTGGGGTTGCTGGGCTCCGTTGGGGTTGCTGGGCTGGAGGTCACAACCCCCTTGGGGTTGCTGGGCGGGATGGCACAATCCACGTTGGGATTGCTCCGCACATCGGGCGGCAAAGCCGTTAAGCATGGTCACGATTCAACGCGACGACTCCTCATCCGAAACAGTTGGGCCGCTTCGTTTGGGTGCGGCCTAAGCCGCCATATGCAATCTGCGCAATCTGCGGACCGCCTACTGCCTGCTGCCTTTACTCAATTTGCCAAAAGACCAGACCTCCTGGTCCCCGGCTCCGCGCTTGCCAAAGAAGGCCACAATCTCATCCCCATCCTGCAGCGCGGCAAACATCTCCGGCGTCAGACTCAAGGTAAGCTTCCTTCCGGTATGGTCACCGCTTAGCTCATCGAGAAAAACCCGGTTGCCGATCTGCAACTGCAAAGGCACATCTCTCAACGGAAACGGCCGGTTTGTCCTCAACTCAATCTGGACCAACGGCAAGCGGCTGGCGCCGATCAACCGCACGGCGTTCTTGATACTCACGATCTCATTTCCCTGCCCGCCGCTTTCCCTGATCTGATCCTTAACCATCTTGCCCGCATCAGAATCATCCTTCTTGTCGCGTTGCTTCACAGCTCGAGCTATGCGCGTAATGCGGTAAGAGAGACTGGCCGGCGCGGCGAACGGTTGCACGGCCTGAATGGTGATCACCGATGGAACCGCAACCAGGGAAAGTGAGCCGTACACAGGTTGAGCCGCAAGCGACGATACGGGAAACTCGAGCACGCCAGTCATGAACGCTGAAATCTGTTTCGTCCAGATTAGCCGGTTGTTGTTATCCCGAAAGGTTACATTAAAGTTACTGCCGTTGTTGTGACCGTTGGTCCAATGCAGTTCCAGCGACACCGGCTCGCACTCAACCTCAGGGCCTATCGCGCTCAAGTTGTCACCTGGCGAGGGGCTTGGTCGCCCGCTCGCCTTAACTTCACTTTCGTTCAGAGTTGGGTCACGAAGCGCAATCTCGATCGTCTCACCCACCCGCCGGAATCTATAGGTTCCGAAGGTCTGGCCCGGCACATCGGCACACACCCGCTCCTCGCCCTTGCCCTGAGCGCAGACGTGGCCCATGAATAGCAAACACAATAGAAGAGCGATTACAGTCTTGCTCATCACTTTATCCTCGTTTCTTCAGGCGAATCTTTTGGGAGGGCAACCAGCGGGGCCAGGAAAGATACTAGCGATAACTTCTTCTCCGCGCAACGAAATCGCGTTCTATTTGGAGTGCGGTGGCAAGCCCAGCGCGACACCGCTTTGGATTGGGCTAGTAGGCATCTCCTCATGTCTAAGCACTAATCCCCATCGTGAGTAGTACGCAACTGGCCGATCCAAAGCGGCGTCGCCGCTTCGCTCTGCCGCCGCACTCCAAATTTTCGCTTTGACACTCAGCCACTGCCTAAACTCTTCAAGTAGCCCTGGTCTTGAGCAAATGCTAACTGGCCTATCCAGAGCGGTGTCGCGCTGCGCTTGCCACCGCACTCCAAATAATTGAGTCTAGTGGTGCTTGACTGGTAAAAAAGGCGAAGGCGGAGGATGACGGTGAGAAAGAAGATGGGCTTCATAGTCAAGTTTATTATCGCGCCGGCATTGGTAGTGGTCCTGTTGGTGGCGATCAGGATTTATACCTATGGAAACAAGGTCGTCGATGTGAAGGCCGATGCGGCGATTGTCCTCGGGGCCGCGGTGTGGGGTGACGAAGTTTCGCCAGTGTTCCGCGAGCGAATAAATCATGCACTCGAGTTGTATCGCAGCGGCGCAGTACGAAAGATTATTTTTACCGGGGGACAGGGCAACAAGGACGAGTTGACGGAAGCTGCCGCCGCCCGGCGTTATGCGATCATGAATGGTGCGCCGGCAAACGATATTCTGATCGAGGATCGTTCGCATACAACTTATGAAAACGTCGTTAACGCCAAACAACTGGCAGATGCCAACGGTTTGAAGAAGGTCCTGATTGTCAGCGATCCGATACACATGAAGAGAGCTGTCGCCATGGCCGGCGATGTTGGGCTGGAAGCGTATCCTTCGCCTACCCCAACTACCAGATACCAGGGTTGGAAAAGTCAGTTGGGCTCTTTGGCGCACGAGACCTATTACTACCTTGGCTATCTGGGGTGGAAAGTCTTCAATTAGGAGGGGCCTGAATCCATTTTCCATATATCATTTTCCAATTTTCATTTGCGGATTAAACCTGGAAGTGCAACGCGTCACCGCATCTCAGGCTCAGCCCGGAGGGCTGACAGATAGTAGCCGGTGGTCGAAGCGCAGCGCAGACCACCGGATCAAATCGTCTTAGGCATTGGCACCCCGTAGGGGTGCAAGATATTTTATTGCCCGGGCGTTCTTGCACCCCTCTGGGGTGCCTACCGATTTCAACGCGTACCGGTGGTCTGCGCTTCGCTTCGACCACCGGCTACTTTCTGCCAGCCCTCCGGGCTGAAGATGCCAAATGTCAGCGAGAAATGCCGATCTAGTATTTTTTGAAAATCAACAGGCCTTGCACTTCCAGGTTGAATCCGCGAATGACAAATGAAATATGGAAACTGAAAGGCCCGCGCACCCATCTCCCCACACTCAACAGGCGGGCCACGTGGGCCTCGATCTCGAGCATCATAAGGAAAGTGAAAATGGTTAACCCGCGAATCATTGCCCTGGCAATTTCACTTCCGCTACTGCTGAGCTTGTCCTGCCAGCGCAGTGGGTCGGCCAGATCCGAGACCAGGCCCCCGGTGACAGCGAACACGGAGACTGCGCATGCCACGCCACCGAGTGCGGCAGCGGCGGCGGCGCGATTCACTGACGCGGATTTCACTCGTCATGTCAATCAGCTAAATGCTCGCATCAAGCAGAAACTAGCCACGCGGCGGTCACATGGGTTTTCCGTAGTTATTCAAAAGCCTTTTGTGGTAATTGGCGACGAACCGCACGACGTGGTGCAGCGACACGCTGAGGAGACAGTTAAGTGGGCGGTGGACCGTTTGAAGCAGGACTTCTTCAGCAAAGACCCGAACCACATCCTCGACATCTGGCTCTTCAAGGATAAAGCCTCTTACGAAAAGCACACCCGACTTCTTTTTGGCGATACACCAGGCACACCCTTCGGTTACTACTCTTCCAGTCACAAGGCTCTAATCATGAACATCGAGACCGGAGGCGGCACGCTGGTTCATGAGATTGTACATCCGTTTATGGAAGCCAACTTTTCCGAGTGTCCGCCCTGGCTCAATGAAGGATTGGGATCGCTCTATGAACAATGTGGCGATGTCAACGGGCACATTCACGGCTTTACCAACTGGCGACTGCCTGGGCTGCAGCGAGCGATTGGTGAGAAACGCGTGCCTTCATTCAAGACATTGATGGAAATGGATTCGAGCGCTTTCTATAACGAGGACAAGGGGACGAACTACGGACAGGCGCGGTACCTTTGTTACTACCTGCAAGAGAGGGGTTTGCTGGTAAAGTTTTACCAGGAGTTTCTCGCGCGGCAGAAAGAAGACCCGAGCGGGTTTAAGAGTTTACAGAAGGTGCTGACGGAGCCGGACATGGATGCGTTCAAGGTTAAGTGGGAGAACTATGTTCTGGGTTTGAGGGTCGGATACGCGGTGACGGCGCAATAATGGGCGGTGACACTCGCCGTGATCTCTTGTTCCCCTCCCTCTGGGAGGGGTTAGGGGAGGG
>JBDTOI010000268.1:0-3769 GCA_039933315.1 Pyrinomonadaceae bacterium
GGCAGAGCATCCGGCTTTTAACCGGACGGTAGTGGGTTCGAGTCCCTCCGCCAGCATTTTCGGAACAACCCCTACAAACTACCGGCGCGGGCTAGTCCTTACAAAAACCAGATACCACCTGGACGAACTGCTGCGGGAACTCCTCCTGCGGCAGATGGCCACAATCGCGAAAGACGATTAGTCGCGCGTTGGGCATCGAGTCGCGCAGGCGCTCACCGTCACTGAGCGGTATTTCCGGATCGTTCTCACCCCAGATCAGCAGCGTAGGCTGTTTGATCAGGTGGGCCTCTCTTTCAATGTAGCCTGCGTGCCAGCGTCGCAGCGTGCGCAACACCGCCCTCTGGGTATTCACCGTGCTGAGCCCGTGATGGCGTGAGGCGAGTTTCTTCTCATCAAAGGTCCGGCCCTGGCGGTAATAGCTTTTCTTCATCCGCGCTCGCAGCACCCGACGCGAGCCCAGGAGTAAAGGACCCAGCACGTCGCCCAGCACAGGCGAGCGGGTGGCGCGCAAGAGCAGGAACTTTTTGGGGGCATCATTTGTTACCGCGCCAATCAAGACCAGGCGATCGACCCGATTTGCATGATCCAGCGCTATCGTGGCAGCCACCGCGCCACCGTACGAGCTACCCACGAGAGTCGCGCTTTCGATTTCCAATCGCGACATCAGCCCGGCAATCATCTGGGCCTGCGCTTCAATGGTGTAATCCCAGTGATACGGCTTTCCTGAATAGCCATAACCAAGCAAGTCGGGAGCAATGACCCGAAAACCGGCGGCGGCCAGCGGCAAAAACACCTCGCTCCAGACGAGGGTCGAAGATACAAATCCATGAATCAGAATCAACGGCGGCGCGTTTACATCTCCAGCTTCCTGGTAATGAATCGGCACGCCTTCAACTTCCACGAAGCGTGAGTACTCGCGGTGATAGACCAGATCTGCGCTCTCGTGCCAATCCACATCGACCGGACGGGTCAGTAGCTTGGCGGCGACTGCCATTCCTGCCAGTCCCGATGCGCCCGCGATCCAGTAGCGTTTCTTCATGGTTCTTAGTGGCACAGACTTCAGTCTGTGAACTTTTCAGAACGAACTCACTCGCCCGCTTCGTTTGCCGGCGCGATCACAATCCGAGGATGCAAAAGTTGTCCGGCTGCATCATAAAACCCCACGGCAAATAAGTCACCGTCCTCGTCCCGCATTCTGACCTGTTGGCCATCCGGCCACTCGTTTACGGGCTGAGTTGTGACCCGCACACTCATACCATTAGAAGCTTTTTGCGCTTCCACTCGATCAAAGGAGGCAAACGGTAGTTGCGAAAGGGCCGCATCGGGTGACACAAGAGAATGAAGGGCCGTGCCAGCTTCGGCCTTCTGTTCCAGCTCCGCCAGATGTAGCGAGTTTTCAATCTTGAACTGACCGGCGCGTGTGCGGCGCAGTTGGGCCAGGTGCGCGCCCACACCCAGCATCTGTCCCAGCGATTCAGCCAGAGTTCGGACGTATGTGCCGGCCGAGCAAACAACGCGCACCGTTAAATGCGTGGTCCCGTCTTCGTTGCGGCGTAGTAGTTCGCCGTTTTGCTTTACGGCTTCGAAAAGAGGCACGTTGACGGCGACTGGCTCGCGGGCAATTATTTCACCACGGCGGGCCATTTCATAAAGCTTCTCCCCTTTAACTTTCTTTGCTGAAAACATTGGCGGAGTTTGCAGGATTTCTCCGCGCAATGTCGAGAGGGCCGCTTCAATCTGATCGGGGTCCCAATCGGGGGCGATCTGGACAGCGGACTGGGGTTGGCCCTGGATGTCCCCGGTGTCGGTGGCGTAACCAAATCGAATCGTGGCCTCATACTCTTTTTCCGCGCCATTGAGGAATTGCGCGAGACGGGTGGCCCGTCCGAGGAGCAGAACCAGGACACCGGTCGCGAACGGGTCGAGCGTGCCAGTGTGTCCCACTCGCCGCACCCTCAGAATCCGTCGCACCCGGGCGACCACATCGTGGGAGGTCAAGCCTTCGGGCTTATCAACTATCAGCACTCCGTCCATATTGCCATTGTAGGTTCTGGATATCAGATTTGCGATCCTGTGCTCAGTGACCTTCGTGTCTCCGTGGTAAATTACGCTTTGAAATTGCCTGCGCAAGATGGAGGTCACTAAGACGTTTCCCAGGAGAAGACCCAAACGAAACGCCTCTGAAACGGAAGAGGTTCGCTCTGCGCGCCTGGATCCGGCGAAAGCGAGGGAGCGCACGTTTCAACGCGCCGTGAAACTGCTGGCCGCGAAAGCACGTTCCGTCGCCGAATTACGCGAGCGTTTGTTGAGCGGCCCGGGAACGAATAAAGCCATCGTGGAGTCGGTCATTGCGCGGCTCTCCGAATATGGGTACCTGGATGATGCGCGGTTCGCCCAGGGGTATGCGTCGTTACGCCTCCGTGAAAGACCGATCGGCCGCAGAAGGCTGGAGCGGGACCTTCGGCTTAAGCAAGTTGATGAGGTGGTAGTTGAGGAAGCGCTCGATCAGGTGTTTGCGGAAACACCGGAAACGGAATTAATAGATCGCGCTATCGCCAAACGCGTGCGCCTGCGCGGAAAGCCGAAAACACGCGCCGAAGCCAAAAGCCTTTTCGATCATCTCCTGCGGCAGGGCTTCGGTTTTGAGTTGATTGCGAACAAAGTTCGCGCTGCCACGAGAGTTGATCTCGACGAGACCGTTGATTGATGCGGTAGCGCAAACTGTTAGTTTGCGTCTCGACCTCGGGAGCCTCGCTCGCAACATTCTGCACCTACCCTCAGAAACACCGGTTTCACTGGCCTGCATCGCGCATGCTAAACTTTCCCACAACATGACTGGAAATGAAATTCGCGAGAAGTTTTTGGCTTATTTTGAGCGTCACGGGCACACGCGCGTGCGATCGTCGCCCCTTTTGCCGGCCAATGACCCGACGCTGCTGTTCACCAATGCCGGCATGAACCAGTTCAAGGATGTCTTTCTCGGGCTGGAGAAGCGGGATTATGTCCGCGCCTGTTCGTCGCAGAAGTGTGTGCGCGCCGGCGGCAAACATAACGACCTCGACGAAGTGGGAAAGACTGCGCGCCATCAAACATTTTTCGAGATGCTGGGCAATTTTTCCTTCGGCGATTATTTCAAGGAAGACGCGATCAAGTCTGCCTGGGATCTATTAGTAAACGAATTCAAGCTCGACCCGGCCCGCATGTGGTTCTCCGTATTCGAAGGGGATGATCAGGTAGGGCCCGACGTGGACGCAGAGAAGTTCTGGGAACAGGTGGGGGCACCGCGCGAAAGAATCCTGCGCTTTGGCCGCAAGGACAACTTCTGGCAGATGGGCGAGACCGGGCCGTGCGGGCCGTGCAGCGAGGTTCATTACTACATGGGCGCTGACCCCGGCGATGCGGAGAATTGTGCCGCAAACGTTAACGGTCCCACCGACACGATCACCGAGATCTGGAATTTGGTCTTCATGCAATTCGACCGCAGCGAGATTGAGCCTGGCAAATACACGCTCGAGCCCTTGCCTGCTCCATCGGTTGATACGGGGATGGGATTGGAGCGCCTCGCCGTCGTGCTGCAGGGTGTGAAGTCGAACTACGAAACGGATCTGCTCAGGAACATTGTTGAATTCACGGCGAAGCTCAGCGGTCGTCCCTACGAACCAGACACGCAGGAAGGGTTTGCCATGCGCGTGATTGCGGACCACGCCCGGGCGACAGCTTTCTTAATTGCCGACGGGATCCTGCCCGGCAATGAAGGACGCAATTACGT
>JBDTOI010000269.1:0-3727 GCA_039933315.1 Pyrinomonadaceae bacterium
CGGCAGCGGCAAAGAGGTTATCTTCCCGGTAAACGAAAACAACCGCAGTATCGGCGGAGACCACGGACAGGATTGGAACCAGTACAATTTGGACTTCCCCTTCCTGTTACCCAGGGTCTCTCCCGTCGCAACCTGCAACGCCGAAGTAAAACGGAGGGTGGATGCCGGTCAATCTCTCGGCGCCATACTGCAAAAAGGTTTCACGGTGTTCGTTGACAATGCCTACGATGTTTATCTCGGTGTTGGTTGCGAAAAGAATGTTCACCTGACCTTCTATGAGCTGCCTCACTACTACGCCTCGGCAACGCTCCCGGCAACAATTGATTGCCGGCCCACCGGCTATGTGCCACCCGACCCCAACGCTCCTCAGCCTCGCACCGAAACCAGAACCAAACCCGGCGGTCGACCGGGAAAACCTCTTTCCTCTCGGGTTCCGGTTCCGCAGCGACTGCCGCCACCCCCACCGCCTTTGACGTTGGTTGCCGTCGCGGCCATTCCCGCTGAGACTACCGGCCGGGTTTGTCCGCTCTACGTAAACTTCAAGGGTAAAATCCAGCCTAACCCGGATAGCAAATACACTACCTTCAACACCAAGTATCGCTTTGTTGGCGACCACGGCTATCAAACCGATTGGATCTTTGTGGCAGTCAGTCGCACTGAACCTCGGATCGTGAACGGACGCCGCTTTATTCAAGCGCCGCCTAACAATCCCGGCGGCACGCTCCTCGCGCCCGGCGAGAAACCCAAAATTCCTCTTTACCGAGGCTGGATGGAGTTGGAAGTGATGTTGCCGGACGGCACCAAGCGTTCCGAACGAGCGGACTTCAGCGTGGACTGCAATGTCGCTCCTCCCAGGCCGAGAATAAAGGCGTCGAATTAGTGACAGTCGCGGCGTTTTAAGGACTCTGCGGCTCACACCGGCGTCGATCGACAAATTGAATGATGAACAGTCCCGGCGATTGCGCGGTTCTGGCCATCCTGGAAAAGCAAAATGGAGAAGAGTCATGAACAATAAACTTTTGGTAGGAACGATGCGGCTGGTAATCATCGCCGGCTTGTTACTCATGATCGCAGGTGGAAATACCACTAATGCGCAAGTGGAAGAGAGGGTGACTTTCAATTTCACTAAGCTAGAGCTGGCGCGTGAAGAGACACTGCGTATCGATCTCACAAATCGCATGGTGTTGAAACGGAAGGGAGACGACCCGCCTCGAGTCTACGCGCTGGTAAAACTTTACAACTCAACCGGCCAGGTGATCGCACAGAGCCAGAAGGTGAGCCTTCCCCGGAATCAGGTCCGCCCCGTCACCTTCAACCGTTCGGCGATATCTCTGCCGGGTGAGCCAAGCACGGGTCGGTTGCAAATTCGAGTCGCAGTGGAAGTGGAAGCGCAGACGACGGATCACAACACCATTTACGTTAATACAGCTGGCGGTGGTGTGTGGGCTTCGCTGAAGGTCATCGACAACGTCACCGGGAAGGCAACCGCCGGCGCCTTGGAGCATGATCCTCATGTATATCTCAAGTTTGGCGTAGCGTCTGGGTTAAACCCCGACTCCGGAAGCAACAAAATCTCCAAAGCCAGCAGCGGCCCTATTCAACGCTCCGTCGGAATTGTTGCCGATCGAATGGCGAGTTTTCCCTCCCCGCAACTGGAGTTTGTCGGGAAAGAGGGCTACGAAATAAACGGCGCGAAGGGTACCAGATACAAACTGGCCGTCACCAACCGCGCGAGCCTTCCCGATTCCCTGTGGCACCAGGCGGCGAATCTGCCGCCGTGTGGAAAGAACGAAAACGCCTCGCGCACCTGGGTTGAGATATTCGGATCGCCCGGCGACAAACGCCTCAACGGCTTTTGCGCGCTTAGCTCATCGGAGGATCTGGGCCAGATCTGGTTTGCGGTACCGGCGGGTGAAAAGGGGCCGCCGTGTGTCTACATCGTGATGACCGATCGGCAAACTGGAAAGAAGTACATGTCCAACCGCGTTTGCTCTCGAAGTTTTGCAGTGGTGACGGGTAGGTTTAAAGGTGGCAGCCAACAAGAGATGCCGTTCGAACGCCAAATACCTCTTGAAAGCTGGGGGGTGGTCCAAT
This sequence comes from Pyrinomonadaceae bacterium, assembly GCA_039933315.1. Lineage (GTDB taxonomy): Bacteria > Acidobacteriota > Blastocatellia > Pyrinomonadales > Pyrinomonadaceae > DASXRU01. The sequence goes on from JBDTOI010000269.1 coordinate 2,095, forward strand.
CGGGAATGGAACCTGCATTAATAAGAAAACGGATTGATGCAGGTACGCCCTTCATCAGCAAACCAATGGTCGCCGCCGCCGATGCTGGTTCAGCACAGCCGACCAACAGGTTAGCCAAAATGGCGAAGCCTGATCTGGTAATTAAACAGTTTCTCTTTCCACCCACCAATGACAAGGCACTGCGAGTGCACGTGGTCAACACGGGCCAGGCAGCCGCCGGAGCGTCCCGGCTGTTTCTGACCGCGCGAAAGATCAACGGCGTCGCCGTGGGCAGGCGAACTCATGTCAACGTACCGGTACTGGTCGCGGGCGGGGATATCTGGCTCGTCATTGACGCCAAGGGCATCCTGCCTAACAACGTCTCGCTCCAGTCGACAACCTTCAAACTCAACGTAGACGCGACCGGAATTGTCGCAGAGTCGAATGAAGGCAATAACGAAGTCTGGCACAACCTGTAAGAAGCAAGGAGTTGAAATGAGAAAGACTATTCAATCGGATCACGCGCAGCGTCGCACCAGTAGCCAGGTTTCTTTTTGCCTGGTGTTGTTTCTGCTAAGCCTGCAGCCTGTGGGCGGCAACCTTACCGATCACGGCATCGCCCGTTCCCGTGCAGAGCAAAGTATTGGTTGTCGGGATTCTCTCTTTTCAGGATGGGCGAGCATCTCGTCACCATTAGCTATAGCCTGAGTGCTCTGCCGGCGGGTTCTTATCAAGTCAGCATCAGCAGGGCCGGCTTCGCCGAAAGGCGAACTGCGTTCACGGTTCGAGCCGGCGAAGTTACGGATGCCAGTTTTCGCTTGACCGCGATCAGTCGCAGGCCGACCCGATGAGCCGTTGTCAGCCGCTTCTAAAACACTTCCTCGGGGTCAAACAACAGGGGAAAGAACTGGCCGCCGATCTTCTCGCCTGCCGGGATTGGCGGCACCCCTTCAAGCAGTGGGGCGTCCGTAACCGAAATGACGCCTTCGCGGAAGACGTTAAGTACCACCGCGCGCCTGGCATTGTCCGTCCGGTTTTCATAAGAGCCATGCACCATCATTGGGTGATGGAAGCAGCACTCGCCCTTCTTTAACTCCATGGCCAGCGGCTTGAACTCATTCCTTTGCTCGGGCGTGAGCGAATCGAGCACCGCATCCATGTCGTTCGCAAAACCCGCGCGCGGCAAGAGATCCCAGCGATGACTACCGGGCACGTAATGTAAACAACCGTTATCGCGCGTGGAATCGTCGAGCGCAATCCAACAGGAGAGGTGGGCCATGGGCTGGGTCCTGGTCCAGTAGGAATAGTCCTGATGCCAGAGCACAGTGCCACCGTGGCGCGCTGGCTTATAGAAGATCTGGTCATGCCAGAAGCGCACGGCGCCGCCGAGTAACTGCGAGGCCGGCACCGTGAAAGCCGGATGCCACAAAAGGTCGTGGAGTCCGGGCGTGATGCGCCAGGCCCCCAGAGCATGAAAGAGAATCTTTTCCGGATCAGCCGATTCATTCGAATTGAATTCATAAAACAGCTTGTTGCCGGGATGGCCCGGGTCGACCAGTTGTCGCAATTCCTCCCGCAGGACCTTCACTTGTTCGTCATCAAGGATTTTGACTCCAGTGAGATATCCCTGTGCCCGGTAAGACTCGACCTGCGC
>JBDTOI010000270.1:0-3724 GCA_039933315.1 Pyrinomonadaceae bacterium
CGATCGTCCCGATGTTCACGTGCGGCTTGCTGCGATCAAATTTTTCTTTTGACATGCTCTTCTCTTCCTAAAGTGGCACAGACTTCAGTCTGTGCTGCCCGTCAGTCCCCATCAAGTTTCACAGACTGAAGTCTGTGCCACTATTTCGCTACGCCCTGTACTTTCGCGATCACTTCTTCGGCCACACTTTTGGGAGTCTGTTCGTAACGTTCAAAGTGCATTGTCGAAGTCGCGCGACCCTGGGTGGCGGATCGCAGGTCAGTCGTATAACCAAACATCTCTGACAACGGCACGAACGAAGTGATTACCTGCGCCCCACCCGGGCGCGGTTCCGTCTTTTCAATCTGCCCGCGCCGGCGCATCAGATCGCCATTGACCGCGCCCATGTAATCGTCGGGAGTGACCACCTCAATTCGCATGATCGGTTCCAGCAATACCGGCTTGGCCTTTCGCAGGGCATCCTGAAACGCCAGTGAACCGGCAATGTGGAACGAGCGCTCGTCCGAATCGACTTCGTGGTAATTACCATCCAGCAGGCGCACCCTGATGTCCACCAACTCATAGCCCGCAAGGAACCCACGCTCCATTGCGTCCTTGATCCCCTGCTCGACAGGCTTGATGTACTCCTTGGGGATCGCACCGCCGGTGATTTTGTTCTCAAAGACAAACCCTTCGCCGGGCGCCGGCTCGATCTCAAGCTCAACGTGGCCAAATTGACCGCGACCGCCAGTCTGCTTCTTAAAGATTTCTTTGCCCGGTGCGGCCTGAGTAATCGTCTCGCGATAGGCTACCTGAGGTTTGCCTACGTTAGCCTCAACGCCAAACTCGCGCTTCATGCGATCAACGATGATCTCGAGATGAAGCTCGCCCATACCGGCGATAATTGTCTGGCCGGTTTCAGGGTCAGTGGAAACGTTGAACGAGGGATCTTCCTGGGCCAGGCGATTCAGCGCCACCCCGAGTTTGTCCTGATCCTGGCGAGTCTTGGGCTCTACGGCAACGCGGATCACCGGAGCAGGAAACTCCATTCTCTCGAGGATAATCGGCTTATTCTCATCGCAAACCGTATCGCCCGTGGTCACCTGCTTCATTCCACCGATGGCAATGATCTCGCCCGCGCTCGCATTCTCAATGTCTTCACGCTTGTTGGCGTGCATGCGCATCAAGCGACCCACGCGCTCTCTTGTGTCTTTGATCGGGTTGTAGGCGTAGGAGCCGGCCTTGATCGTGCCGCTATAAATGCGCACGAAAGACAACTGGCCCAGATGCTTGTCCGCCATGATCTTAAACACCAGACCAGCGAACGGCGCACTTGAGTCCGGGGGACGCACTTCAACTTCTCCGGTCCTGGGGTGGATACCTTCAACCGGCGGTATGTCGAGCGGCGACGGCAGATAGTCAACCACGGCGTCGAGCAGAGTCTGCACACCCTTATTCTTAAACGCCGATCCGGTCACTACGGGAACGAGCTTTAGTTCTAAACATCCCTTACGCAGGGCGGCGCGAATCTCGTCTTCGCTTAGCTTCTCGCCTTCGATGTACTTGTGCATGAGGGCATCGTCAACAGTGGCCACCGCTTCAATTAACTTTTCGCGCGCAGCATTGGCGGCTTCCAGCAAGTCCGCCGGGACCTCCACGGTTTCGTACTCCGAACCCTTGCTCTCGTCATTCCAGATCAAACCCTTCATCGTGATGATATCGACGACGCCTTTGAATTGATCTTCAAGGCCGATGGGGATTTGGATAGCAACGGGATTTGCCCCGAGGCGGGTAATGATCGATTCGAACGAACTATCGAAGGAAGCGCCGGCCCGATCCAGCTTGTTAATAAAGCATATGCGCGGGACGCCGTACTTATCGGCCTGACGCCAGACCGTCTCTGATTGCGGCTCGACTCCGGCTACACCGTCGAACACGGCGACAGCGCCGTCGAGCACGCGCAGACTGCGCTCGACTTCCATCGTGAAATCAACGTGGCCCGGTGTGTCGATAATGTTGATGCGGTAATCCTCACCATTTCTTTCCCAAAAACACGTGGTGGCGGCGCTGGTAATCGTGATACCGCGCTCTTGTTCCTGTTCCATCCAGTCCATGGTCGCCGTGCCCTCGTGCACCTCGCCGATCTTGTGCGAGACGCCCGTGTAATAAAGGACACGTTCGGTGGTGGTGGTCTTACCGGCATCGATGTGGGCCATGATGCCGATATTCCGAAACTTGTTTAGATCGTGCTTAGCCATTGCTTTGGTGAATGGTGAATCGTAAATGGAACTACCATTTACGATTCACCATTTACTATTTACCGGCCGCTACCACTTGTAATGCGCAAACGCCTTATTGGCATCTGCCATTCGGTGCGTATCTTCTTTCTTCTTCACTGCGTTGCCGCGATTATTCGCTGCGTCCAGTAATTCAGACGCCAGCCGATCAGTCATGGTCTTTTCACCGCGCGATCGCGCATATTGCACTATCCAGCGAATCGCCAGGGCACCGCGCCGTTCCTGATGGACTTCCAGCGGCACCTGATAGGTCGAACCGCCTACGCGACGTGATTTCACTTCAACCGTCGGCCTGACGTTGTCGATCGCGCGCTTGAACACCTTCAACGGCTCATCCCCCGTCTTATCGCCCAGCTGCTTCAGTGCGTCGTAAAAAATACGCTCAGCATTTGATTTCTTACCGCCCCACATGACTCCATTGATAAACTTCGTCACCAGCGGGCTGTTATAGACCGGGTCCGGCAATACATCGCGTCTTTGAGCAACTCTTCGTCTTGGCATAATCAGGTATCAGTTCGTCGTGGCACAGACTTCAGTCTGTGATCCCAGGTCTCAATGCACAGACTGAAGTCTGTGCCACTTTATTTCTTTCCAGGTCCGCCCGTCTTGGGCCGCTTAGCGCCATACTTCGAACGCCCCTGCTTGCGATCGGCCACTCCAACTGAATCAAGCGTGCCGCGAATTACGTGGTAGCGCACGCCGGGCAAATCCTTCACCCGTCCGCCGCGAATCAGGACGATCGAGTGCTCCTGCAGGTTATGACCAACGCCGGGAATGTAGGTCGTGACCTCAATCCCGTTCGTCAGGCGCACGCGCGCAACTTTTCGCAAGGCTGAATTCGGTTTCTTGGGCGTCTGCGTATAGACGCGCGTGCAGACGCCTCGCTTTTGCGGAGAATTCTGCAGTGCAGGGCTCCCCGTTTTGTACTTAACCGCCTGGCGGCCTTTGCGAACTAACTGATGAATGGTCGGCACTTTAGTTTCCCAATCGCTTTGCAGACAACGAAACGCGCTTCTTACCAGCAAAGCGCAAAAGGGCCTGACCTGCCTCTTTCCGGAACAAAAAGCGTGTCCGGCAGTCAGCGCAGGCAACTGCCCTGCATAATAATTTGGTTCAGGGATGTTCTGACTTCGCTCGGGGGCGGGTGTGGATAGTGGCTTCCCTTAAGCCGACTTTTTCTGTGGCGTCGCATTTCTGACGAGTCGGCGGTTAGCCGTTTCGCGGGCCCGTCGCTGGCCCAACAACTTTTCGGCCGCTGGTTGCGCGAGCATTTACGCCACAATATTTATCAACGACTGTCCCAAATTGCGAACAGCCGGGCAACGCCTCCACACCGACAGAACCTACTGGACGTTGCACTGGGGAAATCAGACCATTAGTCCGAAACTTGAGACTATACGTATGGGCGCAAACAGTGTCAAGTCGCGAAGATTATCTCACTCACACCC
>JBDTOI010000271.1:0-3433 GCA_039933315.1 Pyrinomonadaceae bacterium
AGCAGTGAGCAGTGAGCAGTGAGCAGTCGATTTGAACTGCTTACTGCTCACTGCTCACTGCTTACTGTTCAAAAGAGCAGAGGCAGGACGACCCTCGCAATCGCCTGCCTCTTTTCTCAACTTGTCTCACCTTTTGGAAAGGGGGGTCAAGTGAGGCGTCGGAGTATATGCCCCTGTTAGGATTTTGGCAAACATTTTACGCGGCTCTTCCGTGAGATTTTCCGACACTCAGCCGGGCAAAAAACAAGCTCTGAACGGCAGCTTCAAAACATAGCTTGCCGAGTTGAATCGACAAGCGAAGGGTCAGCCGGAGTAGCGTTAGTTTTCACGCAAAGGCGCTAAGAAGGGAAAAGCACAAGGCGCAAAGAGTGGAGCAGTACTCTTTGCGCCTTCCGTCCTTCCTTTCTTGCGCCTTTGCGTGAAACCGCAAGTTTCGGGACTTCATAAGTTGAGAATCACAATTAGGCCGGACCCTACGCTGATTCGGCATTAGCGTTCCCACGGGGTATAATGAGCACATTAAGAACCAACGAAATAATCATTTTTCCACGTAACAGTCAGGAGCGGTACTAATGCCAAAGATTAGCGACATTGAAGAAACACCAAATCCTAATGCGGTTAAGTTTATCCTGCGGGAACCCGTGACGCACGGCGTGGCGCGACAATTCGATTCGGCGGAGAAAGCCCAGGACGACCCACTGGCGAAAGCGCTTTTCGAAGTGGGAAGCATCGTTTCCGTCTTCTACATGGACAAGATGGTCACGGTAGAAAAAGAGGACGCCGCAGACTGGGACGAATTATTGCCCACGCTGGCCGTTCCCATCCGCGCCGCTGAATCAGTGGCCGCGAACGGCGACTCCGGAGCGGAAGCCGTCGGCGGCGCCATCGCGGCGGTAGTGAGCGGTGATCCGCGCCTGCTGCGCATTAACGAGATACTGGACGAAAAAGTAAGGCCGGCGCTGGCAGGTGACGGCGGATACCTGGAGATCCTGGGCTTGAAGGATCACACCCTCAGTATTCGTTATCAGGGCGCTTGCGGAAGTTGCCCCAGCTCGCTGACCGGCACCTTGATGGCCATCGAAGGCATGCTCAAACAGGAAGTCGATCCCGAGCTCGAAGTGGTGGCCGTTTAAGGTTCAGTACCAAGATAGGGCCTATAGGACTTATTGGACCTATACCTGCAAAAGCCCGAGCCTGCCAGTCTCTATAGCCCCACCAGTAAAAGTTTTGGAACGATCGAGTCCCGGTCGCGTTGTAGGGCCAGGCCTGGTACCAACAGCATTACTTCAACCCGGAGATTCTCCAATGATCCGCCTAACTCGCGCTTTCTTTGTTTCCCTCTGTCTGCTTTCGCTGACTGCTTCCGCAATAGCTCAGGTGAGCAAGGCCGCGCCCGATCCAGCAACAAAGAAACCAGCGACCGGAAAGCCGGTAATCAGCGCCGCCGCTGAACGTGCAGCCAGGGAGCGCCGCGCCACGGCAGTTTCATTGCTCGTCACCTTAGCCGATGACGTGCGCAACTTTGCCGATCAGAAACTGCGGGCCCGCACTCAGGCCCGGATCGCAGACGCCCTCTGGGATGCCGATCCCGATCAGGCACGCGGGTTGTTTCGCAAAGCGTGGGATGCGGCTGAGCTCGCCGATCAGGAATCCGCTCGCCTTCTGGATGAAGAGCGCCGCCGCCAGCTGGCGGCCAACAGAGGTTTCGCTGTCACGAATCCACCAGATCTGCGCCTGGAGGTCCTGCGGCTTGCGGCCAAGCGCGACCGGGCCCTGGGCGAAGAACTGCTGGGCAAACTAAAGGAAGCGAAGAAGCAGGAAGCCGGCGATGCCGCCACGACAGCAAGACCGGAACCCATGGACACGCCCACGGCCATCCGGCAACGCTTGCGCCTGGCAAATCAACTGCTCGACAGCGACGTTGAGCGCGCGATGCAATTCGCCGACCCGGCGCTGGGAACAGTAACGATGGAAGGGCTCAACTTTCTTTCCTTCCTGCGGGCCAAGGATCCGGCCGCCGCCGATTTGCGTTATGGCAGAATGCTGGCCAGCGCTGGAGCGGATCTGCAATCCGACGCCAATACCGTTTCTCTTCTTTCCTCCTATCTTTTTACCCCGCACATGTTCGTAACTTTCCTGCGTGAAGGCGGTCAAAACACTTCGCAGATGAACCAGCGAGTTCCACCGCCGGACGTCGCCCCGGAATTGCGGGCTTCCTACCTGCGCATCGCAGCCCAGATACTGCTTCGTCCTTTGCCGCCACCGGAACAGGATCGCAGCTCATCAGGCATTCAAGGCAAGTTGCTGGTTATCAGGAGGCTGCTGCCTATCTTCGAGCAGCACGCGCCGAAAGAGCTGGCGGACCAGTTGCGCGGCGAGATGTCAGCGCTCAGCCAGGGCACTAATCGTGAAGCACTGAATGATGATGAAGGTGATGACGATGGTGACGATGCTGTGAGGCGCGGTATCACCCCGGACCGCGATGCCGGAGGTCGGGAAAAGTCGATCCTCGATCGTATTGACCGCGCCAGGACCTCTGCCGAACGCGACGGGGGCTACCTCCAGCTTGCTAACATGGCCGCCAACAAAGGCGACCTGAAGGCACGTGACTATGTCGAGAAAATTGAAGACATGGAGATGCGCAACAAAGTCAGGCCTTATATTGATGTTACGCTGGCTATGACACTGGTGGAGAAAGAGGACGCGGAGAAGGCCCTCATCGTTGCCCGCAAAGGCGAGATGTCGTCGATTCAGAAAGTTTGGGTGTTGACTCAAGCTGCCAAAGTTTTAGCCAGGACTGAGCGCGAGAAAGCCCTGGAAGTTATTGGCGAAGCCGCCACCGAAGCGCGGCGCATTGATGTATCCGATCCCGATCGGCCGCGAGCGCTGACCGCCGTGGCCAACGCTTTTCTGAAAACCGATCCGCCCCGCGCCTGGGAAGCAATGCCCGAGATTGCGAAAGCCGCCAATTCCGCGGAAGGGTTTACCGGCGAAGACGGCCGGCTGGTCCTTCGCCTGCAAACTCCCAATCAAACCTCGCTACGAACGAGCACGATTGATGACTTCAACCTTACCGGAATCTTTCGGGCGTTCACTCAGGAGAACTACACGGAAGCGGTGGCGCTGGCACGTGGCTTCGAGCGTGAGGCTCCGCGCGCGGCGGCCGTGATTTCCATCGCCCGCACCATCCTCAGCGAGAAGCAAAAGTAGCGCGCGCTGTGTACAGCCGGAAACCGCAAAGCGGTTCTGACCTCCAGCCCAACAGGGTTGCCGCTTCGGCTACCCTGGGAACGTTGAACGCAAACGTTTCCAACCCCATTGCCAGGTCGGTCTTTAAGTAAGAAGCAAAAGTCGGAGAAGTGAAAGACATTTTCCGTACTGGTGCAGTTTGAATTTAACGCTGAAAGCGTTCGCTAATTTCAGCCCAGGGTTG
>JBDTOI010000272.1:0-3394 GCA_039933315.1 Pyrinomonadaceae bacterium
GAGTATCTCCTGCGAGGCGCCAGCAGCTTTCAGATACATACATATTTCCAACTGCCGAGCGGCGAGTACGCGATGCAAACGGGCGGCAAGACTGCGCGCGCGCTGCTTGAACTTTGCTTTCATCCGGAAGAAGGACTGCTCGCCTGGCTGTTGCATCTGCGCCGTAAATTCGACTGGCCGGCCGATTGGAACGTGAAGCAGATGGCCGAGTTTTGTCTTAATCCGGCAAACCACGTGTGGGCCGCGCACGAGTCGACCCTTGCTTAAGTCAATGCCGGACACGGAGCGGGTTCAAATCCGTTTGCTGGTCGAGTCGGATATTCCTGCGGCCATGCAACTCAAAGAGCTGGCGCGCTGGAATCAGACTGAGAGTGATTGGCGTTGTCTGCTCCGGCTGGGACCCGGCGGCTGCTTCGGTGCCTGGTTAGACGGGAGCCTGGTGGGCACGACCACGACCACGACGTACGATCCAGAATTAGGATGGATTGGGATGGTGCTGGTTAACCCGGAAAATCGCCGGCGGGGAATCGCGACGCGGTTAATTAAGACGGCCCTCGATTACTTAAGTGGAAAGGTTTTGACGGTGAAGCTGGACGCGACTCCCGAGGGCCAGCCCGTTTACGAAGGTCTTGGCTTCGAAGTTGAGTCGCTCATTGAACGATGGGCCGGAATCGCGCGTGCTGCGCCAATTAGCTTCTCCAACCAGATAGAGACCACCGCGGAGTTGGATATTGAGGCTCGTAGTGAACTGCTGGCATTAGACCGTCGCGCCTTCGGCGTGGATCGTTCGCGGCTGATTGAAATGCTGATTGAGAAAGCATGTATCGCACCAGTGCTCGCCAGGGCGGCGGATGGCCGGTTGAGCGGTTACGCGCTGGCGCGGGAAGGGAGCAATGCAGATTACATCGGTCCGCTGGTCACAACCGATGTTGCACAGGCCGCTCCCCTGCTTGATCGCGTTCTCGCGCAGCTGACCGGGCGACAGGTTTACGTTGATGTGAATTCAGCTTGCGAGACAGGCGCCGGCGTATTAGCCGATCGTGGCTTCGTAAAACAGCGCGACTTGATTCGCATGTCTTACGGAACGAAAACCAACACTACTTCTCCCTGGATCCTGGCTATCGCCGGACCTGAGGTTGGCTGACGAATTTGAACAGTCGAGCCGGCCAGGCTGTCGGGAAGAGGCGGATGCAACCTTGAAATGCCACGTGGATGTTTGGCGCGAAAGGGTTGCTAGCAGGCCCTTCTTATTCACACCTGGCTTCAACCAGGTGGCTGGTTTGCCTGGAAGAATTGGAAACCGTTTAGACGGTTTCATTGTTTATTGCGCGCGCTGAATCACCTGGCTAAGCCAGGTGTGAATGAGAAGGGAGCGGCAAACAGCGTTTCAAGTTTGGCTTACGACATTTCGCATTTGCAATTGAATTCCCGGAGTCAACAGCTTCTCTTGAGGAGGAATATGGAATCAACCGCCACTATGCAGGACGGGCTCGTCAAAAAGTTTCGTGCCGACGAACTTAACGTGTACGTCTATGACTCGCGGCCGAAGATGGGAAATGCCGCCGCTGCTGTAATCGCCTCGGAGATCCGGGGGGTGATCGAAAAACGTGGGCGCGCGGTTGTTATTTTCGCCTCCGCGCCGTCGCAGAATGAGTTTTTGAGCGCGCTCGTCGAAACGCCCGGCATTGACTGGTCTCGCGTCATAGCCCTGCATCTCGATGAGTATCTGGGCATGAACAAAGATGCGCCTCAATCATTCCGCCGGTTCCTGATCGATCGGCTGGTTAACCGAGTGCCGCTGGGCGAATTCCATGGCTTGCGCGGCGAGGCCGACGATGGCGCTGCCGAGGCCCGCCGTTACGCCGATCTATTGGCAGCGAATCCTCCAGACTTCGCTGTGCTTGGCATTGGTGAGAATGGGCATCTCGCGTTCATCGATCCGCCCTTCTGCAATTTCGAAGATCCGGAGGCCGTAAAGGTGGTCGAGTTGGACGAAGGGTGTCGTCGCCAACAGGTAAATGATGGCGCGTTTTCCACGCTGGAAGAAGTACCACGAGATGCGCTCTCGCTGACCATACCGACGCTGATGGCGCTCCCTAAACTATTTGCCATCGCGCCCGGCCCGGCAAAACGTTCAGCGATCAAGGGCGCCGTCGAGGGACCAATCGCAACCACGTGTCCGGCGTCCATATTGCGCCGGCATCCGGACGCCCATCTTTTCATTGACGAAGCCTCGGCAGAATTTTTGACGCACTGAACCGATTGTAGGGACGGAACTCCGTGTCCGCCCCTCGGTGCCCAGCAGACCGGCGCGCCCGGAGCCGACGCTCCTAAAACGGGTTCCGCTGAATTTTGCCAGACCATGTCTCGTGTGAGAAGGAGAACAGCATGCGCTCTTCAGTCCACGCCATAGATTATGTCGTGCTGGTTTGTTATCTCCTGATGATGGCAGGGATCGGGGGCTATTTCATGCGCTTTATGCGCGTGGGCGCGGATTTTCTCAAAGGCGGGAACCGCGTTGAGTGGTGGGTGGCGGGCATGGCTTCCTTCATGTCGGGTTTCTCAGTTTGGACTTTTACCGGCGGGGCAGGGTTCGCTTACCGGCAGGGCGTGATCGGCGTCTTCCTGATGGCCCTGGCGGTGCCGGCATTTCTCTTCGGCTACATTATCTTCGCCGAGCGCTGGCGGCGCTCTCGCGTGACCACGGTCGTTGAGTACATCCGCAGCCGTTTTGGAGACGGCACGCACAAAACCTTTTCCTGGCTGACAGGGCCGAGCCAGTTGATGTTCGGATCGGTTCGGCTCTTCGCTCTCTCGAGCTTCATGTCCATCGCTCTTGGCGTACGCGTCGAGTATCTGATTGTCATCTGTGGATTAGTCGTGCTCGCTTACACCGTGTTGGGGGGCTACTGGGCGGTCTGCTTCACGGACATGTTCCAGTTCATGTTTCTTTTCCCGATTGCCTGCGTGCTGATGGTTTTATCGCTGGCGAACGTGGGCGGCTTCAGCAACTTTGTGGCTCACGCCCCACCCGGGTACTTCAACCCACTGGCCGGAGAATACGGTTGGTTATTTCTTATTGTCTATACCGTCTCGCAGACCACCGGCTACAACAACTTCGGCAACGCCCAGCGGTACTTCTGCGCCGATACGGAGCAGTCGGCAAAGAGGATCGCCATCCTTTGTATGATCCTCTTCACGATCGGCAGTGTGATCTTCTATTTACCGCCGCTCATCGCCCGCGTAGTAATGCCTGAACTCGGCACCGCCGCAAACGGCTTAAGACAGCCGTCGGAAGCAGCCTACATCGCAATGGGTTTGCGCGTTCTGCCTCCGGGAATGATCGGTGTCTTACTGGCCGCAATGCTGGCTTCTTCGATGGCGTCACTCTCGG
>JBDTOI010000273.1:0-3340 GCA_039933315.1 Pyrinomonadaceae bacterium
AGTGACGCCCCTACTATCGCTTGAGTAGAACGCTGGCCAGCCGGTCGGCTATTTGCGGATCGATTTGCTTGAGTTTCTGCTGCTGTATCGAAGCCTTCTGCCGATCCCCCAGAATCAAATAACTTATCGCCAGGTTGTAATAATAAGATCCGTCGCGCGGATTCAGAGCGATCGCTTTTTCGTGAAAGGCGATGGCTTCACTCGCGCGTCCGGACTTTGAAAGGCTCACAGCCAGCCCGTCGTAGGCCAGCGGATATCCGGGCTTGTCGCGAATCAGATGGCGGTAAATGAACTCGGCGTACTTTGTTTGGCCCAGGCGATCGTAGGTTACGCCCATGTTGTAACGCGCTTTTGAAAGTCCGGGATCAATTGCCGTGGCCCTGGTAAAGGCCTCCAGGGCCCGGGGAAACTGGCGCAATTCACCCAGCGATTCGCCCAGGTTGTTGTAGGCCTCGGCCATCTGCGGATCCAGCGCAACCGCGCGCTGCAGCGCCGCTGCCGCCAGATCGAATTTCCTCATCTGCATGTAAGCATTGCCGATATTGAAATGGGCGCCCGCCGCCGCTTTCGGCGATTGCGAAGAGAGCTGCACGATTTGATTGTAAGAACGAATAGCTTCTTCAAAGCGACCTTGCTGAACAGCGACCTGGGCCGATCGCGACAAACGTTGGGCTTCGTTTGTCTGATCAACAGGTTGCTGGGCCCATGCCGGCGTAGTGATTATCAGGGCAAGCAGCGACGCTTGCGCTATCTTTTGAAGGGCACTTGTGAAAGTCACTAAAGATTCTCCAGGACTGAATGTATGGTGAACCCGACGGCCTTGATCAACTCTTTAAACCAAAACCGGAGCACTTAAGAAGAGAGTAAACAAATAATGGAGGGGGAAATTGGGAATTGAATCCAATTACAATTATCTTCTATGGTAGTATCAGCTTTCTAATTAAGACTAACTTACCAGGGAGGGGTGTATCCGCCATGCGGAAAACCTTTTTGTTATTTGTGATCGCGCTGGTTTGCGCGCCCGTGTGTATGGCCCAGAGCCGTGACTACTCGTTCTACGAATTCTACGTGGGTTACGCGCATGAACGTGCCGACAATGGCGCCGACCGGTTGGAGGCCAACTCCACGGCGGTGGTGAATGGCGTGACGCTCGCCCGCGTGGATCTTCAACCACAGCGAGTGGGTTCCAACGGGTTTTTGGTGGAGTTCAATCAGAACGTCCATCGGAACGTTGGGATTGTCACCAGCCTGAGCGGCACGTACAAGAATGTCGGCTACCTTGACCGCCTGTCGGGCCGCACGTTACGGGCGAGGGTGGCGCGATATGATCTGATGGCGGGTCCGCGGTTTAATGCTCGCTATGCGAACGTCACCCCGTTTGCTCACGCGCTCTTTGGCATTTCCCATGTCCGAGCCGATTTCGACGATGTGTTTAATTCTGATGCCAAACGCGACACAGCTTTCGCCATGGCCTTTGGCGGCGGATTGGATTTACGGGTCAGTGAGCACGTCGATGTGCGTCCGGGACAAATTGAGTACATTCCTACATTCTTTGACGGCAAGCGCCAGGACAACTTCCGCTTCTCCGCCGGGGTGAAGATCAAATAGAAGTCCCAACAGCCTGATGTAGTTTCAAAGAGCCGCGTGTCAAGCGCGGCTCTTTTCTTTTCTCCGTGATCAAAACTCTAAAGCTGAGTTTCAAAGCGCACCGCGGAACAATTGCAGGTCGGGAAGGCGAATATTCAATGAAGCTCGTTCTTCCCAGAGCGGCGATTTCACACGGGTTCTGCCTCGGCTAATCTCAAAAACGCCGCGGCTAGTTTTGGACCGGTCCCTTCGTCTTCGTGCTTGAAGAAAACGAAGGCTTCCTGCCACTGCTGATCGCGGATGCGTTGCAACCATTCGATCAGGGCCGTTTCATCGTAAACAACGCGACGTAAACGGAGATAGCCCCAGTCCGCGGTCCGATCGATGTGCGTTACGGGCATGTCGTCAGTGTCTGAAATGCACAGCGCGTGCCCTGTCTGGCGCAAAAGATCCAGCACGTCGTCTTCCAGCCAGGTCGGATGGCGAAACTCAAAAGCGAAGCGAGCGCCCGCCGGCAAGCACTTAAGAAAGGTTTCCAACCGCGGCAGGTCCTTCTTCAAATTCGGCGGCAGCTGGAATAGCACCACTCCCAATCGCTCTTCGAGACATGATGCCGTCTCGAGCAGGTACCTGGTTTCCTCTTCGACATCCTTTAAACGCTTGAAGTGAGTGATGCGTTGCGAGGCTTTGATAGAGAAACGGAAGTTTGCCGGTACCTGTTCCTTCCAACCTTCAAGCATGCTCTTTTGCGGCAGGCGATAGAACGTATTGTTAATTTCAACCGCCGGCAGTTGCGAAGCGTAAAACGCCAGCATCTCCTTCGCCGGCAGTTTTTCCGGGTAGAAGATTCCCTTCCACTCTTTATAGCTGTAGCCGCTGGTGCCGACGTAGAGTTTCATTTCAGGAAATGGCTCGCGCAATCAGAAATGCAGCGCCGGCCGCAACGCTGCCGATCAGAGTGGTCTCCAGCGCGCTGCGCATGGGCCTGCTGCCCGTGAAGCGTCCTTTAATAAAGCCAAAGACGAACAGGGCGACCAGGGTGACGGTTACGGAGAGCAGCAGCGCATCTGAAACGCCCGCGTGTCCCAGTCTATCGGTAACGATGTACGGCGCCAGCGGTATCAGCCCGCCCGCACAATACGCGCCGCCAATAGTCAGGGCGCTCACGAACGCGCGCTTGGGATCGGGTTTCTCCAGACCCAGCTCAAAGCGCATCATAAAATCGACCCACTTCTGCGGATGTTTACGCAGTGCCTCCACGATCGGAGTAGTCTCGTCTATTGTCAGACCGTAAGCGTGGAATACCTCGGCTACTTCGCGCATCTCTTCTTCCGGAATTTCGGCCACCTCGCGCTTCTCACGCTCACGTTCTTTCGCATAGTGCTCGGCATCGCTCTTGGCGGCCAGGTAACCGCCCAGACCCATGGCGATGGATCCGGCCGCGATCTCCGCCAGGCCCGCCGTAACGATAATGCCGGCCGACGCTACCGCGCCGGTAAGTCCGGCTGCGAGCGCGAACGGAACAGTCAGGCCGTCTGACATGCCGATGACGATGTCGCGCACAACCTCGCCGGCGGTGAAGTGCCGCTCAACGTGCCTTGTCTGGGGCATATAGGAGACCTCCGGAAGAAACAGCAAAAGAATACCGGGCAAACTTTAACTGCTTCGGGGCTATCTGCAAATAGTTTTAAGGTGGTTCGGACTTTGGAGTGCGCCATTTGAGATCTCAAATTTCAAATCTCAGATCTGAGAA
>JBDTOI010000274.1:0-3114 GCA_039933315.1 Pyrinomonadaceae bacterium
CGGTGTCCATGCCAGAGTCAAGGACGGCGATGCCAATGCCGGTGCCATCCACCCCGCTACCGGGAGCGCCGTTATCGGCCCGCACCATGTCCGCGCCTGTTGTCGCTGATACATGTCCGAACGATTTCACTTCGGCATCCAGGGATACGGTCTGAAGTTCGCTGAACGCAGCCAATTCGTCCACCACGCCCGCGGGCAATTCAACCGCCTGGGAATTGAAGTTCTGGAAGAGGCGCTTTACGCGCACGCCGTTGCGTCCGAGCAAAGCGGCCAGCCGTGCGCTCGGAGCAGACTTAAGCTGAAGAATCACGCTAACGAAATCATTGTCTTGAGTGCCACGCTTTTGCGAGCGGCGCACCTTTCCGCGCAGGTCAGGCGAAACCTTGTCGCCTCTGCGCGAGTTCTGGAAATTGTGGTTGGACGCCTGCTGAGCGCCGGCTTTGTCGGTCACGAGGATTCCGCAACTCACTGATATGAGTAGCGAAAGGGTGATACCCATTCTAATCGCTCGTGAAAGTGTTGTCGGATTCATCTGAATCTCCCTAATCTTGGGTGTTGCCTGAGCCTACAAAGCATTGGCTCGTGGGGGCTATTCTTCAAGCTCATTGACCCCGATGGGTCCGGCTGCATAGGGCAGGCTGAGAGGCCGCAGTTTGCCCTTTGTTTTGTTTCTAAGAAATTCGAGAGTCTTGCGAAATATCGGTGATCTTCTCAATCGGCGGTAGTAATGGTTAGTTCCTCGGTTAAGCGGCCGTTGACGAGAGAAGCAAACTTGCAAGCTATATTGCTAACGATTTCGCTGAATCTAGTCTTAACCACTATGTCCATCGAAGTAGCAACACCCGTGCCCTGATCACGGTCATGTTGGTGGGTATGACCGAAATTCCGCCCGCAAGTTAAAGGAGTAAGTTCACTGAGTCGTCGCATCTCACTGCAACGCAAGGGAGAAAAAATATTCAGATCCTGTCGACTTCGTGCCAGTCACAATCCGGGAATGGCGTCGGCGCACAATGATGTTTGTTTGCCCGGCGGCCGAGCGCAGTTTCATGATGCATAGTGCGACATGGCCGCAAATTTTTACGCAGCAGTTTGCATCACGAGTCTGAGAGTGAGTCGTGGGCTGGCGTAGATAGGCCCCAGCGCAGTCAGTGGATGTGCGCGGGCGAGTTTAAAATATGGAGTGGTAACTGCCTCGAAAATCTCAGATCTGAGATCTCAAAATCAGGAGTGAAGGTGAGGCCTTTAGTCCTATTTCGTGTTCTTTCATGTTGTTTAGTGTGATTTCGTGGATGGCGTGCCTCCGAATCCTTAGCACACGATCCACGAATTTACACGAAACCTCACTAAGCGACATGAAGCAATAAGGAACTTTCAATTCAACTGTCAGGCTGTCGCCTGAGCTGATAATGGCGCTCTGAACTCTGAACGGGATATCCGGTCGAGTTCAGCCCAATCTTCTCCAGGAACGCGATGAAAGGCAGCTACAATCCTGGTGTCAAACTGCTTTCCGGCCCATTCATCCAGTTCCTCGGCCGCCGCTTCGTAACTCTTGCCGCGACGGTACACACGGTCGCTGGTGATTGCGTCAAAAGCGTCAGCCACCGTGAAGATGCGCGCGCAGATGTCAATGTCTTCCCCGCGCAAACCCAACGGATACCCCGAGCCATCCCACTTTTCATGGTGCTGCGCTACCACCCGCGACGCGCCCTCTAGAAAATCTATGCCGCGCAAGATCTGCTGCCCGTGCATCGGATGCTGGCGCATCAGCACCCACTCTTCCTCAGTTAACTTCGCGGGTTTTCTCAGGATTGCATCCGGGACGCCGATCTTGCCGATATCGTGTAACAACGAGCCAAACTCCAGCGCCTTCATCAGCTGGCCGTCCAGGCCGTACTCACGACCGAGACGCAAACTGTAAGTCACTACGCGTTCCGAGTGTCCATGGGTCTCGGAATCCCTTGTTTCGAGCGTTGACATCAGGGCTTTCAAAGTCGAACGATACGCACTCTCTAATGACGCCAGGGCCTGATCCAATTCTCCGGTGCGCTGTTCCACTAATTCTTCCAGATGATTCTCGTGGCGTTGCTTAGCCACGATCAGCTCATGGTGCCCCAGCGCTCGCTTGACCACGGCTTCGACTTGACGCAGGTCAAACGGCTTCATCAAATAATCGAAGGCGCCCAGACGCAGCGCCTCAATTGCGCTCTCGACGGTCTGCAGGCCGCTGATCATAATGACCACCGTGTCGGGCGAGATTTGCTTCACGTGGGGCACCATTTCCAACCCACTCATGCCCGGCAAGGTGATGTCGCTGATCACCAAACAAAACTCTCCCTGGCGCAGTCGAGCCAGCGCTTCCTCAGCTGAACCCGCGGTCTCGCATTCCCAGTTGACGGATAGCAAATCGGACAGGATCTTCGTTATCTCTCGCTCGTCATCCACGATCAACATTCGCGACGAAAATTCGCCGGCCGCCGGTGTGGCCGAGAGCTTTCGGCTTTCGCGATGCAAATATTGGGTTGGGTTCGTAAACAATTCCGGGGACTTGTAGGCTGCTGCGAGTGGGATGTTCATAGTTACTCCTTCGGCAACTCTTCTATTCGTGGTTTCATTTTGGTCCAGCAACAAAGACGATCTCCGAGACTTGAATGATGATCGTCGAGTCAATCGAGCTGGCTGGCTGTACCCAGGTCGTGGAGGGAAAAGCAGCCACGCGAGTATTTCGCCTCAGCCAAACGCCGCAAACCTGCTGCTTTCCAGTTCTCTACTGTGGCTTTACGGTTTATCTGCACTGCGCGTGCCGCGAAAGTGCTGCCCTCACCAAACGGAGTTTGTGGGTTGCGCGCACGCGCGTGCATACGGGGTCGGCGGCAAATTATTGCTTCAAGTTACAACCGGGTGGGAAGGCAGGGCGGAGATAGTTGGCTGGGAGACTAGGATTCGAACCTAGATAGCCAGATTCAGAGTCTGGAGTCCTACCATTGGACGATCTCCCAAGGGCATCGAATTTACGTAAGCTGTAACACGATTGTCAAACTGCTAAGGGAACACTGTAGGGGCGGCACTCCGTGGCCGCCCCTCTTCCCGCGACCAGATGGGGCGGCCACGGAGTGC
>JBDTOI010000275.1:0-3042 GCA_039933315.1 Pyrinomonadaceae bacterium
TGTTGCTCCAGCACTTGCCGCATCAGGCCGGCGGCCGCATCAACGTCGCCAATGTGGTAGAGAGTGAGAGCGCGAAATGTCTTCAGCAGCGGATGGTCAGGCTCGATCGCGCTGGCCTGGTCCAATTCGCGCATGGCCTCTGCCGGTCTTTGCAGGAACATCAGCAGGCGCGCGCGGTTGTATCCCATCACCACACGCTTCGAGGGATCAAGCCGCTCCACTCGTTCATAACTGCGCAGTGCCCTTTCGTATTCGCCGTCGAGGCGGTAGATCGTAGCTGCTACCAGGTGCACGGCCGCTTCGTTGGGCGCCTCCCGGCGCAGTAGTTTGATCTCGTCGCGTGCCTTCTGTTTTTCCCCGTGGGCGAGAAAAATGTAAATCATGTGCAGTCGCGCTTCGACCAGTTGCGGATCAAGGCTGAGGGCCTTCTTAAGCTCTTTCTCCGCGCGCTCATAATCGTCCGCATCACCGAAGCCTTTCACTACCCGGGTGGCAAAGCAGACCCCCACGCCGGAATAAGCGAGGGCAAACTTGTCATCCAGTTTAATTGCCTGGCAGAAGTGATCTATGGCTGACTTGAAATCCTCATGCGCCACCGTACGATTGATGAAACGCACCAACGCATCGCGTCCGCGCAGGTACTCTTCATAGGCGTCGGAGTTGGCAGTAGCCGGTCGCGCCAGGCGCCCCTCTTCCGCCGCGGTCAGTTCCAGCCGCAAGCCTTCGACAATGCGCTGCACGATGGTGTCCTGCACCGTGATGATGTCGCCGGCGGCAACGTCGATACGATCGCTCCAGAGGATCTCTCCGCTCTTCACATCCAACAGCTGCGCGGTGACGCGAAAACGCTCGCCGGATTTCAAGAACCCGGCGGCCAGCACCGCGTTAACGCTGAGCTGGCGCCCAATCTCTTCCGGGTCTTCTGTTTTGCCCCGGTACTTTGCAATCACTGAGGAAGGACGCACGACGAGGGAACGGACCCGGGCCAGCTCCGTGATCACGGCATCAGCGAGGGAAAATTCGTAGAAGCTCGAATCGGGATCGTTGCTCAGGTTCTGAAAGGGAAGTATGGCCACGCTCTTTCGTTCGGTCTGGCCAACACTGGTGATCGCTGTCTCATGGACTTCTGGTTGGGATCCGGAAGGCCTGTCAAGCGGCGTGGTAGTGGCCTCGGATCCAGTTATGGCTCGGAACCATCGCAGGGCCCTGGTCATGGGACTGGTGTCCGCGAGATGACGCGGCGCCACCGGCGTCATGGGTACGGCAAAGGCGTGTTCACCCTCGCTCTCGACCTGGCGCAATACGGCGCGCAGCTCGTCGCGCAACTCGGCCACCTTCTGATAACGCTGGCCCGGATCCTTTGCCATGGCGCGATCGAGAATTCCCTGGAGGCGCGGCGGCGTTGAACCCGGTCGCATCGCAGCCAGCGGTTTTGGTTCGTCATTAATCACTGCATGGCGCACATCGATGCTGGTCTTGCCCTGAAACGGCCAGGTCCCGGTCAACATCTCGTACAACAGCACTCCGGTAGAAAAAATATCGGCCCGCGAATCGACCCGATCACCGCGCGCCTGCTCCGGGGCAGCATAGGTGGCTGTGCCATAAGGCACGCCGAATTCAGTCAAGTCAGTGTGATGAATTCCCGATGCGCGGGCTGTGCTATCGTCCAGCAGTTTGGCCAGACCGAAATCGAGCACTTTCACCTGCCCCGCTCGGTTCACCATTACGTTGCCGGCTTTGATATCGCGATGGATGATTCCCTGGGCATGCGCGGTAGCCAGCGCATCCGCCACCTGAATTGTAATTGACAGGGCGCTACGCAAATCGAGCGGCCGGCCGTTGACCAACTGGCGCACGTTGCGGCCTTCGACGAACTGCATGGCGATGAAATGGACGCCGCCGATTTCGTTCAAATCGAAGATGGTGCAAATGTTGGGATGGTCCAGCGCCGAAGCCAGCTGGGCTTCACGTTGAAAGCGTTTCAGATTGGCTTGTTTGACGGTCAGCTCAGGCGGCAAAACCTTGACCACCATGGGCCGGCCCAGCTTGGTATCGACGGCTTTGTAAACAGTTCCCTGGCCGCCCTCGCCAATCTTTTCGAGGATCTTGTAACTACCGAGCGTAACGCCGATCATGAGGCGACTATTTAACTCCCAAGGGGCGTGCGGCGCAACCGTGAAGGCAGTCGGCAGGAAGCAGGAGGCAGGAGCAGGAGGTAGGAGAACGTCCAAGATCAGCATTGGTTTGTGTTGCTTAGTGAGATTTCGTGTAGTTCGTGGATCGTGTGCTTAGGATTCGGAGCCACACGATCCACAAAATCACACTAAGTCACATAAAAGAACACGAAATAAGAGTTCTTGTGCAAAGCCTGGCGGGGGAATATGGAAACGCTTGAAGCAAAAATCAAAAGAGTGCTGCAGGAAGAGGTGGCCATCGTGCCGTACAGTCCGGCATGGCCGCAGATGTTTGAAGAGGAAAAGGTGCATCTGCTTGACTGTTTACCTGATGAATTAATCGGGCGCATCGAACACTTTGGCAGCACCGCCGTCCCTCACCTGGCGGCGAAACCAATCATAGACATGCTGGTGGAAGTTACCTCGCTGGAGGAAACGAGAGAGCGAATTGTTCCGATCCTGGAAGCGCAGGGTTACGACTATTTCTGGCGGCCCACTCATGGCGACGATGGCCCGCCTTTCTACGCCTGGTTCATCAAGCGTGACTCAAACGGTAACCGCACTCACCACATTCATATGCTGGAAAGTGACTTTGAGCAATGGGATCGATTGCTGTTTCGCGATTACCTGATTGAGCAGCCTGCCACAGCCAAAGAATATGAACTCTTGAAATTGAGATTGAGCGGCGATTATCGAAACGATCGCGTGGCTTACACGGACGGGAAGACAGAATTCATTACGCGGGTGACTCAGAAGGCGAAAGGCAGTAGGCAGTAGGCAGACGGCAGACGGCAGACGGCAGACGGTGCCTACTGCCTACTGCCGTCTGCCTCCTGCCTACTGTTTCCCCGTCAGTCCCATCTGCCAC